>NZ_KV811248.1:0-3114 GCF_001813025.1 Pseudomonas sp. HMSC066A08
CAACGTGACCGATGGTGCCGACGTTGACGTGCGGCTTGTTCCGTTCAAATTTTTCTTTAGCCATGGAGACCATCCCCTTCAAGGAATTGAGCGGATCACGCTACCATTAGAACAAGGGCAGATATTTTCATATCTGCCCTTGGATAAATGGAGCTCATGAGCGGATTTGAACCGCTGACCTCACCCTTACCAAGGGTGTGCTCTACCAACTGAGCTACATGAGCGAAACACAAGCAACTTGACTGGAGCGGGTAGCGGGAATCGAACCCGCATCATCAGCTTGGAAGGCTGAGGTTCTACCACTGAACTATACCCGCGGAGCCCGAAGCTCACGCTTTTAAACTGGTGGAGGGAGAAGGATTCGAACCTTCGAAGTCTATGACGTCAGATTTACAGTCTGATCCCTTTGGCCACTCGGGAATCCCTCCAAACTGGTGGGCGGCATTCTCTACGTCTGCCACCTTGCTGTCAAGAGTTTTCTCTTAAAAAACCTGAACTTAGGTTTCAACAGCAACTTCATGGTAGGAGTCTTTCAGCCTTCCCCCTGCGAAGCGGGCGCCATTCTATGCAAACCATCAGGGGGATGCAACACCTTTGCACGACATTATTTGATGCTGCAATCCCTTGAAGTCCCGAGCCAGCTCCTGGAGCAGTTGCTCATCCACCAGACGCCGGCTGCCGGGAGCCACCCTTACCCAGAAATCACGCTGCCCGCGGGGCAACTCCTTCAGCTCCGCCTCGTAACCTGCCGTCTTGAGACGGACCTGCGCACTTTCAGCCGAATCCCGCGCGGAAAACATCCCCAAAGAAATGCCATTGGCCAGCACTCCCTCGCCAATCAGGTAGCTGTCGATATTGCGCGCCTGAAGCTCCTTCAACTGACGAAGCGCAGCCTCCCGCGAGGCTAGCGGAGGAAGATAGACCCAGTAATCGACGCTCATCTCCCCACGGGCCTCGACCTCCGCCTCGATATCCAGGCCCAGCAGGCGCTGCTGCAACCTTCGGGCATCCGCCTCCTCACCGCCTCCGCCAAGATATAGACAGGCCGACTCGGATGCGATCGACTCTCCGGCAGCCGAAGGAACACTCGACGCCGGCACCTGCGATCCCGAGCGCGCCCTGGAAGCAAGGTTGCTCTCGGCCAACAGCAGAATGTTCTTCTGCCCATCCTTATAGAGTTCCAGCGGTGCGATTTCCTTGGCCCGTAGCGGGGATTGCTGCTGGTGCCAGACGTAGTAGAAGACGTTCAGGGCCAGGAGAAACAGGAAGAACCAGCGCATATATCCTCTCACTCAATCGGGCAAGCCAGTGCCAGTCCTACGAAAACCAGATCCGGCATGATCCGGGCACCAGCCAGTTCGTCGCGAACCAGTTCGGCATCCCCACCCGTCAGGAATATTTCACAATCCGGACCGAGCAGCTCGCACGCCATGGCGTACTGCTCACGAACGAACCCCCTGAGCATGAGCAGACAACCCCGCTCAACCGCCTCGGCCGTGGCCTGCCCTGGCTGAAGACTGGCAAGCGCCCGCCGGGCCTCTGCATCGTCGTAGCGGATACGTCGGGTATGGGTGCGCAACTGGCTTCTCATCAGGGTCATGCCCGGGCATATGTAGCCCCCCAGATGCACACCATCTGCCGCGACCAGGTCAGAGGTAACCGCAGTCCCCAGATCGATGACCAGGCAGGCCTTCTTAGCCAGGTGATGAGCCGCGACGAGGGCCAGCCAACGGTCGAGCCCCAGGCGCTGGTAATCGAGATAGCCGTTGCGCACCCCCGCCAACTGCTTGCCGGATGATGCAACCAGCGCCGAAACCGGGAACAGCTGCTCCAACCGTGCGACCAGTTGCGAGGTTTCCTGCTCGCTGCGAACGCTCACCAAGCGACAGGCTCGCACTGGCAGCGCTTGCTGCGATGTTAACTGTTCAACCAGCGCATCATCGGATTCCGCAAGGCCACCAGCGACCGACCGTGCCGCGCCCTCGATGACCCGCCACTTGATCAGCGAGTTTCCACAGTCGAGCTCGAGAATCATTGACGCAACCTCAAACTAAGCTCCCCTCCACTGAAACCCTGCTCCACGCCATCCACCTCGAGACGCAGCGCTCCTCGGCTATCGACACCCAGCACTCGACCCTCGATGGAGCTCAGAGCAGTCGAGAGAATGACCTGGGCACCCTGCCAGAGATTGCAGGACTCCCACTCCTCGCGACTTGCAGCAAAGCCTTCGCGCGAATGCCTATCGAGATAATCGGCCAGTTGCCGATTGAGAGCAGAGAGCAGCCGCGAACGATCCACCAGCTCCCCCAGCGCTTCGCGCAGGGAGGTCCAAGGCTGGCCGATATCAGTGGCGGTCTTCATGTTGACGTTGATCCCTATGCCGATAACGACATGACACAGATCCGCGGGATCGCCACTCAGCTCCAGGAGAATTCCGGCGATCTTCCTGCCTCCCTGCAGAAGGTCGTTCGGCCACTTCAACCCGGCGTCCCGGACGCCCAAAGACTCCAGGGCCCGGAGCACCGCGAGACCGACGACCAGGCTCAACCCTTCGAGCTCCCGAGCGCCCCCCCTGACAGTAATGGCCAGAGAATAATAGAGGTTCTCTCCATAGGGACTGACCCAGGCTCGCCCGCGACGTCCGCGCCCGGCAGTCTGCTGCTCGGCGACGATAACGAAAGGCGTCGAGGCTCCAGCCGCGAGTCTGCGCATGGCCTCGGTATTGGTCGAATCGACGGTGGGCATGATCTCGACAGGCCAGAGGCTGTCGATCTTCTGCAGATCCAGGAGACTGAGGGGACTCGCCAGGCGGTAACCCCGACCACGCACCTTGTGGAACTGCAGGCCATGTTCAGCCTCCAGGTGCTGCAAGCGTTTCCAGACCGCACTGCGACTGATGCCCAGTACTGCCCCCAACTCCTCACCGGAGTGGAATCGCCCGTCTTGAAGTAGTTTCAGCAAGGTCTGCATAGACGCCCCACACTAGCCAGGCACGCATCATATAGAGGCACTTGCGCTTTGCCTACGAAAAGCCCTGCCGTATAGCTGCCTTTTCCCCGGATTTTCGCAGACTTTTCCGAGCGCAAAAGCAAAACCCCCGGTCATTGCTGACCA
>NZ_KV811249.1:0-1160 GCF_001813025.1 Pseudomonas sp. HMSC066A08
TCGATGATCTTGGCAACCACGCCGGCACCAACGGTACGGCCGCCTTCGCGGATCGCGAAGCGCAGGCCATCTTCCATGGCGATCGGAGCGATCAGGGTGACAACCATCTTGATGTTGTCGCCCGGCATTACCATCTCTACGCCTTCCGGCAGCTCGCAGTTACCGGTCACGTCGGTGGTACGGAAGTAGAACTGCGGACGGTAGCCCTTGAAGAACGGGGTGTGACGACCACCTTCTTCCTTGGACAGCACGTACACTTCGCACTCGAACTTGGTGTGCGGCTTGATGGTGCCCGGCTTGGCCAGAACCTGGCCACGCTCTACGTCTTCACGCTTGGTGCCGCGCAGCAGGATACCGACGTTCTCACCAGCACGACCTTCGTCGAGCAGCTTGCGGAACATTTCAACGCCGGTGCAGGTGGTCTTGGTGGTCGCCTTGATGCCGACGATTTCCACTTCTTCCTGGACCTTGATGATGCCGCGCTCTACACGACCGGTTACCACGGTACCGCGGCCGGAGATCGAGAAGACGTCTTCGATCGGCATCAGGAACGGCTGGTCGATGGCACGAACCGGCTCCGGAATGTAGGAGTCCAGGGTCTCTACCAGCTTCTGCACGGCGCTTACGCCGATACCGTTGTCATCCTTGCCTTCCAGCGCCATCAGCGCGGAACCGATGATGATCGGAGTGTCGTCGCCCGGGAAGTCGTAGGTGTTCAGCAGATCGCGAACTTCCATCTCGACCAGTTCCAGCAGCTCGGCGTCGTCGACCATGTCGGCCTTGTTCAGGAACACGACGATGTAGGGAACGCCTACCTGGCGGGACAGCAGGATGTGCTCGCGGGTCTGCGGCATGGGGCCGTCGGCAGCAGAGCAAACCAGGATCGCGCCGTCCATCTGGGCAGCACCGGTGATCATGTTCTTCACGTAGTCGGCGTGACCGGGGCAGTCAACGTGAGCGTAGTGACGAACAGCGGAATCGTATTCAACGTGCGAGGTGTTGATGGTGATACCGCGGGCCTTTTCTTCCGGCGCGTTGTCGATCTGATCGAAAGCACGAGCGGAACCACCCCAGGTGTCCGAGCAGACCTTGGTCAGTGCAGCGGTCAGAGTGGTCTTGCCATGGTCAACGTGACCGATGGTGCCGACGTTGACGTGCGG
>NZ_KV811250.1:0-41487 GCF_001813025.1 Pseudomonas sp. HMSC066A08
TTTGCTTTTGCGCTCGGAAAAAGCGTGCTTGCTCGCTTCTTTTCTCGACGGCGGATGCCGGCGGCGACTGTCACAATTGCCCTGGAAACTACCCATCCTGCATGAAGCGGATGGACGGCTACCTCCCCCAGGCGGATCGAAAACGCGCTCCAGAGGGCCTCCCCGGCCCCTCCATGAAAGGCTGGAGCCCTAGTGTTTCCAGGCTTTTAGGGGTGTGGCAGGGCTTCTCCCAAGGCTTGCGGAAAAATGTCGGAAGGCTGATGGCATTTCATCCAACTGTCACATTCCTTTCATAGAGTCTTCATGCGGCCTGACGATACTGGCCCCCGTTCCATCCAACCCCATCCTGTCCAAGGAGCAAGGCATGAAACTCAAGCGTTTGATGGCGGCCCTGACGTTCGTCGCCGCAGGCGTAGGCGCCGCTTCCGCGGTAGCCGCGATCGACCCGGCGCTGCCGGAATATCAGAAGGCCAGCGGTGTGTCGGGCAACCTGTCGAGCGTCGGCTCCGACACTCTGGCCAACCTGATGACCATGTGGGCCGAGGAGTACAAGCGCCTCTATCCGAACGTGAACATCCAGATCCAGGCTGCCGGTTCTTCCACCGCGCCGCCGGCCCTGACCGAAGGCACCGCCAACCTGGGCCCGATGAGCCGCAAGATGAAGGACGTCGAGTTGCAGGCTTTCGAGCAGAAGTACGGCTATAAGCCGACCGCCGTCCCGGTCGCTGTCGACGCCCTGGCGATCTTCGTGCACAAGGACAACCCGATCAAAGGCCTGACCATGCAGCAGGTCGATGCGATCTTCTCCGCTACCCGCCTGTGCGGCAGCAAGCAGGACGTGAAGACCTGGGGCGACCTGGGCCTGACCGGCGACTGGGCGAAGAAGCCGGTGCAACTGTTCGGCCGCAACTCGGTTTCCGGCACCTACGGCTACTTCAAGGAAGAAGCCCTGTGCAAAGGCGACTTCCGTCCGAACGTCAACGAGCAGCCGGGTTCGGCTTCCGTGGTGCAGTCGGTCAGCCAGTCGCTGAACGGCATCGGCTACTCCGGTATCGGCTACAAGACCGCCAGCGTGAAGACCGTGGCCCTGGCCAAGAAGGAAGGCGCTGCCTTCGTCGAGGACAACGAGCAGAACGCCCTGAACGGCACCTATCCGCTGTCGCGCTTCCTCTACGTCTATGTGAACAAGGCGCCGAACAAGCCGCTGGATCCGCTGGAGGCTCAGTTCCTCAAGCTGGTCCTGTCCAAGACCGGCCAGCAGGTCGTGGTCAAGGACGGCTACATCCCGCTGCCGGCCAAGGTGGCCGAGAAGGCGATCAAGGAACTGGGCCTGTAATCCAGTGACTTGAGCGGATGGCCCAGCGATGGGCCGTCCAGGCATGAAGGCTCTGCCGGCGGGCGCTAGGACCCGCCGGCCTTTCCCGCCAGCGAGGCTCTGCTGGCGGGCTTTGTTGCGTCATGTTGCTGTCATCTGTCTGTCATACAGAGCCTTTAGGGTGTCACCCCATGAACGACATGGCCAACTCCCCGATGAACTCCTCCCTTGCTCCCGAGCGGATTGACTTCAATACGCCAGCCCTGCAACGCAAGCGCCGCATCCGTGCCCTCAAGGACCGCCTGACCCGCTGGTACGTGCTGGTCGGCGGCCTGGCCGTGCTGGCGGCGATCACCCTGATCTTCTTCTACCTGGCCTACGTCGTGCTCCCGCTGTTCCGCGGCGCCGACCTGGAGACCCGCGAAGCGCTGACCCCGGCCTGGATGCAGCAGGCGCAGGTGCCCCTGCTGCTCAGCATCGAGGAGCAGAACCAGGTGGCCATGCGCGTCGGCGGCCAGGGCGAGATCCTCTTTTTCAACGCCAAGACCGGTGTCGAACTGAAGCGTGTCGCTCTGCCGCTTCCGGCGGGCAGCGAGATCCGCTCGATCGCCCAGGACCAGCCGGGCAGCCCGACGGTCGCCCTGGGCCTGTCCAACGGACAGGTGCTGGTGTTCCAGCACACCTACAAGGTCACCTACCCGGACAACAAGAAGACCATCACCCCGGAGATCGCCTTCCCCTACGGCGAGACCCCGATCGGTCTCGATCCGCAGGGCCGCCCGCTGGAGCATGTGAGTATCAATGCCGGCGACGACAGCCTGCTGCTGGCTGGCTCCGTCGACAAGCAACTGCTGCTGTTGAGCATGACTCGCGAAGAGAACATGCTGACCGGCGAAAGCACGCTGGACGAGGAGCGCATCGAACTCCCGCAGATCGCCGAACCGGTGAAAGCCATCTACCTCGACCCGCGCAAGCAGTGGCTGTACGTGATCAACGGACGTGCCACCGCCGATGTGTTCGACCTGCACAGCCGCCAGTTGAACGGTCGCTACAAGCTGCTGGAAGACCCCAACGCCGAGGTCACCGCGAGCACCCAACTGCTGGGCGGAATCTCGCTGCTGGTGGGCGACTCCAAGGGTGGCATCGCCCAGTGGTTCATGGCTCGCGATACCGACGGTGAGCCGCGCCTGTCGCACGTTCGCGACTTCAACCTGGATGGCGCGCCGATCAGCGCCATCGCTCCGGAACAACGGCGCAAGGGCTTCATCGCCCTGGACGAGAAGGGCAACCTCGGCGTCTTCCACAGCACCGCGCCCCGTCCCCTGCTGGTCCAGCCGGTAGCCGACTCTTCCGGGATCATCACCCTGTCGCCGCGGGCCAACCGCCTGCTGCTGGAGCAGGGTGGCAAGATCCACCGTTTCGCCCTGAGCAACCCGCACCCGGAAATCTCCTGGAGCGCGCTCTGGGGCAAGGTCTGGTACGAGAGCTACGACAAGCCGGCCTACGTCTGGCAGTCCACCGCCGCGACCACCGACTTCGAACCGAAGCTGAGCCTCTCGCCGCTGACCTTCGGCACGCTCAAGGCCGCCTTCTACGCGATGATCCTGGCAGCTCCGCTGGCCATCGCGGCTGCCGTCTACACCGCCTATTTCATGGCTCCGGCGATGCGCCGCAAGGTCAAGCCGGTGATCGAGCTGATGGAGGCGCTGCCGACGGTGATCCTCGGCTTCTTCGCCGGCCTGTTCCTGGCACCCTACGTCGAAGGCCACCTGCCGGGGGTGTTCAGCCTGCTGTTGCTGACGCCGCTGGGCATCCTTCTCGCCGGCCTGCTCTGGAGCCGCCTGCCCGAGCGTATCCGCCTGAGCCTGCCGGCCGGCTGGGAGGCCGCGCTGCTGATCCCGGTGGTGCTCGCCGTCGGCGCCTTCGCCCTGTGGCTGAGCCCGCACCTGGAGACCACCTTCTTCGGCGGCGACATGCGCCTCTGGCTGAGCCACGACCTGGGCATCACCTACGACCAGCGCAATGCCCTGATCGTCGGGCTGGCAATGGGCTTCGCGGTGATCCCGAATATCTTCTCGATCGCCGAGGACGCCATCTTCAGCGTGCCGCGCAGCCTCACCTACGGCTCCCTGGCCCTGGGCGCCACGCCCTGGCAGACGCTGACCCGCGTGGTGATCCTGACCGCCAGCCCAGGCATCTTCTCGGCGCTGATGATCGGCATGGGCCGCGCCGTCGGCGAGACCATGATCGTGCTGATGGCGACCGGCAATACCCCGGTGATGGAAGTGAACATCTTCGAGGGGATGCGCACCCTGGCGGCCAACGTCGCGGTGGAGATGCCCGAGTCGGAGGTCGGCGGCAGCCACTACCGCGTGCTGTTCCTCTCGGCGCTGGTACTGCTGACGTTCACCTTCGTGATGAACACCCTGGCAGAGCTGATCCGTCAGCGTCTGCGCAAGAAATACGCGTCGTTGTAAGCGGCGGAGGTATAGCTCTGTGAAACAGAAACAGGAAACCGTCAAAGCCTGGTTCGGCAGCGGCTCGCCCTGGGTGTGGATGAACGCCGGCGCGGTGTCGATCGCGGTGATCATGACCATCGGCCTGCTGGCGGTGATCGCGGTACGCGGCCTCGGCCACTTCTGGCCGGCGAACGTCATCGAGGCGACTTACCAGATCCCTGGCGAAGCCGCCAAGACCGTGATCGGCGAGGTGGTCCAGGCCGAGGAAGTGCCGCGCGCGCGCCTGCGCAGCGCCGGCATGCCGGTCCCGGAGGCCGGCCCCGAATTCATGACCCGCGAGCTGCTCAAGCTGGGCAACCGCGAGCTTTACGGCAGCGATTTCTCCTGGGTCGTCGGCGAGTGGCTGCAGGACATCAAGCGCCCCGAAGCGCTGATGGTTCTCGAACGCCGCGAGTGGGGCAACTTCTACGGCTACCTGCTGAGCGTCAAGGAGAACGGCCAGGTGGTCGCCGAAGGCGACGCCGCGGTAGGCGAGCTGCAGAAGCGCATGCAGCGGGTGGACGACCTCTACGCCAAGCTCTACAAGCTGGAGAAGGGCGACATCGGCGCGATCAACCACGGTCTCGAGCGCCTGCGCCTGAAAGAGCGCAAGTTGCAGTTGGACGGCAAGCTGGACGCCGCCGCCCAGGCCGACCTGGCCGCCGAGCGCAGCGAGCTGCAGGCGCGCTACAAGGTCCTGGAAGAGCAGCTCAACGGCCTGCACCAGGAGTTCAACCGCGACAGCGTGGTAATGCGCGACGCCAGCGGCCGCGAGAGCGAAATCACCCTTGGCAAGCTGGTGCATGCCTACCAGCCCAACGCCATGGGCCTGGGCACCAAGATGACGGTGTACTTCAAGAAGCTCTGGGAGTTCCTCAGCGACGATCCGCGCGAGGCCAATACCGAGGGCGGCATCTTCCCGGCGATCTTCGGCACCGTGATGATGACCCTGGTGATGGCGCTGATCGTCACCCCGTTCGGCGTGATCGCCGCGGTCTACCTGCGCGAGTACGCCAAGCAGGGGCCGCTGACCCGGGTGATCCGCATCGCCGTGAACAACCTCGCCGGCGTACCGGCGATCGTCTACGGCGTGTTCGGCCTGGGCTTCTTCGTCTACGTGCTGGGCGGTTCCATCGACCGGCTGTTCTTCCCCGAGGCCCTGCCGGCGCCGACCTTCGGTACCCCCGGGCTGTTCTGGGCCTCGCTGACCCTGGCGATCCTCGCCGTGCCGGTGGTGATCGTCGCCACCGAGGAAGGCCTGGCGCGGATTCCGCGCGCGGTCCGCGAAGGCTCCCTGGCGCTCGGCGCGACCAAGGCGGAAACGCTGTGGAAGATCGTCCTGCCGATGGCCAGCCCGGCGATGATGACCGGCCTGATCCTCGCCGTGGCTCGTGCCGCCGGCGAAGTGGCGCCGCTGATGCTGGTCGGCGTGGTGAAACTGGCACCGTCGCTGCCGGTCGACGGCAACTATCCGTACGTGCATCTCGACCAGAAGATCATGCACCTCGGTTTCCATATCTACGACGTCGGTTTCCAGAGCCCCAACGTCGAGGCCGCACGGCCGCTGGTATACGCTACGGCGTTGCTGCTGGTCGTGGTGATCGCCCTGCTGAACTTCTCCGCCATCGCGATCCGCAATCGCCTGCGCGAGAAGTACAAGGCCCTGGAAAACTGATTGAGGGAGCTTCCCATGCAAAACGAGACCGCCAGCCACGGCATCAACTTCGATGCGCTCGGCCGCGACCGCCAGAGCCTCGACCTGGCTTCCGAAAGCGTCGAACTGGAAGTGCCCGGGCTGAACCTGTTCTACGGTGCCAAGCAGGCCCTGTTCGACGTCCGGATGAACATTCCGAAGCAGCGCGTGACCGCCTTCATCGGCCCGTCCGGCTGCGGCAAGTCGACCCTGCTGCGCTGCTTCAACCGGATGAACGACCTGGTGGACGGCTGCCGCGTCGAAGGCGAGATCCGCCTCGATGGCCACAACATCTTCGCCAAGGGCGTCGACGTCGCCGAGCTGCGCCGTCGCGTCGGCATGGTGTTCCAGAAGCCCAACCCGTTCCCCAAGAGCATCTACGAGAACGTGGTCTACGGCCTGCGTATCCAGGGCATCAACAAGAAGCGCGTACTTGACGAGGCCGTCGAGTGGGCGCTGAAGGGGGCTGCGCTGTGGGAGGAGGTGAAGGATCGCCTGCACGAGTCCGCCCTCGGCCTGTCCGGTGGCCAGCAGCAGCGCCTGGTGATCGCCCGGACCATCGCGGTGGAACCGGAAGTGCTGCTGCTCGACGAGCCGTGCTCGGCGCTGGACCCGATCTCCACGCTGAAGATCGAAGAGCTGATCTACGAGCTGAAGTCGAAGTTCACCATCGTCATCGTTACCCACAACATGCAGCAGGCCGCGCGGGTTTCCGACTATACGGCGTTCATGTACATGGGCAAGCTGATCGAGTTCGGCGACACCGATACGCTGTTCACCAACCCGGCGAAGAAGCAGACCGAAGACTACATCACCGGCCGCTACGGCTAGCGGCGCGTCCGGGGGCGCGGCGATACCGCTGCCTCCGGCGCTCTCCGTAGCTCGTTGATGTCACCGGTCGCAGCGGCTCCAGAAGGATTCCCCACATGATCAACAAAGACAGTCTCACCCATCACATCTCCCAGCAGTTCAACGCCGAGCTGGAGGATGTGCGCAGCCACCTCCTGGCCATGGGCGGGCTGGTGGAAAAGCAGGTCAACGACGCGGTCAACGCGCTGATCGACGCCGACTCCGGCCTCGCCCAGCAGGTCCGCGAGATCGACGACCAGATCAACCAGATGGAGCGCAACATCGACGAGGAGTGCGTGCGTATCCTCGCCCGGCGCCAGCCGGCGGCTTCCGACCTGCGCCTGATCATCAGCATCTCGAAGTCGGTGATCGACCTCGAGCGGATCGGCGACGAGGCCTCCAAGGTCGCCCGCCGCGCCATCCAGCTGTGCGAGGAGGGCGAGTCGCCGCGCGGCTACGTCGAGGTTCGGCACATCGGCAGCCAGGTGCAGAAGATGGTGCAGGAGGCACTGGACGCCTTCGCCCGCTTCGACGCCGACCTGGCGCTGTCCGTGGCGCAGTACGACAAGACCGTCGATCGCGAATACAAGACCGCCCTGCGCGAGCTGGTCACCTACATGATGGAAGATCCGCGGGCGATATCCCGCGTGCTCAACATCATCTGGGCCCTGCGCTCGCTGGAGCGCATCGGCGACCATGCGCGCAACATCGCCGAGCTGGTGATCTACCTGGTTCGCGGCACCGACGTTCGTCACATCGGCCTGACCCGCATGAAGGAAGAGGTCGAGAACAACCGCGGCGAGTGATCTTCCGCAGGCAAGGCTCCCTTGACCTGGAGCCTTGTTTCTTCGCGCGACTGCAGCAAGGCTTGGCATCCTGCCAGCAGGGGAGGCTATCCTAGGCGGACCTGTCCAGGAGAAGTCGATGAGCAAAGTCAGCGCGCTAGTGGTGGATGACGCCCCCTTCATCCGAGATCTGATGAAGAAAGGGTTGCGCGACAACTTCCCCGGCCTTCATATCGAGGAGGCCGTGAACGGCCGCAAGGCCCAGCAACTGCTCAGTCGGCAGAACGTCGACCTGATCCTCTGCGACTGGGAGATGCCGGAGATGTCCGGCCTCGAACTGCTGACCTGGTGCCGTGCCCAGGAAAACCTCAAGACTACCCCGTTCATCATGGTCACCAGTCGCGGCGACAAGGAGAACGTGGTCCAGGCGATCCAGGCCGGGGTGTCGGACTACATCGGCAAGCCATTCTCCAACGACCAGTTGGTGGCCAAGATCAAGAAGGCCCTGAGCCGCAGCGGCAAGCTGGAAGCCCTGGCGGCCCACGCGCCGCGCCGGGAAATCGCCAGCGGCATGGCCAACGATTCGCTGGCCGCCCTGACCGGCGGTCGCGCCGAGGTGATCAAGCCCGCCGCCAGTCCGGCAAAACCGGCCCCCGCGCCGAAGCCGGCTTCGGCTCCCCAGGCCAGTGCGCGTCCCGCCGGCAGCGGCAACCCGCTGGGCCAGGCGCAATTGCGCCTGCCGCAGAGCAGCATGCCCTGCGTGATCAAGGCGGTCAGCCTGAAGGAAGCGCAACTGGTGGTGAAGCGCGCCGACCCGTTGCCGCAGGTGCTGGAAAGCGCGGTGCTGGACCTCGAGGAAAACAGCGACGTGGCGCGCCTGAACGGCTACCTGCACGCCATCGCCGCGCTGGAGCCGAAGCCGGACAGCGATTGGCTGCTGCTGACCCTGCGTTTCGTCGACCGCGACCCGCAGAAGCTCGACTACCTGTCGCGCCTGATCGCCCGCGGAAGTACCCAGAAGCATTACGTTCCCGGCGCCTGAGCGGTTTTTTCCCGACGATCCGTTCACAGCCCGCTCGCTGTCGTCTCGCCCTGGCAATAAAGCGCTGCTAGTCTTGCCGATTCGGGATAACCAGAACGACATGATCCGTGCAGTCATGCTAGGGCGCCTTCTCCTTCTCTGTGGCCTGTTCGCCGCGGCAGCTCCGGCTGCGGCCCTGACCATCTACAAGTACACCGACGCCAATGGCGTGGTGACCTACTCCGACCGCGCCGTGGCCGGGGCGCAGGTGTTCGTCTTCCGCGACCGGATGGTCGAGCACCTGGAACGGGAAGTGAAGCTGGAGACGAAGAAGCACGCGGGTGGCGAGACCCTGCAGGTGCGCAACGACCTCTACGCGCCGGTCGAGGTCGAGTTGCGAATCCGCAACCCGCGCAATGCCGTCGGGGTGCCCGACGGGCCGATTCGCTGGGTGGTCCCGCCGCGCAGCCAGGTGCGCCTGGCGACCCTGGCGCCGCGCAAGGCCGGCAAGCCGATGAGCTACACGCCGAAGCTGCGCTACGCGCTCGGCGACCCGCGCCAGCAGCCGCTGCTCTATCGCTATCCGCTGCCCTGGCGCGGCGGGCCGTTCCGCCTGTCCCAGGGCGCCAATGGAAAGTACAGCCACTTCACCCCCAAGGGCCGCTACGCGATGGACATCGCCATGCCCGAGGGCACGCCGATCATCGCCGCCCGCGGCGGCACCGTGGTGAAGATCGAGAACAACCAGAGCGGGCGCGGCAACAATCCCTCGGGCAACTTCGTCCGCATCCTGCACGACGACGGCACCATGGGCGTCTACCTGCACCTGATGCGCCATTCGGTGCTGGTCGCCGAGGGCCAGCGGGTCCAGGTCGGCACGCCGCTGGCGCGCTCCGGCAACACCGGCAACAGCAGCGGGCCGCACCTGCACTTCGTGATCCAGCGCAACGTCGGCCTGGCGCTGGAGTCGATTCCCTACGACTTCGCCCAGCCGGTCGACAGCCTGCCGAACTTCGCCATCGTCCGCGAGCCTTGAAAGCCGCCGGTGCCAGCTCGTCTCAGTCGAGCTTGACCACCTTGGCCAGGACGATCTTCGGACCGCGCATCTTCTTCACGATGATCCGCAGGCCCTCGGTGTCGAGGACCTCCTCTTCCTCCGGTACCCGCTTCAGGGTGTCGTAGACCAGCCCGGCGAGAGTGTCCGCCTCGACATGATCGAGGTCGATGCCGAGCAGGCGCTCGAGCTTGAACAGCGGTGTGTCGCCGCGCACCAGCAGCTTGCCCGGCTGATAGGCGAGGATGCCGCGCTCGGTCTTGCGGTGTTCGTCCTGGATGTCGCCGACCAGCACTTCCAGCACGTCCTCCATGGTCAGGAAGCCGACCACCTTGTGATCGGCCTCTTCCACCACGGCGAAGTGCGCGCCGCCCTTGCGGAACTGCTCCAGCAGGCGCGACAGCGGGGTGTGCTTGGTGACGATCTCCAGCGGGCGCACCAGTTCGTCGAGGTCGAAGGTCTCCGGCAGGCTGTCCAGGGCGGACAGCGCCAGCAGCAGGTCCTTGATGTGCAGCAGGCCGATGAACTCGCCCTTGTGGCTGTCCCAGACCGGGTAGCGGCTGTACTTGTGGCGACGGATCACAGCGAGGATGTCCGCCAGCGGCGCGTCGTGCTCGAGGTAGACCAGGTCTTCGCGGGAGTTGGCCCAGTCGACCACCTCCAGCTCGCCCAGCTCCACCGCCGAGGCCAGCACGCGCATGCCCTGGTCGCTGGGGTCCTGGGCGCGGCTGGAGTGGAGGATCAGCTTCAGTTCGTCGCGGCTGTAGTGATGCTCGTGGTGCGGGCCGGGCTCGCCCTGGCCGGCGATCTTGAGGATGGCGTTGGCGCTGGCGTTGAGCAGCCAGATCGCCGGGTACATCAGCCAGTAGAAAAGGTACAGCGGCACCGCCGTCCACAGCGATAGCAGTTCCGGCTTGCGGATCGCCCAGGACTTGGGCGCCAGCTCGCCGACCACGATGTGCAGGTAGGAAATGATGAAGAACGCGGTGAAGAAGGAGATCCCGCGGATCAGTTCGTCGGAATGCACGCCGATCATCGCCAGCAGCGGTTCCAGGAGTTCGGCGAAGGCCGGCTCGCCGACCCAGCCCAGGCCCAGGGAGGCCAGGGTGATGCCCAGCTGGCAGGCGGACAGGTAGGCGTCCAGCTGGTTGTGTACCTTGCGCAGGATGGCGCCGCGCCAGCCGTGCTGCTTGGCGATGGTTTCCACGCGGGTGGCGCGGAGCTTGACCATGGCGAACTCGGCGGCGACGAAGAAGCCGTTGAGCAGGACGAGGAAAAGCGCGAAGAGGATCAGGCCGGCATCGGCGAAATAGGTGGCGATGCTGGTACTAGGAGAAGGGTCCATGGGGGTGTGCGGTAGCCAAAAGGCCCTTAAGAATGAGGGGCTGTGTCGTCGCTTGCAAGTCTTGGCCGTACCGACGCCGGCGGCGCGGCACCGCGACGAGGCTCACTTTGGCGCCTTGCGCTCGGCCTCGGCGACCTGCGCCGGAGCGAAATGGCAGGTGAAGGTGCTGCCCTTGCCGGGCACGCTGCTGATTTCCAGGCGCGCGCGGTGGCGGATCAGCACGTGCTTGACGATGGCCAGGCCGAGGCCGGTGCCGCCGGTGTTGGAGGCGCGGCTGGAGTCCACCCGGTAGAAGCGCTCGGTCAGGCGCGGCAGGTGCTTGGGGTCGACGCCGATACCGGTGTCCTGCACCGACAGGTGCGCGCCCTGTTCGTCGGCCCACCAGCGGATGCGGATCTCGCCTTCGTCGGGGGTGTACTTCACCGCGTTGAATACCAGGTTGGAGAAGGCGCTGCGCAGTTCCGCCTCGCTGCCCTTGAGCTGCACAGCGGGTGCGGCGTCCAGGCTGATGCGGTGGTTGCGCCCGGCGGACAGGGCCTGGGCGTCGTTACGGATGCTGGCGAGGAGAGCGTCCACCGCCACCGGCTTGTTGTCGCCGGGGTAGTCGGTGGCCTCCAGCTTGGCCAGCAGGAGCAGGTCGTTGAGCAGGTTCTGCATGCGTCCGGCCTGCTGCTGCATTTGCTGCAGGGCGCGCAGCCAGCGCGGGTTCACATCCTCGACGTTGTCGAGGAGGGTCTCCAGGTAGCCGGCGATCACCGTCAACGGCGTGCGCAGCTCGTGGGAGACGTTGGCCACGAAGTCCTTGCGCATCTGCTCCAGCTGGTGGACGCGGGTGACGTCGCGGACCAGCATCAGGTGCTCGCGATTGCCGTAGAGGGTGATGTGGAATTGCAGGCGCAGGCGCTCGTTGATCGGCGAGGGGATTTCCAGCGGCTCGCGGTAATCCTCCTGGTCGAAGTATTCCTTGAAGCGCGGATGGCGGATCAGGTTGCTCACCGGCTGGCCACCGTCCTGCGGGGTCTTCAGGCCGAGCAGGTTTTCCGCGGCGAGGTTCCACCATTCCAGGTTGCCGTCGCTGTCGAGCATGATCACCGCGTCACGCAGCGCCGCGGTGGACTCCTGGATCCGGTCGATCACCGCCTGCAGGCGGCCGCGGGCGCGCTGGTTGCGGCGTTGCAGGTGGTAGATATTGTCGAAGACTTCGCCCCAGAGGCCGTAGCTGTCCGGCGGCGGCTCGTCTGGCTGGTGGTTGCGCAGCCACTGGTGCAGGCGCAGTAGCTGCCAGAGGGTCCAGCCGAGGTAGAGAGCCAGGCCGAGGGCCAGGGCCCAGCCGTAATGGCCGCTGACCACGCCGAGTACGAGGCTGGCGGCCAGCACGAGAAGCAGGTGGCGGATCAGCGCTCCACGCCAGTCTTGGTTCACGACGGATTGCATCCTGTCCAGTGGCGGTCCGTCACGGACCGTCCGGGGGAAACGACTCCGGCCGCCGCGCGGCCGGGAGCCGGGTCAGCTCTTGGTGGAGAAACGATAGCCGGTCCCGCGGACAGTCTGAACCAGATTTTCGTAGACCTCGCCGAGCGCCTTGCGCAGGCGGCGGATATGCACGTCGACGGTGCGCTCCTCGACATAGACGTTGCCGCCCCAGACCTGGTCGAGCAGTTGGCCGCGGGTATAGGCGCGTTCCTGGTGAGTCATGAAGAACTGCAGCAGGCGGTACTCGGTGGGGCCCATCTCGGCCGGCTTGCCGTCGATGGTCACGCGGTGGCTGATCGGGTCCAGCAGCAGGCCGCCGACCTCGATCGGCGCCTCGCTGTCGCCAGGCCCGGTGCGGCGCAGCACGGCCTTCAGGCGGGCGACCAGCTCGCGGGGCGAGAACGGCTTGGTGATGTAGTCGTCGGCGCCGACCTCCAGGCCCTGGATCTTGTTGTCCTCCTCGCCCTTGGCGGTGAGCATGATGATCGGGATGTCGACGGTCAGTTCGTCACGCTTCAGGCGTCGCGCCAGTTCGATGCCGGAAGTGCCGGGAAGCATCCAGTCGAGCAGGATCAGGTCCGGCTTGCGGTCGACGATCACCGCGTGCGCCTGCTGGGTGTTTTCCGCCTCCAGGCACTCGTAGCCGGCCATCTCCAGGGCCACGGCGATCATCTCGCGAATCGGTGCTTCGTCATCAACGATGAGGATTGTCTTGCCAACCATGGTCTTGCCTCGGGTCGATCTGTCTTGCGCCGCATTAGATAACGAAATTGTGTCAGGTATGTGACACAACGGCGTAGTTTCCGCCGACTGCCCGCGGCGGGGCTATGCTCAACAGGTTCCGGTGCCGTCCCCGCGGGCGGCGAACGCTCCACCTGAAGACACAGGAGAGAGACGCGATGAACAGAATCCACCTGGCGCTGGGTCTGGCGCTGGCCCTGCCGGCGTTCGCCGCGCTGGCCCAGGAAACGGTGGCGCCGGCCACCGAGAAGGACGGCGTGCTGGTCGATGGCAAGGGCATGACGCTCTATACCTACGACAAGGACAGCGAAGGGCAATCCGCCTGTTCCGGGCCGTGCGCGAAGAACTGGCCGCCGCTGGCAGCGGCCCAGGGAGCGCAGGCCAGCGGCGACTGGAGCCTGGTCGCTCGCGAGGACGGCACCCAGCAGTGGGCCTACTACGGCAAGCCCCTTTATACCTTCATCCAGGACAAGAAGCCTGGCGACAAGAACGGTGACGGCAAGATGGGCGCCTGGCACGTCGCCCAGCCGGACATGGACTAGACGGTCGCCGGCCTGCGCGCCGCTCAACGCAGCGCGTAGTCGGCGACCGTGCCGAGGAAGATCGCCAGGCCAGCCCAGTGGTTGTGCAGGAAGGCGCGGAAGCAGGCCTGCGGGTCGCGGTCGCGGGTCGACCAGGCTTCCCAGGCGAAGCAGGCCGCCGCCACCGCCAGGCCGAGGTAGAAGCACAGGCCCAGTTCGAAGCGGTTGCCGGCCAGCGCTAGCAGGAGCAGGGTCAGGCCCTGCAGGCTGCCGATGATCAGGCGGTCGGCATCGCCGAAGAGGATCGCGGTAGACTTGATGCCGATCTTCAGGTCGTCCTCGCGGTCGGTCATCGCGTAGTAGGAGTCATAGGCGACCGTCCACAGCACGTTGGCCAGGAACAGCAGCCAGGCGCTGGCCGGCAATTCGCCGCGCTCGGCGGTGAAGGCCATCAGGATGCCCCAGGAATAGGCGGCGCCCAGCACCACCTGCGGATAGTAGGTGTAGCGCTTCATGAAGGGGTAGAGCGAGGCCACGGCTACCGCGCCGAACGACAGCCAGACGGTCGTTGCGTTGGTCAGCAGGACCAGGCCGAAGCTCAGCGCGACCAGGACGGCGAAGGTGATCCAGGCCTCGCGCACGCTGATCTTGCCGGTGGCCAGCGGGCGCGCCTTGGTGCGTGCGACGTGGCCGTCGAAATTACGGTCGGCGAAATCGTTGATCACGCAGCCGGCGGCGCGCATCAGGATGACGCCGAGGACGAAGATCAGCAGGTTCTTCAGTTCCGGCACGCCGTCCGCAGCGATCCACAGCGACCAGAGGGTCGGCCAGAGCAGCAGGTAGATGCCGATCGGCCGGTCCAGCCGCACCAGTTGGACGAAGTCCCAGGCGCGGGGATGCAGGCGGGCCAGCGGCTTGATCAGGGTGACGAACATGGGGACCTCCGGAGTCGACCGGGGGATTATACGTCGGCGATTCCCGCCTGGTCCCACAGGCGCGGTAGGAACACCTCCGCCACCAGCACCCCGAGCGCGCCGCGGGAAAACCGTGAGCGACGGCCCCAGAGACCCTCGGCGCGGACCTCGGCGGGCAGGCCGGCCGCCGGATAGCGGCAGACTTCGATGGGCCCGCGCTCGAAGGCGCTGTCGCTGAACAGCAACTCGCCCAGCGAGCGGGTGCCGAGCAGCGCCAGGTCGAAGCCCGAGCCTTCCAGGGCGCTGCGCGCCGCCACGCTGCGGGCGAACACCCAGGGACGATCGTGGCCATGCAGGTAGACCTCGCGGACCCAGCCGCTGCTGCCGGGAGGGACGTCGAGCCCCTGGCATTCGTCGTCGCGCAGGGTCTGCCAGCCTTCCAGCAGGGGTTCGACGCGGAACGCGCCGTCGGCCAGGGCGGTCAGGCGCCGGGTCAGCGACCCCTCGTCGAACAGCCAGTCGAGGACGGCGGGGGAGACGCTGGACAGTTGGTCGGCGCGAAGCCAGAGCGCAGTGCTGGGCATGACGGGACTACGAGACGGCGGCAGAAGGCGGCGAGGGTAGCACGTTCGGTCGGCGGCCGGTCTGCGACGCGGTGGCGAGTCACCCCCAGCCGTTCAGGCGCAGGGTGGCGCGGACCAGGCGCTGTTCTTCCTGCTCGATCTCCCGCAGGTTGTCGCGGATGCTGTGGATATGTTCGCGCGCCGCCCGTTGCGCCTGGTCCGGCTGGCGCTCGCGGAGGGCCGCGTAGAGGCGCGCGTGCTGGCGGTCGATCTGGCGTTTCTGCGGCGGCCGGTGATAGAGGTTGTTCACCGAGGCGAACACCGTGCTCAGGAGCAGTTCGTTGAGCGATTGCAGGGTATGCACCAGCACCGGATTGTGCGATGCCTCGCTGATCGCCCGGTGGAACGCGTGGTCGCGGCGGGCGTGCTCGCGGGGATCGATCGGCTGGGTTTCCTCGTGGCTGGCGAGCATCTCTTCGTAGCGCCGGGCGAGCAGGACGAAGTCTGCCCCGGTGCCGCGTAGCGCTGCCAGACGGGCCGCCTCGCCCTCCAGCAGGGCGCGGACTTCGAGCAGGTCGTAGAGGGTGCGTGGCTGGGAGCCGAACAGGTGCATCAGCGGGCTGGCGTCGGCGTTGCGGTCGAGGTCGGCGACGAACGACCCACGGCCATGCTCGGTGTCGATGATGCCGCGCCCGCGCAGCGCCCGCAGGCCCTCGCGCAGGGCCGAGCGCGAGCAGCCGAGCTTGGCCACCAGGCGCCGCTCGGATGGCAGTGCCTGGCCGACCTTGAGCACGCCGTCGACGATCAGCCGCTCGATACGCTCGGCGACCTGGTCGGCCACCCGCTGTTTCTGCATGGAAGCTCCCGTTGCACTGGTAGGACCAGTTGGCTGTCGTTACTCACTATAGAAGCTCAGGGACTTTCTAGCATGCGCCTCATGCCCATGGCTCCTGGCGATACTGGTAGGACCAGTTCGACGCCTGCTGGACCCCAGCGTCCGCGCGGTACAGGCTGTGGACGCTTGCTGATCCCGCCGACAACCACAACAAGGACAGCCGCCATGAACATCCTCTACGACGAGCGTCTGGACGGTCCGCTGCCGCAGGTGGACAAGGAGGGCCTGCTGGCCGAGTTGCGCCTCCGCCTGCCCGACCTCGAGCTGCTGCACGCCGCGGAAGACCTGCGTCCCTACGAGTGCGACGGACTCTCGGCGTATCGCTGCACGCCGTTGCTGGTGGCATTGCCGGAACGCATCGAACAGGTTCAGGGCCTGCTCGCCCTCTGCCATCGGCTGAAGGTGCCGGTCGTGGCGCGCGGTGCCGGTACCGGCCTGTCCGGCGGCGCGCTGCCGCTGGAGAACGGCGTGCTGCTGGTGATGGCGCGTTTCCGGCGGATCCTCGAGATCGATCCGCTGGGTCGTTTCGCCCGAGTCCAGCCTGGCGTGCGCAACCTGGCGATCTCCCAGGCCGCTGCCCCCCATGGTCTGTACTACGCACCGGACCCGTCCTCGCAGATCGCCTGCTCCATCGGCGGCAACGTCGCGGAGAACGCCGGCGGCGTGCATTGCCTGAAGTACGGCCTGACCGTGCACAACCTGTTGCAGGTGGACATCGTGACCCTGGAGGGCGAGCGCCTGAGCCTGGGGTCCAGCGCCCTGGACAGCGCCGGCTTCGACCTGCTGGCGCTGTTCACCGGTTCCGAAGGGCTGCTCGGCGTGGTGGTGGAGGTCACCGTCAGGCTGTTGCCGCGCCCGCCACTGGCGAAGGTCCTGCTGGCCAGCTTCGACGATGTGGAAAGCGCCGGGCGGGCGGTGGCCGACCTGATCGGTGCCGGCATCGTCCCGGCCGGGCTGGAAATGATGGACAACCTGTCGATCCGCGCCGCCGAGGACTTCATCCACGCCGGCTACCCGGTCGACGCGGCGGCGATCCTGCTCTGCGAACTGGACGGCGTGGAAGCCGACGTGCACGAGGATTGCGAGCGGGTCCGCGAGCTGTTCGAGGCGGCTGGCGCCACCTCGGTGCGACAGGCCCAAGACGAGGCCGAGCGCCAGCGCTTCTGGGCCGGGCGCAAGAATGCGTTTCCGGCGGTCGGGCGGATTTCCCCCGATTACTACTGCATGGACGGCAGCATCCCGCGCCGCGAGCTGCCGCGCGTGCTGCATGGCATCGCCGAGCTTTCGCGCGAATACGGCCTGCGGGTGGCCAACGTATTCCACGCCGGCGACGGCAACATGCACCCGCTGATCCTCTTCGACGCCAACCTGCCGGGCGAGCTGGAGCGCGCCGAAGCGCTGGGCGGCAGGATCCTCGAGTTATGCGTGGCGGTAGGCGGCAGCATCACCGGCGAACATGGCGTCGGCCGCGAGAAGATCAACCAGATGTGCGCTCAGTTCAATGCCGACGAGCTGACCCTGTTCCACGCCGTGAAGGCGGCATTCGACCCGGCCGGGCTGCTCAATCCCGGCAAGAACGTGCCCACCCTGCATCGCTGCGCCGAGTTCGGCGCCATGCACGTCCACCACGGTCGACTGCCGTTCCCTGAACTGGAGCGTTTCTGATGAGCCAGCCGTATTTCGATCCGGACGCTGGCGCCGACCATGCCGGCGCGCTGCTCGAGCGGGTCCGCGACGCCCTGGCGCGCCGCGCGCCGCTGCGCATCGTCGGCGGCGATAGCAAGGCATTCCTCGGCAGGCCGGTTGCGGGCGAGCCGCTGGCGCTCGCCGAACACCGCGGGATCGTCGCCTACGATCCCTGCGAACTGGTGATCACCGCCCGTGCCGGTACGCCGCTGGACGAGCTACAGGCCGTGCTGGCGCGCGGCGGGCAGATGCTTGCCTGCGAGGCGCCGGGGTTCGGCGGCCGGGCGACGGTCGGCGGGGTGCTCGCCAGCGGCCTGTCCGGACCGCGCCGGCCCTGGGCGGGAGCGGTACGCGATTTCGTCCTCGGCACGCGGCTGATCAGTGGCCTGGGCACCCACCTGCGCTTCGGCGGCGAGGTGATGAAGAACGTCGCCGGCTACGACCTGTCGCGGCTGCTGGCGGGCAGCTTCGGTTGCCTCGGGGTGGTCACCGAAGTGTCCTTCAAGGTGCTGCCCATGCCGCGCTGCCAGGCCGGCCTGAGCCTGGACCTGCCGGTGGCGACGGCGTTGCGCAAGCTGGCCGAGTGGGGAGGCCAGCCATTGCCGATCAGTGCGGCCTGCCACGACGGCGAAGCCCTGCGCCTGCGCCTGGAGGGCGGCGAGGGCTCGGTACGCTCGGCGCGCGACCGCCTCGGTGGCGAAGCGCTCGATGACGGCTTCTGGGCCGACCTGCGCGAGCAGCGCCTGCCGTTCTTCGACGACCCGCGACCGCTCTGGCGCCTGTCGCTGCCGGCGCTGGCGCCGGAGACGCCGTTGCCCGGCCGTCAGTTGCTGGACTGGGGCGGGGCGCTGCGCTGGCTGAAGAGCGACGCGCCGGCCGCGGACATCCGCGCGTGGGCCGCCGCCCATGGCGGCCACGCCACCTGCTACCGCGCCGGCCATCTCGATGCGCCGTTCCAGCCGCTACCGCCTGGACTGCTCGGCCTGCACCGGGCACTCAAACGCCAGCTCGACCCGCAGGGCATCTTCAATCCCGGGCGGATGTACGCCGAACTCTGAGGAGGCGCGATGCAAACCAACCTCTGCGATTCCGCCCGGCAACGCGCCGAGGCCGCCGAAGCCGAGCGCATCCTGCGCAGCTGCGTGCACTGCGGTTTCTGCAACGCTACCTGCCCGACCTACCAGGAGCTGGGTGACGAACTCGACGGCCCGCGCGGACGGATCTACCTGATCAAGCAGTTCCTCGAGCGCGACGAGGCCAGCGAGCGCACCCGCCTGCACCTCGATCGCTGCCTGAGCTGCCGCAATTGCGAAACCACCTGCCCGTCCGGAGTCGAATACCACAAGCTGCTGGATATCGGCCGCGACCTCCTCGCCGAACGCCTGCCGCGCGGCTTCCGGCAGCGCCTGCTGCGCGGCGGGCTGCGCCTGCTGGCCCCGCGCCCGGGGTTGTTCGGCGCGCTGGCCGGCGCTGCCGGGCGGCTGAGGCCTCTGCTGCCTGCGGCGATGCAGGGCAAGCTGCCACGTCGGGTCGCGGCGCCGGGCAGGCGGCCGCAGCCCCGGCATGCGCGGCGCGTGCTGCTGCTCGAAGGTTGCGTGCAGCCGGCGCTGTCGCCGAACACCAACGCCGCCGCCGCGCGGGTTCTGGACCGCCTGGGAATCAGTGTGACGCCGGCGGCCGCGGCCGGATGCTGCGGCGCGCTGGATTTCCACCTGGATGCGCAGGAGCGCGGCCGCCAGCGCGCGCGGCGCAATATCGACGCCTGGTGGCCACTGCTGCGCGAGGGTGCCGAGGCCATCGTGCAGACCGCCAGCGGCTGTGGCGCCTTCGTCAAGGACTACGCCTACCTGCTGCGCGACGATCCACGGTACGTGGACAAGGCGCGCGAGGTCGCCGCCGCTGCCCGCGACCTGGTGGAAGTGCTTCGCGACGAGCCGCTGGAGTCCCTCGGCCTGCGCTGCGACCAGCGCCTGGCGTTCCACTGCCCATGCACACTGCAGCACGCGCAACGACTGGGCGGGGCCGTGGAGTCGGTGCTGCGGCGACTGGGCTTCCATCTCACCGAGGTGGCCGACGGTCATCTCTGCTGCGGGTCCGCCGGCACCTACTCGCTGACCCAGCCGGCGCTGTCCCGGCGTCTGCGCGACAACCGCCTGGACGCCCTGGAAAGCGGTGCGCCGGATGTCATCGCCACGGCCAACGTCGGTTGCCAGGCCCATCTCGACGGGGCCGGACGGACCCCGGTACGCCACTGGATCGAGCTGCTCGACCAGGCCTTGCCCGGAGGAGAGTGAAACCATGCACAGCAAGCCGGTACTCGGCCGCGAGGAGGTCGCCCGCGTCCTTGGCGCGGCCCGCGAGGAGGCACAGCGCCAAGGCTGGGCGGTGAGCATCGCGGTGGTCGACGACGGCGGCCACCCGCTGGCACTGGAGCGCCTCGACGGCTGCGCGCCGATCGGTGCCTACATCGCGACGGAAAAGGCCCGCAGCGCCGCCCTCGGGCGCCGGGAAACGAAGCGCTACGAGGACATGATCAACGGCGGACGCAGCGCCTTCCTCTCGGTGCCGCTGCTGCAGGCCACCCTGGAGGGCGGCGTGCCGATCCTGGTGGACGGACAGGTGGTCGGCGCGGTCGGGGTTTCCGGCGTACGCGCCGAAGAGGACGCCCGGGTGGCGCGGATCGGAGCCGAGGGGTTGTGAGGCGACCGGTGGGCACCACCCATCTTTGGTTGGCCCGTTCGGCACCACCTTGCCTTTCGGGCAGGTTGGCGGACAGGGTGGATTTGTTATAGGTTGCCGGCGCTGAACCGTGGTAACCCGCCCGAGGTAAACAATGAAGAAGTGGCAATGCGTGGTGTGTGGACTGATCTATGACGAGGCCAAAGGCTGGCCGGAAGAAGGCATCGAGGCGGGAACGCGCTGGGAAGACGTGCCTGAAGACTGGCTGTGCCCCGACTGCGGCGTCGGCAAGCTGGACTTCGAGATGATCGAAATCGGCTGAGCCCCGCTCGCCGGCGAAGAAGGCGGCCCTGGCCGCCTTTTTTCATGCCTGGCCAGCGGCCGTCCAGGGGTTATCCTTGGGACTTGGGTCCGGTCATTGACTGTCCTGCCGGGAACGCCCGGCAGCCTTGCCGTTGGCCGGCCACCGACGCTGAGCTAGGTTCGACGAACGAGGAGGGTAGCTATGCGCAAGTGGCAATGCGTGGTCTGCGGCTTCATCTACGACGAAGCCCTGGGCCTGCCCGAAGAAGGCATTCCGGCGGGAACCCGTTGGGAAGACATCCCGGCGGACTGGGTCTGCCCGGACTGCGGTGTCGGCAAGATCGATTTCGAGATGATCGAGATCGCCTGAACGAAATCCACAGAAGCGGCGCCCGGCGCCGGCAATCACAGAGGAACGGAAATGAGCGAGCGTGCGCCCCTGGTAATCATCGGAACCGGCCTGGCGGGCTACAACCTGGCCCGCGAGTGGCGCAAGCTGGACAGCGAGACGCCGCTGCTGATGATCACCGCCGACGACGGCCGTTCCTATTCCAAGCCGATGCTCTCCACCGGCTTCTCGAAGAACAAGGACGCCGACGGCCTGGCCATGGCCGAACCGGGCGCCATGGCCGAGCAACTGAACGCACGCATCCTGACCCATACCCGGGTCACCGGTATCGATCCGGGCCACCAGCGGATCTGGATCGGCGAGGAAGAGGTGCGTTATCGCGACCTGGTCCTGGCCTGGGGCGCGGAGCCGATCCGGGTGCCGGTCGAGGGCGATGCCCAGGACGCGCTCTACCCGATCAACGACCTGGAAGACTACGCGCGCTTCCGCCAGGCGGCTGCCGGCAAGCGCCGGGTACTGCTGCTCGGTGCGGGGCTGATCGGTTGCGAATTCGCCAACGACCTCTCCAGCGGCGGCTACCAGCTCGACGTGGTGGCGCCTTGCGAGCAGGTCATGCCGGGCCTGCTCCACCCGGCCGCGGCAAAGGCCGTGCAGGCAGGCCTGGAAGGCCTCGGCGTGCGCTTCCACCTGGGGCCGGTGCTGGCCAGCCTGAAGAAGGCCGGCGAGGGGTTGGAAGCGCATCTTTCGGATGGCGAGGTGATTCCCTGCGACCTGGTGGTCTCCGCCGTCGGCCTGCGTCCGCGCACCGAACTGGCCTTCGCCGCCGGGCTGGCGGTCAACCGCGGGATCGTTGTCGACCGCTCGCTGCGCACCTCCCACGCCAACATCTACGCGCTGGGCGACTGCGCCGAAGTGGACGGCCTCAACCTGCTCTATGTGATGCCGCTGATGGCCTGCGCACGCGCGCTGGCGCAGACCCTCGCCGGCAACCCCAGCCAGGTGGCCTACGGTTCCATGCCGGTGACGGTGAAGACCCCGGCTTGCCCGCTGGTGGTGTCGCCGCCGCCGCGCGGAATGGATGGCCAATGGCTAGTGGAAGGCTCTGGAACGGACCTCAAGGTCCTGTGCCGGGATACCGCTGGTCGAGTGATCGGTTATGCCCTGACCGGAGCGGCGGTGAACGAAAAATTGGCCCTGAACAAAGAGTTACCCGGCCTCATGGCTTGAATGCCATTGGTTCCGGCCGTTATGCCGTCGAGACTTGCGGCAAAATTGTCGGACGATACTGGCGCAGTCCTCGGGAGCATGCCATCCTCCATCGCGTCTACCGCAGTCTAGAGCCTATGGTTCCGGTGGACTGCGGTGCCTTTGAGCGCTGCTGGGAAGACAGCACGGACACAAAAACAACAAACCGTCAAAGAGGCAACTATGCGTAAACCAGAACTAGCCGCCGCTATCGCCGAAAAGGCCGATCTCACCAAGGAACAGGCCAATCGCGTTCTCAACGCCCTGTTGGATGAAATCACCGGCGCGCTGAACCGCAAGGACAGCGTGACCCTGGTCGGTTTCGGCACCTTCCTGCAACGCCATCGCGGAGCCCGCACGGGGAAGAACCCGCAGACCGGCCAGCCGGTGAAGATCAAGGCCAGCAACACCGTCGCCTTCAAGCCGGGCAAGGCCCTGCGCGACGCGGTCAACTGACCGCCGAGAGCCCGGAGTCAGAGCGGCTCCGGGCTAGAATAAAAAGTATTTTATTTTCATGTGCTTGCGGATAATTATTTCCGCAACTTTCGAATCGTTTCCGCAATTTGCATCACTTCGTAGGATCTACAGCCTTCCCAATGCGGCGATAAATCCGGCGTGTCATTCCCTGCGTAGTGTGGCCAAGAAGGTCGGATGCCTGCTCCAGGCTTTCGATATCGGATGCCGCTTTTGGCCTGATATCGCGGAACTGAAAGTTCATTATCGATTTCGCTAGTTCAGCATCGCCTGCCTTTGCGGCCTTCTCCGCTGCCGCCTTCCTTGCTGGCTCGAAGCGAAGGCGTAGCATTTTTTCTGAGATGGGCTTGCCCTCCGGGGTAGCTGCCAAGGTTGGCGCTGATCGGTCTAGCTGATCTAGTAGCTCCCCCAGGGCTGTTTGTGATCCGTCAGTTCGGCGCAATCTGATACGAAGCTTCATGGCGGTCTTGCCCTGTCCAACGAACAGGTACTCTCCATCCACATCTGCCCAGCGCATCTTGCGTACATCCGCCGGGCGCTGGCCGGTCAGATAGGCGAGATCCATGGTGAGCCGCAGATCGCTTGTCGCCTCCTCGTACACTGCATTCCATATCTCGTCGGTGATGTACACATCCCTTGGAGCCTCCTTGTTGCGCTTCACCCCTCGACACGGGTTCTCCCTGTCCGTGAGTCCCCATTCCCTCGCCATGTTGAAAGCGTGGGAGAGAAGGGCGATCTCTCGATTTGCCCGTACGGGTGCCGACCTAGCGTCCCGGTACTGGGCGATTACATTCGGGGTCAGGGCCTCAAGCGGGGCGGACTCGAAAGACTTCATCAACTGGCGTATGGCTTTCTGGTTCTGCTCCTGAGTGGACTTGGCCTTCCCTGGAACCACGTCCCGCTCATACCGACGCAGCAGATCGCCGACTGTCCTGGTGGCCACCGGCACGGCCTTTCTCTCCAGCTTCGCCCACTTCTCCCGAGCCTCATCCAAGTCCGTGCCCAGCGGGATCTCCTTGCGCCTCCCCTCAGCATCCCGCCCGTCGTAGTAGTAGCCAACCCAGACCTTTCCTGACTTCATCGTCCGGGTACGCTTGATCATGCGAGGCGGCAGGCCCCGGTTCTTGTTGCTCCGCGGTCTCATTATCTAACCCTGGACAGGTCCAGGCTCCACTTCTCGGTTGCTTCCATCGTCGGCTTCACGCCGGCCAGCTTTAGGCGGGCATATACGCGCCCAACTATCGGGCGGTTCGCCGCGGTCACGGCGTACTTCCAGCCGTACCTATTCAGCCACTCGATCTGCTGGCTCGGGTACTTGCGCCCAGTCAGCTCGGTGACTTCCTCTTCAGACAGGAACTCGGATACAGGGCTAGTCGAGCTTCCCATTCCCTATCTCCTCTTCGTGGCGCACTACGACCAGGCGCCGCGGTGCTTCGTGCCGCCCGCGGGCAACCAACTCACCGTCAACCACCTCCTCCTTTCGCTCCACCGTGCGGATCGATCCGTCCTGGCTGTGGACGGTGAGTGCCGGTCGCCGAATCTGCACCGTTCCGTCTGGCGCCATCTCCTGCCGCGGGGCGCCGTAGAAAGGGCCGCCCGGGGCGAACGGGTCAGGGATGACCGACGGATTTTCAAGCAGGAACTTCTGGAACAGGTTCTGGACCGCGGCGGTAAGTGGCCCAGTGTCCCCTCGGTTGGAGCGGCCACTCTTGTGGTTCGCGCTGTCCTCGAACTCCCCGCCAATCCATAGCAGGCCGCCAACGATTCCGGCGTCGCCCGCGCAGACCTCGGCAGCCTCGGCACGGTGGGCATGATTCACCCCCAGGAGATCGCACAGGTCGTCGAACGACAGGGCCTGCTCGATCATGGCTGAGCTTCCGATAAGCCAAGCCCCGCTCTCCTCCATGGCCTGTCTCGCTGCTCTGGTACGCTTCCGATATGCCGCTCGCTCGCGCTCCAGCGCCTGCTCGGTGAACGGCATGCCCTTGAGGAGCCGACGACACACCCGGCGATACTCGGCGAAACTGGCGTTGCGATCGGCATGCACCGCGCGGACGAACATCCGGAGGGCCGCCAAACGGACGCGCAGGTTACGGCGACTGTTGGCGTAGATATCGATCAGTCGGTGCAACGTTGCGCCCTTCATGACCGGCTCTCCTTGTTCGTGTCGCAGATCCGCAGGTCGACGCCGCAGGCCTGGACCAGCTCGGTCAACTCGCCGAGCTTGGTGTTGGGGTTCTGCATCGCCTGGCCCAGGCGGACCAACTGCTGGCCGAGGGTGGCGAGCGGGGTGGGGCGATACCCTGGTGGTGGCGGAATATCGGAGCCTCTCATCACTGACATACCTCCCAGATGAACAGATTCTTGAACGGCTGGAGCGCTGCACCGGCGGCAACAGTGGCCAGGCCAAGCAGCGCGATGAGTGCGATAGCGGTCAGTGCTTTTCTCATGCCCCGCTCCCTGCCGCCTGCTGGCGCCTCAGCGCGTTGATCACCGCCTCTACGGCCTCGATCTCAACCACTCCCACGTAGCCATCCGTCATCCCGACTTGCTCGATCCAGTGCTCCAGGATCAGCAGGCTTTCCTCAAGCTCGCGGAGGGCCGAATCCTCCTTGGCCTGTCCGTCGATCAGCGCAATGATGTGGTCAGGCATGGTCAAGGCCTCGTAACGCACCATCAGGTTCGAGGCCTCCTCCCCGCTGAGCTGCGGGTTCTTGAGCGCGATAGCAATTCGGCGAAGTTCGGTGTGATCGCCGACCAATCCCGGCGCGGGGTGGGGTCGCTCGCCGGCATTACCCGGTCCAGAAACAGGTTCGCGGCCAGGGTTGCCCGGCTCCGAACCGGCTCCAGCGCCACTCAACGCCGCCAGCGCGATCTGTCGCATGTTCGCCGCCGGGAGGTCGTCCTGCTCGGGGCAGGGGAACTCGGCGATGGTGCGGAGCGCCAGGAGGGCTCGCTCGAGCGGAATCTCTCCTGCACCCTCGGTGCCGGCCAGGTGTTTCGCTACCGTTTCCCGGATGACGCGCAGCGCGTTCATGGCTTGGAGCGAGCTACCGTCCTGGCCAAGCTTGGCGGTCAGATCGATCTGTTTAAACAGGGCATGGGTCATAGGTCACCCCCTTTCTCGGCGCTGCGCACCGCCTGGTAGGCGAGGGCGTAGCAAGCCATTTGCACCAGCAGGCTCGAAGCCGCGAGTGCAGGGTGATCTGTGACGGCCAGGGCCGCCACGTGCAGAGCGCCGGTAGGGATGGAGAGCCAAGGACGGGCGAGCAGGTTTGTGGCTCCCTGCCCCTTGATGCCGCCGGCGAATATCAGCAGCCAGCAGAGAACATTCGTGGCCGCCGCCACATAGAAGGCGAACTGGTGAAGCGACCCCTGACCGAAATACAGGCACGCGCTGAGCAGCAGGCTGATCGCGGTGCCGATGAGTGCTTGCTTCATGGTCAGTGCCCTCCGGTGGCAGCGGTCAGAGCATCGAGGAGCGCTTGCTTCCGGCGCTGACCGTGCAGGTACTCGCGCAAGGCGATGATGACCACGCTGTTCATGCTGCGTTCATCGCGCCTGGCCTCGGCTTCCACCTCGGCCCTCAGGCCGTCCGGCAGTCGGACAACGAACTTGTCCATGTTCCGGCTGGTGCTGGCCGGCAGTTCGGTTACAACGGTTGCTCGTTTCATGGAATCTCCAGTGGCGCCATCGCTGGCGCCGGGGCGAGGGTGGCTACTTGCTGATGCCGATGAAGGGAAGCGGGGATCCGCTGGCCATGTAGGTGGGCAGCTTTCCGTCCCACTTCTCGACGGCGTTGAGGGTCACGACGTCTGGGTTCGAGCGCAGCGCCTGGGCGCGGATCTCGATCGCCTTCGCATCGGCGGTGGCCAGGGTCAGCTTCGCGTCCGCCTCGCCTTGGGCTCGGGCGCGCTCCTTGTCGGCTTCGGCCTTGGCTTGGGCGACCTCGTTACGGCGCTGCTCGGCCATCTGAGTGGCCTGTATCTTCGCGTTGAGGCTCTGCGTGACCTGCGGCGGGAGGACCAGGTCGGATGCGTAGTAGATGCGCTCGATGTTGATGCCGATGGGCGCCACCTGGTCGCGCACGCGCTTCTCAACGGCCAGCAGCAGGTCCGCCTTGCCGGCGCCATAGACGCTCTCGACTGGAAGCTTCGAGGCAACATCGTTGAAGGCATCGCGCACCATGTTCCGCAGGAACTTGTTCGTGATTTCCTCGATACCCGCCCGGTACTTCTGGAGCAGCGTCGTCACCTTGTCGGGAGATACCGAGTAGGTGATGCCGACGGCGCCGCCGACCTTCATGCCCTCAACGGTCTGGAAGCTGATCGCTTCCTCGCCGCCCCAGGTCTCGGTCTGCGTGAAGGTGGGGAACAGGTAGAGCTCCTCGTTCACGCCTACCCAGTAGCGCCCAGTTCCGACCTCACGCGTCTCCACACCCTTCTCGGAGCCGTAGAGATTAACGATCACGCCGACGTTGCCGGCAGGCACCTTCGAACAGCCTGCCAGGACGGCGAGCAGGCACAGCATTGCAGCAGCGGGAATCCGCTTCATTGGTCTTTCTCCTTGCTGGTGGTGGCCGCTTGTTCGCGGCGGGTGTTGGCGAGGTGGATGCCGAGGCAGACCGAGGCGATCAACCAGACGCCGGGGATGGCGAATCCCGCGAAAACCAGAACGTCGTCGCGACTGCTGACCAGGGCCGGCCCAATACCGCCCACCAGGGCGACTGACAGTCCGGCATAGGCCAGCAGCGCGATACAGATCAGGAAGAGCTTCCCGGGCTTGATGAAAGGTTTCTTGTCCATGCTTTCCTCCAGGCAAGCCGATGGCCTGCCGCGGTTGTTGGCTTTCGCGAAAATCGGTTGATTACTGCGGGGCTGCTTCGACGCGTTCGGTCTGCCGCGTCAGATCAGTCCTCTCTGTTGCAGGTCGTTCAGTTCTGCTTCAGCAAATGCGGCCGCTGCCTTCAGGTCTGCCACGGTAAGCTCGTCGACCGACTTTCCCAGGCCCTGGATGTGCCGGGCGAAAGCGCGCTGTGCCGGCCCGTTGTAGCCATGGCAGAAGTCGGCTGCGGCGCGCAGTTCACCGTCGAGCTGTAGCGCCAGGATGTTGAGAGGATCGTTTCTGTCCCAGGCCATGATCACGCCACCCAGGCCACGCCATCGCGGCGAGCAGTCAGGCGAGTTTCGATCTTCCTTTCGCCGCCACGGCGGCTGCGCATCATGTGGTCATCGTTGAGCAGTGGCTGACCGGCGACGAGGAAGGCAAGGGCGATCACGGCGGGCGAGATAAGCCCGCGGCGGATTGCTTCCGCTACCAAAGGTGTGCGCCTGTAAACTCCGAGCTTGTGCATTACGCTCTCGAGCCTGCCTTTGATGGACCTTGGCGAAAGCCCATCCCGGCGCGCGATCTCCTTGTCGGTCATGCCGGATGCCAAGCTCAAAAGACAGGCGAGTTCTCGCTCTGCAAGCAGCGCTCCGGTCGACCCTTTCCATGCTCCAATTTGGATGACACTATCCATTTACGAGTACCATTGGTTCCGCTTTTTTGTAGATTGGACCGTTGGTTCCCTTGTGTCAAGTACCAAAAGTACTATCTCGATGCGAGAAAAAGGGCGCAGATAGCGCCCTTTGTGTCAATTGTAAAATGTGGCAGACCAGAACACTCTTCCTAAAATGGACAGCTCGGCCTGCACCATCTGCTCCAGTGTGTACTCTTCGTCGGGGTGCTCGTCCCTGTTGAAACTCCGTAAGCGAATACCGCCGCCAGGGAGGCGATAGAGTTGCTTTACACGGAGTTGCCCGTAGTGAGATAGCGCATAGATTTTTCCATCAACTACTTGCTGGTCACCAGTATTTATTGCAACGGTGCTTCCGTCCGGTAGCAGCGGTTCCATCGAGTTTCCGCTCACGCTAACACACACCGCCTTGTCGAACTGGACGCCATAACGGCGAAGGGTGTGTTTCCCGAACCGGAGCTTCGCCTTGGTGCTGACTTCTAAGGCCAGTCTTCCAGACCCTGCAGACAATTCAACTTCCTTCAGGAAAGGCACCTCTACCTCGTCGTCATCAACGGGCGTCGAGTCGTCCCAAATCGAGAAGGGAACGATCTCGCCTTCTGGCTCGGGTGTAAGCGGAGCCTGCTGGTTGTACGGCGCTATGCGGACCATGGACCCTGTTCCCCAGGCCAGCCAACCTATCTCAACACCAAGGAGCCTAGCGAGAGACTCCATCTTCTCCGCGTTCGGGCGCGCCTCGCCATTCAGCCACTTCCCCACGGCTTTAGGCGTGATACCCAGCGCACGAGCAAGCCGCGCCGCCGTGCCATAGGCAGGGTAGCCAGCGTCCGCGGCAGCTTGCTTCAGGCGCTTCGCAAAAGCTTCTCGATTTTCTTCGGGCGATACCATCAGTCCATTCTCTCGTGGCTTGACGGAACTTTCAGTTCCTGTTTATCTTGTACTATCGGTACTTTCTAGGCGTTGAAAATGAACCTGATCAAAGAAGCCGTCCTCCTTGCGGGCGGAACCAGTAAAGCCGCCAAGGCTTGCGGTGTCAGCCCTCGTGCAGTCAACAAGTGGGTCAGGAATGGTCGGTTGCCTAGGACCGAGCATTCTGGTGAGACAAACCATGCGCAGCGTCTTTCTGAGGCGTCGGGCGGAAGTTTTTCCGCTGCCGAGCTGCTGAGGTTATTGAAGGCTTCTGTTCATGGCGAAGAGGTTACCCGCCTCGGAACTGACGGTTCAGCGCTAAACGTACCTGTTCAGGCATCCAGTGTCGAGGTGGCTCCGTGAGCATTTGGCCTGCGGTGTTCGGCCGAGGGGTATCTCGATGCCTGCCAAGCGGATCAGTTTCGCATGCTAAACCGCCACGGTCCGAATCATTAAACCCGGTTAAAAGCCCAGGAGCTCTCTGCTGGTGGAAGCTCTGCACAGAAATCCGGGGTGAGGCGCCCGAAAAAGGGGCACTGGCTACCCACTATTCCTATGAGCGTTCCGCGCGGAGTCTGGTCAGGGTGACCATCAGCAGGGCCTCTTCAAGGCCTTCGTTTACATGGGCGCTTGGGATATTTCTAAACGGGTGCAGGCTGTCTGCGTCGTTCAACGAAATTCGGGAGCTTGCACTTTGAAAAAGTCTGATACGCGCGTTCGCGCTCCTTCCACAAAGCCGCCCTGACCTGGGCTGCGCTTTTCAGAATGTGTGGAGGATAGGGATTCCCTGTCTCCAGACAGCAAAAAGCCCCGCTTTCGCGAGGCCCTTAGTCGGTAGTCGTTGCAGCGACTGCCTAGGTACTTCTTTGTCTCAAGGGAGACATAAACATGCAACTCAAAAATATCAAAACGTCAAGCCAGGCGCAACAGCCAGTGACCACTGAGGAGGTCGGCTTTCTCCTGACTCCCAACGGGCTCTGTGCGCTCCAGGTCTGCGAGGGGGTTCCCATCGTAGAGGTGATGCAGCGATACGAGGAGTCGCTCAACGCTCTCTGCGTTTTGCTCAGGCGCATGGCCAGGGACGTCGATCACCCTATGAACGACTCCGAGGCGGAAGCTATCGCGCTGCTCACCGAGGTGGTGGCGGCGATGCACAGTAGCTGCGTGCGGGGCTTGGATGCAGCGGGAGGTGCGGCATGAACGCGCTTCTGAGAGCTCGCCCTATCGACCCGGAGAACAGCTTCTTCAAGGTCAACCCAGGACTTTCCAAGCGGGAAGCATTGGACGAGGCCAGCGTCATTCTGGCCGGGCTCAGCGACATCCTCATCTCCCTCGTCGAGGGTAGCCCCATGGATGGCAATGGCTACCACGCGCTGGCGTACCTGAGTGATGCGGCAAAGGCTCTGGTGGATGCCGCCATCCCTCTGCCCGCGGAGGAGGCGGAAATCGCCGCTGCGCTCAATGCAAAGGAGCGCCGCCAATGAACCTCTCGACGCTGCTCAGCAGTCTGTGCTCCCGGGTCCCGGGTGAAGACCTGACCGATAAACAGATTCTCTCCATCAAGTCAGACCTGGGGTCGGCTCGGCAAGCGGCTCAGAACATGGCGCTTGGTGTCGCCGCGGTCGGGAATCTGCTGGCGAACGTTGGCGCTGAAGGCGAAGTCGGCCAGGAAACCTCAGAGCGTCTCGGCTGGTTTCTGGAGGAGATCGGGGGGGCCATCTTCATGTTGGTTGAGCTCGAGCAGGTCTGCACGGATCGCATCAACCGGCAGAAGGAGGCTCAGCAATGAGGGCCACTCTGGGTATCAGCTTCCGGGCGACTGCGCCCGTTGATCTTTCGAAGGGAGGTCAGAAAGCGAATGTCCTGTGCGTGATGGATGACATCGATGCCGACCTCGCATTGGACAGCGCAGTCGACCTGCTTGACGCGATTCAAGGCGGGCTCCTCGACATCCTCGACGAGCCGAGTGTTAGTCGTCGCGTAGTCCTACTTCTTCATGCGGCCGAGACAGCCACTGCCCTGGTCCGTGCTGCCCTGGAGGGTGGGGAGGTGGCCAATGACTAGGCGCATTGGAGCGAAAGCACTCGGTGACCAGCTCTACAGCTATATCGGCGCCATCCAGGACTTGGCTACCGCAGTCCGCGAAGACTTGGCTTTCGAAGGTTGCGAGCCGGGCCCACGCCTGACCGGCGACCAGGTGGATGCGATCCATCTGTCGATTATCACTATCGCCAGGTTGGCTGGCGAAGACTTGATCCAACTGCTGACCGAGCTGGAGGTGCCGGCATGACTGATCTGGCCCCCTTCGGCGGCCAGGCCGCCACCATGACCAGCCGCGAGATCGCGGATCTTGTTGGGTCGCGTCACGACAACGTACGCGTGACCATTGAGCGACTGGCCGAGCGCGGGGTGATTGCTTTACCTGCAATGCAGGAAAAGCCCACCGCTGGCCGCCCCACTCAGGAGTACGTCTTCACCGGCGACCAGGGCAAGCGCGACAGCATCATCGTCGTCGCCCAGCTCTGCCCGGAGTTCACCGCGCGGCTGGTGGATCGCTGGCAGGAACTGGAACAGCAGGCTTCCCGGCCACTGACCGCCGCCGAGCAACTACTGGCCAGCGTGCAACTCACCGTCGATCTGGAGCGGCGGCAGCGGCTGACCGAGCAGCAGGTGGCAGCGCTGACCGAAACCGTCGGCGACATGGACCGATCGCACCCGCTGCTCGACTCGATCCCCAACGGCATGGAGAGCATCACCGCTATCCGGCAGCGGATAGGGAAGCAGTACGGCCTTCCGCCCAGGGTGATCGACGCGGTGGTGCGCGACATGCCGCACAGCCCGCGCCCCTTCGCCATGGTGCGCAGCAAGCACGAGGAACTGAACGCGCGCCCCTACGCGGTCTGGGCAAAGGCCGAGATCAGCAGGCTGTTCGAGCGCTTCGTGCGCGGCTGCACCTTCGTGACCCAACACCGAGCCACGCACCCGGATTTCGGCGCCGGCCGGGAGCGCTTCCAGATGCGCGGCCCCCCTTCGCAGGAGATCGGCGAATGACCACACAACCGAAACCGGGCCGGATCACCACCAGCCCCAGCGGCCGCCCGGTGATCGCCGGGCCCTGGCCGTCCTACCGTCAATTCCGCGACCTGCCCGAGCGTGAGCGTTGGGTGCTCTACGGCCACGCCAAGGCATGCCGCGGTGCTCTTGAAGATCAAGGGTTCCTCATGGCCGAGGGATACCACGACTTCGTGAAGCGCGTTACCGAGGAGTTAGACATATGAGCGTTCAGGCCATGACCTGGGCACTGGAGCAGCAGGTCGTTACCGATGCCGCCATGAGGCATGTGCTGTTGTGCTTGGCGAACTATGCCAACGAGGCGGGAAAGGGGGCGTTCCCTTCTATCGCCACGCTGAGCAGTGATACAGGGCTATCCGAGCGGACTGTCCAGTACAAGCTCCGGTCCCTCGAGGAGGCTGGTGTTATTCGCCGTGGAAACCAGGCAATCGCTGCCGCCTACATCTCGCACCGGGATCGCCTGCCGATGGTGTACGACCTCTCGATGGAACGGGGTGCAACGGTTGCACCGGGTGCAAATGACGACGTAACGGGGTGCAAACCACGACGTAACGGGGTGCAACTGACGACACAACGGGGTGCAACGGTTGCACCCGATCCGTCACTTAACCACCAAAGAACCACCAAAGAACCTAAAGAGCATGTCCAAACCGGCGAAACCGGTTCGGACGACGTGGGTGATCGGAAGGGAAAAACCGAGTCTGGGAAACGGCCGGCCAAGCCCAATCCTCTGGATGGTTTCGAGGAGTTTTACCAGGCCTACCCAAAGCACAAGGATCGAGCGAAGGCGGAGAAGGCTTGGCGGAAGATCGACCCTGCTCTGCACCCTGTGATCATGGCGGCGCTTCCGAAGCACTGCCGACAGCGTGATTGGCTGAAGGACAACGGCCAGTTCGTTCCGCTGCCGGCCAGTTGGCTCAACGGGCGACGATGGGAAGACGAGATAGCCCCTGATGCTGGCCCGGCATCGAGCTTCACCAACCTCCCCAAACACACCCCCGACATGTACCAGGACCGCGACGATGGCAGAGCAAATTTTTAACTTCTGGCGTAAACCCAACCGCAAGAGCGAAGAAAGCCCTTCTCTTCGCTGCCCGGTTCACGGTGACTACCACTCGATCCAGGTGGAGCAGTTTGATGGTAGCTACTTGACCTGGTCTTGCTCTCGGTGTGTTTGGGATGGGGTGAATCGCGAGCCGGGGAGCGAGGAGTTTTCGGTGGCCCTGGCGGAGAAAACCCAACGCAAGATCAACGAGTTGCTGGTTGGTTCTGGCATCCCCGCTCGCTACCGGGCCAGCACTTTCGAGACTTACCGCACCGACGGCAAGGCGGAGAAGGCGGCGGTGCTGGAAGCATGCCGGGAGTATGCCGAGCGATTCGTGGAGAACTTCCAGGACGGCCGCTGCCTCTTGCTCCTGGGCAACCTTGGGACGGGCAAGACCCATCTCGCGTGCTCAATCGTCCAGTACGTCGTACGGAACCTTCAGGCCCAAGCAGTGATCACCTCGGCGTCGGAGATAATCCGTGTGGCTAAGGGGGCGATGAACCGGGCGGCGAAGTACACCGAACGGGACACTCTCGAAGAGCTGGCGGGCTTCGACCTGTTGGTGATCGACGAGCTCGGCGCGCAGAGCGGTACCGAGTACGAATTGGGTCTGCTCCATGAGGTGATTGACCGCCGGTATCGGGAGATGCGGCCTACGGTGGTGGTTTCGAACATGAGCGCGCAGGAGGTCGCCAAGTACATCGGTGATCGTGCGGTGGATCGTCTCCGCGAGAACGGCGGCAAGGCTGTTGGCTTCACCTGGGGCTCCGCTCGCCGGGAGGTTCTGGAGTGAGCCGAGAGCTGTACAGCGAAGAGGCTGAGTTCGGCGTGCTCGGCGCTATCTTGCAGTCCGCGCTCCAGCAGAATCAGGCGCTGGTTGACGAGGCCTTGTCCAGCGTGACCGCCGCCGATTTCTACTTCGAGGATAACGCCGCGCTGTTCCAGGCGATCAAGGATTGCTACGAGGAAGGGATTCCCGTCGATCCGGTGACCGTGGGAGTGGTCCGCGATGTGCTGCCCAGCGGCGCGAAGCTCATTCCCTATGCCGGGAACATTGCCCGCAATGTGCCTTCGGTGGCGAACTGGAGGACGTACGTCCGGCACGTCCGGGAGCGGTCCATCCTACGCTGCTTGATCGACACGGCCGAGTCGGTGAAGGCTTCCGCCACGGATGACCGGCCGTTGCCTGAGATCATCGCCAGAGCGCAGCAGGCGATGGCGGACCTGCGCGACCTCGATGACGAGGCGCCGAAGTACAAGCGGCTCGACGAGGTGTTGCTCAAGGCTGTCGACGTTATCGATGACAAGTTCAACGGCCGCGCGCCTCAGTGGCCCGGCACTGGCCTAGCCGATCTCGACAAGCTAGTTCGCGGCATCCGCCCTCGGAAGCTCACCGTTATCGCCGGCCTTCCCGGCAGTGGCAAGACCACACTTGCCCTGCAGATCGCCCAGTACAACGCCTGCGAGGCAGGGGAGCCCTGGCTGGTGTTCTCCCTGGAAATGCCTGAGGAGGAGTTGGGCGTGCGCTCCATCGCCTCGCTGGGGGGAGTGGACCTGAAGCGCTTGGACGATCCGCAGCAACTGGGTGACGACGACTGGCCGCGCATCACATCTGCGGTGGCCAAGGCCAAGGGGGCGCCCTTGTTCATCTGCGACGATCCCAACGTGACCGCCAGCCAGATCCGCAGCACCGCGCGGCGTGTCAAGCGTGAGCACGGCTTGGCCGGCATCGTCGTCGACTACCTGGGCCTGATTCCACCGGAGGCGAAAGGGCGCACGCGCAGCGAGGAGGTGGGTAAGACCAACAAGGCGCTGTTGCGCCTGGCCAAGGAACTCGGTGTGCCGGTCATTGAACTGGCGCAGCTCAACCGCGACTCGACCAAGCGCCCCGGCAAGCGCCCGCAGTCGAGCGACCTGCGCGACTCGGGGGAGATCGAGGCCGACGCCAGTTGCATCCTGATGGTCCACCGGGACATGGACAGCGAGGCCGGCCAGAACGGAATCACGGAGATCCTGATGACCAAGTGCCGACACGCGCCACCGGGCATGTGTCTGCTCCAGCAGCAGGGAATGTATGGACGATTCGTCAACTTCGCGGGCTCGCGTGAAATGAGCCAAGAGGAGGTTGAAATGGGGCGTACCTACTTCGCCAACAAGCACGGCAAGAAAAAAGGGAAGGCGGCATGAGCAACGTACAACCGATGGCACCCCGCAAGGTCATGACCAGGCTGGAGCGGGAGTTTCTCAAGGTGGCCGGCCAGGAGCTGGCGCAGGTCAAGGTGGGTGGTGCTGCGGCACTGTCCGCCCTCTTGCAGATGGTCGCCAACTGGCACGGCGACCGCGGCACGCTGGGCTTCCACGATTACGGTCGGCTCTGGCTGCAGGACGGCAACGCAAAGGGCGCGGCGGTGGAAACGCTGCTGCGCGATCTGTTTGGCCTGAACGGTCCGGGGGCGGCATGAGCAGAACTCGAACCTACGTGGACAAGCTGCTGGGCGATACCGAGTATCTCCTCGAACAGTGGGGGTGGTGGCGCATGGATGGGATGGGGGTTCCCGGGTATGTGTCGCCGGCCGCCGCTATCATGAGCCAAGCCATGCCAATGTCGAGCCCCAAGGCCTACCACGTCACTGACGATATGGCCTTGGCCGTCGACCGGGTCATTGCTCGACTCATTGACAGGGCGCCGCAGGCTGGTGATTTCGTGTGGCTCTACTACGGCGCGAAGTGGCCGGCCCTGCGCATCGCGCGTGAACACCAGATCGGCGAGGCGAAGGTCAGGGAGACTCTGAAGTTGGCGGTGGGCTGGGTCGATAGCGCCCTGGAGCGGTTCCGCGAGAGCGCTTGAGGAATAGCTTTACACGCGGAATAAGGGGTGTTTTCATCCCAGCGTGAATTGCTGTGAACGCAGCGTGACGCACTCGAAACCCGGCCCCTGGCGCCGGGTTTTTTATTGCGTAGATTGGCTTGGCGCGGCATCATCACGCCCCCGTCTGACTCGATGTTTTCCGTCCTTGGCTTTCAGCGAGATGGACGGGAAGCCCGGTTGCCCCCGCTCCGGGCTTTTTCATTCGAAGGTCAGAAACTCGGTAGACGGCAGTCTCACCTGCCACATCAAAGTGACGGGTTACCGACCCACAAGGCCTTCACCCTCTCATATGGCCACCAGGTCCGGGGCGAGCCCCAGAGCCGCCGCAGTGGAGACCGTTTGTAGTGGCGATTGCTCACTTTTGTTCGTTTTCTTGCGCTACTCATCGCCCACTTCCTATTAATTCTGGTAGTGAATTGTGGCGAAATGATATTGCCTGAAGGCTAGGCTCTGCTTATCATCGCGCCCCCTAATGCACGGTTTTCTAGGGACGGGTATGGATGGTGGAATGAGTACGGCAGTCGAACTGGTGGGGATGAGCAAGGCTAGACGCGCTCTTGAACTCACGGCCGTAGTGAATGTCGAAACGGTGCGTCCTTTGGTGGAGGCTCTAGGCGAGGCTGAAGCACACGAGCTGATCGAGATCCATATCCGCCACAACGCCGGTGGTGAGGTAGACACTCTCTTTGCATTGATCCATGCTATCGTTCACACGAAGGCTCAGGTTGAGATCACGATCGGTCGATATCTGATGAGCGCAGCTGCTACTTTGTGGCTGTGGTTCTGGCTGTGGCCGGTTCCGCATGTACGGTCTCTGATGCCGCTTAAGCCGGCTGTGTTGATGTACCACCGTCCTCGGCAGCAGTGTGCTAGCAACGGTGATTACTACTGCTTTGCCGAGAGCATGAAGGATACAGACCCCGTCAAGCAGTCGCTGATGGGTAAGATTAAAGTGTTTGACAACCTTTTCGATGCACTTTTGCGTCGTCTGGGTTGGAGCAGTTTGAGTAGCGCGGAGTTGCTGCTCGAGGATGTGCCGTATCAGCATCAACTGCAACACATGAAAGAGGCGTACTACGGGAATAAAGATGTCGTTCTTCCCGTCTATCCCGACCAAGGAGCAACAGATGAAGACGTTCGCACTGAGCAATAAGGCATTCAATAGCGTTGGCGAAGTCAAGCCAAGCCTTGAAACCTCGCTGGAGCAGTTGCGTCGGTTCAAGGAGGCTGACACCAATCTGCAACAGGTTTGTGTTCAGCGCGGGATTGAGACACCGAAGCTTGTAGCCCAAGCTAAGTAATTCTCCATCGGAAAACCCGGCAATATGCCGGGTTTTTTTGTTTCTACCCTTCTGCAGGTGGTGCATTGCGCTGCGGGGAGCGCGGCCCCCCCTTGTAAGGCCGTACCTGCACCCATCCCTGGCCCAGCCCTCGCGCTGGGCTTTTTCATTTCCGCCCCGGCGAGGGGAACCGAGACGATGAAGATGCCTGACAAACCCGACACTTGGGCGGCTGTGCTCGCCTGGCTGAGCCAGCATGCGCCGATCATCTACGCCTCCCTGCTGTCGTGGGCCATGGCCATGGCCAGGATCATCTACGGCGGCGGCACGCGCCGGCAGGCGCTTCTGGAGGGCGCGCTGTGTGGTGGGCTGGCGCTGACGATCATCAGCGGCTTCGAGTTCTTTGGCGTGCCGCAGAGCATGGCCACCTTCATTGGTGGCTGGATCGGCTTCCTGGGCGTCGAGAAGATCCGTGACCTGGCCGACCGTTACGCTGGGATCAAGCTGCCGCGTCGAGGGTCTGGCGAATGAAGATCACTGCCGATCAACTCGACCGCGCTACTGGCTGCGGTGCCGCTACTGCCTCGGCTTGGGTCGAGCACATCAACGGCGCCATGGCCCGGTTCGAGATCAACACGGCTGAGCGGGTGGCGATGTTCCTGGCTCAGGTCGGACACGAAAGCCAGAGCCTCAAGCGTCTGATCGAGAACCTGAACTACTCCGCCGAATTGTTGCTCCGTACTTGGCCGAAGCGGTTCACGCCGGCAGAGGCGAAGCAGTACGCACGCCAGCCTGAGCGCATCGCGAACCGCGTCTACGCAAACCGGATGGGCAACGGGTCGCCGGATACGGGCGATGGGTATCGATACCGGGGACGCGGCCTGATCATGATTACGGGCCACGACAACTACGCGGAAGCTGCACGCGCCCTGGCGCTGCCGCTGGTAGCGCAGCCTGAACTGCTGGAGCAACGGACCTGGGCAGCAATTGCCGCGGGTTGGTTCTGGCAGTCGCGGGGTTTAAACGACCTGGCTGACCAAGGCCGATTCGAGAAGATTACTCTCCGCATAAACGGATCGTTCACCGGGGCTGAGGATCGCAACGCCCGGCTCGAATGGGCGCGTGCTGCGCTCAAGGGGGAATGATGCTCGGGTTCACGACGAAAGCCGAAGCTCGACAGATCGGCGTCTCGCACCATGGGAGCTATTACGGCATTCCGATGTGGCTGGGGGATGTCGATAGCTATTGCCCGCTGGCGTTCGCCAAGTGGGCGCCGCTTGAACTTGTCGTCTCCCTGTTCTCGGTCATCGAGGGCATCGTCAACTCGATGCTCGATCAAGAGCCGACGTTCAAGTTCAAGGTTGGTCGGAGGATCGATCAGTGACCTGGCGGCCATGGTTGGTGGTCGCCCTGGTAACCGCGCTGGTGTTTTGGCGCATGGATCACCTGGCACAGGATCGCGAAGCTGAGCAACGCCGCGCCGAAGCTGCTGAGACCGAGCGTGACCGTAAACAGCAGATGATCGACCTGCAGGCCGGCGTTCTCGCTGAACAGCAACGCCAACTCGGCCGCGTCGCCGAGATCGAACGGCAAACCCGCCAGCTTGGCCAGGCCTTGGAGATACAGGGTACGCGCCACGCTGCGGCGTTACGGGAGTTGAAAGAGAATGACCAGGCTGTTCGCGACTGGCTGCGTGCTGGCATCCCTGCTGGCCTTGGCCGGATGTACGCCCGCCCCGAAACCACTGATCCCAGCGCCTACCGCGCAGCAGACCAAGTGCCCGCTGACGCCGTGTCGGCTCCCCGGCCGTCCGCCGCTAGCGAACGGTGAAGATGCAACCGCGGCGATCGATGCTGTTGAGGCTGCGTTGACAGCGTGCGCGGTCCAAGTCCTGGACTGCATCGAGCGTCAGCGAGTGGATGAGCGATGAGAGGCAGTATCTCCGCCCGAGATCTCGATGATGCGGTGGCGTCTCTACGGGTCCTCTGTGGCGACCTGCCGAACAAAGTGTTGGCCGACGCCTTGAACCACACCGCGAACCAGGCGAATCAGGCCCTAGTCGGGGAGATCGACCAGGTCTTCGACCGGCCGACACCGTTCACCCGTAACGCCATCCGCATCCTGCATGCCACCTCACGCCGGCTTGAGGCGGCCTTGTGGGTGAAGGACGAAAAGGACCATGCCTCGAAGGGGCAGTCGCCGGAGGACTGGGTAGCTCCCCAGGTCTTCGGAGGGCCGAGGGTGGACAAGGCGTCGGAGCGGAACCTCCGGGCCCGGGGCATCCTGCCGGCGGGCATGTTCGTGGTTCCAGCGGAGGGCGCCCGGCTGGACCAGTACGGCAACATGAGCCGCGGCCAGATGATCCAGATCCTTTCCGGCCTGGGCGCCCTGGAATACCGAGCGGGGTTCAAAGGAAACGCCACCCAGTCGGCGCGTTCCTTGGCGAGGGGACACCAACTCGCGTACTTCGTGATGCACCGTGGCCGCCGACCGATTGGCGTCGCCGAGCGCCGTGGACGGATGTTGACCATGGTCCTCGCCTTCGTCCGCCAGCCTCAGTACCGCGTGCGCTTCCAATTTCACGAAGTCGTTCGGCGTGTTGCCGAGGACGACGCGCGCCTAGAGGCGAACATCGAGCGGGCCCTGGCGAAAGCGTTGCGCTGAACCGTTGGCGGGTGGCTTGGCCGGGCGGAGCGGGGTTAGTTCAACCCGGGCCGGCGGTGGCCACTTGCAGGTGGGGTGTCGCGAAAAGCGGGGCAGTGACGTGCTACTCGTAAAGCACCGGGGGCCCCTGAAGCGTGGCCCTTGGAGAGGGTAATTCGAACCCCGCTTTTCCACTATGTATGGCCCAAATTCTGAGGTTGGTTGTTGTGTTGTTATGAGCAAACCAGATATCACTCGGCAGCCTCACTGGCTCAACAAAAGCCGGATGGCGACGAGCCTCGGTATAAGCACGCAAGCCTTTGATAAATGGGGCGTCGAGCCGGTTGCAAGGATTGGCCGAGAGGCCTTCTATGACGTCCGCTCGGTACTGGAAAACCGCCTCGACTTCGCGGAGCGGAAACACCAACCAGACGGTGATGTTCCGGAAGGCATCGACCCGCTGGCAGAACATAAGCTGACGCAGGAGCGTCTGCGCCTCACTTCGGCCCAGGCCGACGCCCAGGAGAAGAAGAACCTGGTCGCCGACAAGCATCTGGTGCCTACCGAATTTGCGGTCTTCGCCCTGGGCAAGATCGCTGCCCAGATTGGTTCAATTCTCGACACGGTGCCCTTGAAGTTGCGCCGCAAGCACCCGGACCTCGACGTGCGGCACGTCGAGGCGCTGCAGCGAGAGATCGCTCTGGCGCGCAACCGCGCTTCTGAGTTGGGCGATCTACTCCCGGGTATGCTGCATGAATATGTCGAGTCCTTGGCTGAATGACCTGCAGAAGCAAGTTCGCCTCGGCCTTGAGTCCCTATTCCGCGAACCACCGCTGACTGCGGTGGAGTGGGCGGACAAGCATTTCTATTTGTCGTCCGAGTCCTCTTACCAGGAAGGAAAGTGGGAAACCGCAGCGTTCCAGGTTGGAATCCTGAACGCGATGGGCAACGACCTGATCCGCGTGGTGAACCTGATCAAGTCTGCACGGGTCGGCTACACCAAGATGCTGATGGCGAACATCGGCTACAAGCTCCAGCACAAAAAGCGCAACGTGCTGAGCTACTGCCCGACGGACCCTGACGCCGAAGAGCTGATGAAGCGGCACGTTGAGTCGTTCATCCGCGATGTTCCGGTCTTACTCGCCCTCGCGCCGTGGTATGGGAAGAAGCACCGGGACAACACCCTCGCCGCGAAGAAGTTCAGCCACCAGAAGATGCTCTGGTGCCTGGGCGGTAAGGCCGCGCGAAACTACCGCGAGAAGTCGCCCGACGAGGTCATCTACGACGAGCTGTCGAAATTCGACGCCGACATTGAGGGCGAGGGCTCGCCAACCTTTCTCGGCGACAAGCGCCTGGAGGGGGCCACCTTCAAGAAGTCGATCCGCGGTTCCACACCGGGGACGGTGGGCGAGTGCCAGATCACAAAGGCTGCTGAAGAGTCGCCGCATTTCATGCGCTTTCACATCCGCTGCCCGCATTGCCACGGAGAACAGTTCCTGAAGTGGGGCGGCAAGGACTGCTCGTTCGGCATCAAATACGAGACCAACGCGCTGGGTGAGGCGGAGAAGGCCTGGTACACCTGCGAGCACAACGGCTGCGTGATCGAGTATCACGAAGCGGTAGAGGCCGCGAACGATGGCCGCTGGATTTGTGAGCGGACCGGCCTCTGGACGTATGATTCCATGGACTGGTTCAAGGCTGACGGCGAGCCAGCCCGTACGCCTCGCTCTGTCACTTTCCACATCTGG
>NZ_KV811250.1:41587-60455 GCF_001813025.1 Pseudomonas sp. HMSC066A08
TGTCACTTTCCACATCTGGACCGCGTACAGCGTCTTCACCACTTGGCTCGACATGGTCGGCGACTGGCTGAACGTGAAGGGCGACCGCGAGAAGCTGATCACCTTCGTCAACACCACCTTGGGCGAAACCTGGGAGGGTGACCAGGGCGAAAAGCTGGAGTGGGAGAACCTCTATGGTCGGCGCGAGATCTGGCAGCACCTGCCCGCGCGCGTAGCCGCTCTGACCGGCTTCATCGACACCCAGGACGATCGCTACGAGGCGCGCATCTGGGCCTGGGCCGCGGGCGAGGAAGGTTGGTTGGTCGACCGCTGGATTCTGCAGGGCGACCCGGCTAGCGCCGAGTTGCGCCGGAAGGTCGGGCTCAAGCTCCACCAGCAGTACCAGCGTGAAGACGGTGTGAGCATGCGCGTTGCGCTCTGGGGATGGGACTCCGGCGGTCACTACACCGACGAGGTGTACGAGGAGAGCAAGAAGCACGGCCTGTTGTGGGTCATCCCGACCAAGGGGCACAACGTCTACGGCAAGCCCATTGCAATGTTCCCCAACAACAAGAACAAGGCTGGCGTCTACCTGACGATGATCGGTACGGACAACGCCAAGGAGCTGATCTACAGCCGTCTGAAGCTTCAGCCCGAGCCAGGCAAGGTTCTCCCCGGCGTGATGCATCTGCCAGCCAGCGACGCGATCTGCGACGAGAGCGAACTGAAGCAGCTCACTGCCGAAACCAAGGTGATGAAGATCGAGAAGGGCCAGCGCGTGTATCGCTGGGACGCGAAGGGGCGCCGGAACGAGGCACTGGACTGCGCCGTCGGCGCTCTGGCAATGCTGCGAGTCGCCCAGCAGCGCTTCGGCCTGGTCCTCGATACGCCGCCCACCACTTCCACTGCACCATCGGTCCCGACCACCAAACGCCGCAGCTCCGGCAGCGGCTATCTGAAACAACGTCGATAACCACGCGAGGCGGATATGACCGAAGCGCAGCAACGGTTGGCGGATGTGCGCGCGGCCATCCATGACATTCTCACCAAGGGGCAGACCATCACCAAGGATGGTCGCAAGCTTGAGCGCGCGCAGTTGGCGAGTCTGCGGATGCTGGAAAGCCAGTACGTGGCAGATGCGGGACAGGAGTCGGCGCTCAGTGGTCGGCGCTCCCGGGTGTGTCGGCTGTACCCTGCCGGGAAGGGGGTGTGATGGCCAGGTATCCTCATCTGACCCGGGCGGGCTTCATGCTTCCAGACCGGATTAAGAACAGCTATGACGGTGCCGGAACAGGCCGCCGCGCGCAGAACTGGGATGCGCCGCCGGGCTCGATCAATACCTTGTCGCTCCCTGCACTGCCACTGCTACGCAAGCGCTCCCGAGCTGCGACGCGCAACGACCCCTATGCGGGTGGTGCGATCGACACACGGGTGAGCAACCTCATTGGTTCCGGCATCGTGCCAATGCCGACGATTCAGGACAAGGCGCTGCGGCGGTTGTTGCTGGAGCTCTGGCTGGACTGGACCGACGAGTCGGATGCCGACGAGCGGACCGACTTCTATGGACAGCAGGCACTGGCGGCGCGAATGGTCGAGGAGAGCGGCGAGTGCTTTATTCGTCTGCGCCCGAGGCGGCTGGAGGACGACCTAGCCGTGCCGTTGCAGTTGCAATTGCTGCCTGCCGAGTTCGTTCCGCTCGAGAAGAACGAGGTGGCACGCAACGGTAATTTGATCCGGGCCGGCATTGAGTTCAACGCCCTGGGCAAGCGGGTGGCGTACTGGATGTATCGGCGTCACCCCGGCGACAGCGCAGTGATGGCGGCGGGCTACAACCAACTGGTGCGGGTGCCGGCCAGCGAGGTACTACACGTCTTCGAGCCGTTGGAGGCAGGACAGTTGCGGGGGGTTCCCCGACTGTCTCGGGTTCTACTGCGGCTGCGCTCGTTGGACAACTTCGACGATGCGGTGCTGTTCCGCCAGGAGGTAGCCAATCTGTTCGCCGGATTCATTACTCGGCCGAGCCCAGGCGACTTGCCTCCCATCGATCCCATCAACGGTGGACCGGTGCGTATGGACGGTGACGGCTTCACGCCGATGGTGGGATTGGAGCCGGGCACCATGCAGGAGTTGCTGCCAGGCGAGCAAGTGGAGTTCTCCAAGCCGCCGGAGGCCGGCAACAACTACCCGGACTTCATGCGGCAGCAACTGCAGGCCGCGGCCATGGGCGTTGGAGTGCCCTATGAGCTGTTCACCGGGGACTTGAGAAACGTCAATGACCGGGTGATCCGGGTGGTGCTCAACGAGTTTCGCCGGCGCCTGGAACAGCTTCAGTTCAGCGTCTACATCCACCAGCTTTGCCGACCGGTGAGGGCGGCGTGGATGGACATGGCGTACTTATCCGGTGCCTTGGATCTACCCGACTACGCACGCCGACGGCGCGAGTATTTGCGAACTCGCTGGGTGCCTCAGGGGTGGGAGTACATCCACCCAGTGCAGGACGTACAGGGCAAGGTACTGGAGATCCAGGCGGGGTTGGTCTCGCGTAGCGAGGTAGTGCTGCGCAAGGGCTACGACGCAGAAACCATCGACGAAGAAAACGCGGCAGACCAGACACGTGCCCACGAGCTTGGTCTCAACTACACAACGGCTCCGGGGTCGCCGGATCCCGCCGATGAGGAAACACCATGACCGAACAATCAGCGCTTCGTGCGCAGGCGCTTGCACTCGGCCTGCACATTTTCAACAAGGTCCCGGATGTACCGGCGCCCCAGGACGAGACCTGGTACCGCATCAAGGCTGCAGCCGAGGGTGAGCCGGACCAGGCCATCGAGGTCTACATCTACGGTGAGATTGGTACTTGGGGGATCACGGCCAACCAGTTTATCCAGGACCTGAAGGCCGTCGACGATGGTTCTTCGCCAGTGCTGGTGGCTTTCAACTCTATTGGTGGCGACCTATTCGACGGACTGGCGATCCACAACGTGCTCAACCGCCTGGGCGAGCGCTGTACCGCCCGCATCGATGCACTGGCGGCGAGTGCGGCAAGCGTGGCGGCCTGCGGCGCGCATCGGTTGGAGATGGCTTCCAATTCCATGCTGATGATCCACAACCCCTGGACCTGGGCCGGCGGCGATGCCGACGATCTGCGCAAGGTGGCCGAGGTGCTGGACCAGACGCTGGAAGCCATCGTCGCCTCCTACAAGCGCAAGGCGCCCGAGATCGACGATGGTGAGCTCCGGCAGATGATCAAGGACGAGACTTGGCTGACGGCGAGTGAAGCCACGACGCTTGGTTTCTGCGACGAGGTGCTGGACGGGGTGGCTGTGAAGGCGGTGGTGGGCGATGGCGGTGCGTTGCGCAAATACCGCAATACTCCCCAGACGCTGCTTGCTCAACTCGATAAGCCGCCGCTGAGCGATACACCTGCACCGACAGAGGACCCTGTTCTTGAACCTGATCCCGAACCCCCTGTAACCCAGCCCACTGCCGCCGCCCTGGCAGCACGGATTATCCGTAGCTGCTCGGAGGCCGGTATCCGTAACCTCGTGGAGGCTCTGACCTTGGCAGGAAACCTGAAAGACGAGGCAAGCATTGATGCAGCGGTCTCCCGGGCCAAGGCGGTCCGCGATCTGTGCGTCAGTGCGCGCTTGCCGGAACTTGCCGCCGACTATGTGAAAGCTGGCCTCGAACCAGACGCCGTACGCGCCAGGCTGTTCGACAAGCTGGCTGGCAACGGCTTCGGCGAAATCATCAACACCCCGCCGCTCGAGGATGATCCGACGCCCCCCAGCAAGGCCAGGGCTGCGACGCCGTCGAAGGTGTACGCCGCGCGTCGGGCTGCCCAAACCGCTAAACCCAAGGCTTCGAAAGGAGAAGCATGATGACCAAAACCGAAGGCTTTCACGCCGGTGAGTTCCTCCTCTCGGAGGGGGCCGGTTCCATTTCCCGCGAACAGGTGACCCTGGCCGCTACCGCGAAGGCCCTGCCAGCCGGCCAGGTGCTGGGTATCGTCACGGCGTCGGGCCAATACGCGCCCTACGACGATGCGGCCACAGATGGCACCGAGGTGGCGGTGGCGATCCTGTATGCGCCCAAGCCGGCCTCGCCCGATCCCCAGGCGGTGACCGTGATTGCTCGTCTGGCCGAGGTGATCGATGTGGCGCTGACTGGTTTGAACGACGCTGCCCGTGGCGACCTCAAGGCCCGCAACCTCATTGTCCGCACCGGTACGCCGTACTGACCGGCCCCTTTGAGTCCTCCCGAAGCCCCGCACCCGCGGGGCTTTTCATTTTCTATGGAGTAAACAATGGCTGACATCAACGTCTTCGAAGACGAGGCGTTCAGCGTCTCGTCCCTCACCGCTGCGATCAACGAAGCCCCCGAGGTGCCTGGCCGTCTGGCGGCTCTGGGACTCTTCGAGGAAGAGGGCAGCACCACCATCACCCAGCAGATCGAGAAGGACGGAGACACCCTACACTTGGTGCCGGCCGCCGATCGCGGCGCGCCAGGCCTGGTTGTCACTGGCAGCAAGCGCGTGCTGATTCCGTTCAACAATGTGCACTTGCCACAGACCTTCACCATCCTGGCCGACGAGATCCAAGGCATTCGCGCCTTTGGCGAGCAAACCGAATTGCAGGCTGTGCAGGACGTGGTGAACAAGCGCCTGGGCAAGATGCGTCGCCAGCTCGACGCCACTCACGAGCACCAGCGGATGGGCGCGGTGCTCGGTACCATCCTCGATGCCGACGGCAGCACTGTATTGCTCGACCTCTACGACCGCTTCGGTATCAGTGCTCAGGTCGTTCAGATGGAGCTAGGTAGCGCGACCACCAAGGTACGCCTGAAGGCCGGCGAAGCACTGGACGCGCAGGAGGATGCCCTGGGCAACATCCCCAGCAGCGGCTCGCGCGCGCTTTGTGGGAAGAACTTCTGGAATGCGCTGATCACCCACAAGTCGGTGGAGGAGACCTACCTCAACACCATGCAGGCCTCCCAACTGCGCGGTGATGCACGCGAGGAGTTCGAGTTTGGCGGCGTGATCTGGGAGCGCTACCGCGGCAAGGTGGGCGGTCGCTCCTTCATCCCAGATGATGAGGCACGGCTTGTGCCTATCGGAGTGCCGGAGCTGTTCCTGAGCATCTTCGCGCCGGCCAACTACATGGAGACCGTCAACACCCTGGGCCTGCCGTATTACGCCAAGCAGGAGGTCATGCCGTTCAACAAGGGCGTGGCTGGCGAAGCGCAGTCGAACCCTCTGCATATTTGCACCCGCCCTCGCGCAGTCATCAAGTTGGTGAAGTAGTGGCTGGCTTTGTCCAATTGGTCGCCGACATGGACGAGATCATCGCCGACGTCCTCGGCGATGGTGAGTTTGGCTACCTGGACCGCTCTGGCCGGCAGGTCGGCAATGCTGCGGTGATCGTTGAGGAAGGTGTTGAGCGCATGGAGGCCGGCGCCCTGGATCGGTACCGGACCATTGCGTGCCGCAAGGCCGTGTTGCAGCCCCTTGATCGAAAGGGGGCGTTCCTCGATTCCGATGGCCAGGTCTGGCGCATCGACGGCATCCATGCCGACGACGGCGACTGGATCACTTTCTACGTGGTGCCCGAATGAGCGACGTGATCGATGTACAGACCGCGGTCATCGGCCAACTGCTGGACCTGCTGGCCGTGGTACCGGCGTTCGGCGACGCCGTCCGTGAGGACTGGGTGGCCGGGGTGCTCGACGCCGAGGACAGCGACGAGCCCGAACGGCTGATCATCCTGCAGGAAGGGGACACCGTGGAACGAGACCGGTCGCCGGGCAGTGTCGTGGAGGAGTGGACCGTGAACATCGTCCCGATGGCGCGCGGCAGGGACGCTGTCCAGGCGTTGCGCGAGGCGCGCCTGGCGATCAAGCGGGTGCTCAAGGGCCACAAGGCCGGGCTGACGGTGCCCGGCCTGGTGCGTGTCGATTTTCCGGCATCCGCTGTGCGCCTGCCCGAGCCCGGCCGGCGCTGGGCCTATCGAGCCATCCCTCTGCAGGTCAGCTACTCGCAGCAGTTGTAACCCATCCACCAGGCCGCCTCCGGGCGGCCTCTTCATTTCCGGAGGGCTCCATGCCCAAGATCATCGTTACCAGGCCGTTCAACTACCGCGAGGGGCTGGACGCGACCCACTACCCGGCGTCGAAGGGCGCCATCAGCGTTACCGCCGCCGTAGCTGCCTATGCCCTGGGCAAGGGCTACGCCACCGAGGCCAAGGCCAAAGCGCCGATTCCGGCAGCCTTGGCCGAACCGGCCGGCGGCGACCAGAAGTAACCCACCCGAACCCATCAGGAGAGCCCCATGCTCCAGACCATCGACCGCTCGTTCATCGGCGAGGGCATCATCCATGCCCGCCTGTACGGGTCGCAGGAACCGTTCCTGCCGCTCGGCAACTGCGACACCTTCAATATCAGCTTCGCCACCGACCGCAAGACGCTGCCCAACTACATGGGAGGCGGCGGCAACAGCAACGTCCGCGAGCGCGTCACCGACGTGACGTCCTCCATCGGAATGTTCGACCTGACCGCCGAGAATGTCGCCCTGGTGACGCGCTCCACCATCCAGGTGGCGCCTACCGCCGCGATCACCGACGAGGCGCATACCTCTCAGGGGGTTGCGCTGGAGTTGATCCCGTTCAAGTACCTGCCGGACCTGACCAAGCCCGTGACGGTGAAGACCGCGGGGGACGTCGAGGTGGCCCCGGGCACGGACTACCTGCTGGTACCCCACGGCATCCAGGTGCTGAGCGGCGGCAAGATCGATGCAACCGGCATCAAGGTCAGCTACACGCCGCGCCCGAGCCGGGCGGTGCATATGCTCAACGGCTCGCAGAAGGAGCTGGAACTGTTCATCGCTGGCCTGAACGACGCGCAGTCGGGCGAGCCGTTCGCGCTGCGTCCTCGCCGCGTCAAGTTCGGCCTCCTGCAGGAGCTGGCGGTGCTGGGCCAGGAATACGCCAAGCTCACCGGCCCGGCGGAACTGCTCGCAGATTCGCGCGTGACCGCGACCGACATTTCCAAGTTCTGCCAGATGGATCTGGCTGCCTAACCAGGTTGGCATGGTGCCACTATCGGGGTAGATTCCCTCTCTTGCCTAACACCCTTGGGAGGGAATCCATGCGAATTTACCGACTTGCAGTACTTTGTGTTGCAGTTGCTCTGGCTGGCTGCGGAGAGCCGAAGCTGGACGGTTCCAGTGATGAGGCGATGAAAGCCTCTATTCAGAAAATTACCGAGCAGCTTTCACCAGAGAAACGAACGAAGTTCCAAGAGGCCTTAACTCTAGTTGTTTTTCAAGGGCTAGATTTTAAAGCAGTCATGAAGGGTGACGTAACTGCGGAAGATATCGCAGGTAATGCCATGGCATCCCTGAGCGGAAAGACGGCTGATGAGCTGATCACTCAAGCCGAGGCTATCAAAGCAGCTCGAGAGGCTCGTGAAAAAGAGCAGGCGTTAGCTGAGATCAGGGAACTGGAAGCTAAGCGAAGTAGCGCAGAGCAGGCTAAAGGTGAACTAGCGAAGTTTACTGTTACGCGTTCTCGGTTTTTCCTGCGAGATCAGGAGTATAGCTTTGGCAAAGAGCCAGTGATTCAGCTGTCGGTACACAATGGAACGGAAAAGCCTGTTTCTCGTGCATACTTCAAAGGAACGATTGCTAGCCCCGGGCGTTCGGTCCCATGGTTGGTTGAAGACTTCAACTACCAGATTCGAGGTGGCTTGGAGCCTGGTGAAAGTGCAGATTGGTCGCTTGCTCCCAATATGTTTAGTGAGTGGGGCAAGGTTGATGCTCCAGAGGATGCACTGTTTACCGTGGATGTGGTGCGTATAGACGGCGCTGATAATAAGGTTTTGTACGACTCTCAAGGGCTAAGTGAGCATGAAACCGCACGTTTGAAAATGCTCAAGGAAAAGTATTCTATTCCCTGAGCTCTCTTGTAGAAGTTATATATATGCCCGCCATTTGGCGGGTTTTTTTTGCCAGAGGATTGCCATGGCGAACCCAATGCAGCGCCTGATCCAGTTCGTTCTTCGCGGCCGGGACGAACTGTCGCCCGCCGCCCAGCAGTCGACCGAGGCGCTGGAAGGGCTGCGCACCACAGCGGCGAACCTGAACCGGCAGTTGGACGATGCGAAGGGGGCCCGCGGCCTGGTGACCGCGCTCGGAACTACCGAGCGCGCCATTGCGCAGACGCAGACGTCGGTGCAGCGGGTGGACCGTACCATTGCGGACCTGCGCGAGGCGTTGGACCGCAACCCCGGGAGCCGGGGCCTGGCCGTGTCCCTGCAGATCGCGGAGCGGGACGCAGCGGGTCTGCGTCGGACCCTTGACCAACTGACCGCTCGGCACGCTGAGCAGCAACGTGCGGCGCGGGCGGCGGGCGTGGATACCGGGCAGCTTGCCAACGAGGAGCGGCGGCTGGCGTCGGTGGTCGACAACACCCGCGAGAGCATCGCGCAGAACAGCCGCGAGATCCGCGAGCTGGAACGTGCGCAGATGCGAGCGGCGCGGGAGGCGGCTGGCCACACCTCGCGCGTGACGGCGCTGCGCGAGGCCATGTCGTCCGGCGTTCGCCAGGCAGCCGCTTACGCCGCGGCCTTCGTCGGCATCCAGGCGGCGCTGAACCTGGTGCGCAGAGGAATCGGCCTGGTGCGTGATGGCATCGTCTCGATGCTGACCACCGGCGACCAGTTCGAGAACCTGCAGAACCGGCTTACGTCGCTGATGGGCTCGGTTGCCGAGGGTGAGCGGGCAACCGCCTGGATCAAGACCTTTGCCAAGGACACGCCGCTTCAGTTGGGCGACGTCACCGACGCCTTCGCGCTGCTGAAGGCCTACGGCCTGGACCCTATGGACGGGGCGCTGAAAGCGATCGAGGACCAGTCGGAGAAGCTGGGCGGCGGCATGGAGCGCCTGGAGGGCATCACGACGGCAGTCGGCCAGGCCTGGGCGAAGCAGAAGCTGCAGACCGAGGAGATCCTGCAACTGGTCGAGCGTGGCGTGCCGGCGTGGGACATGCTGGCCAAGGTCACCGGCAAGAATGCCGCGCAGCTGCAGGATCTGGCGAGTAAGGGCAAGCTTGGCCGGGACGTCATCAAGGCGCTGGTCGACGAAATGGGGCGCAGCTCCGAAGGGGCCGCTGCGAAGGCCATGAGCACCCTGACCGGTCTGGTCAGCAACCTCGGCGACACTGCGGCCGAATTTCTCAACCGCATTGCCAACGCCGGCGCGCTGGACCACGTCAAGAACAAGCTGAAGGAACTGGGCGATACCATCGCGCAGATGGACCAGGACGGGCGCCTCGACACGCTGGCCAAGGGGCTGTCGGATGCCTTCGTCCAGGGCTCGGAATGGGTCGAGCGCTTCATCAAGCGCCTGGCCGACGTCGATTTCGGCACCCTGATCGACAAGACCTCGGCCTGGCTTAGCAGCTTCAGCACCCAGCTGGACGACATGGCCTCGCGGGTGCAACTGTTCATCGCGCCGTTCCGGACGTTGTTCAACGGCGTCACCTCGGGCATCAGCGCTATCGCCCTGGCCTGGACCGGTACCATGTCGCTGATGGTCGCCGGCATCGAGAAGGTGGCGGAGAAGATCCCGGCGGCGCTGGGTGGGGAGCGCATCCGCAGTTCCGTCGCCGGCGTCCACGACTTGCTCAGCAGCATGAGCGGGGGTTTCCGCCAGCAGATCCAGCAGGACGCGCAGGATATCGCGGATGCCTGGGACACCAGCACCACGGCTATCGCCTCCGCCGCACAGCAGCAGAGCCAGGCGATCACCGACACCTTCACCGACCTGAAGGCGGGTGCGAAGAACGCGGCCGCCGAGTCGGTGCAGGCGGTGACCAGCCTGCAGAATGCCCTGGACCAGATCAGCGCGGCCAAGACCACCGAGCAACTGACCGCCCTGCAGGGGGAAATGCTCAAGGCCTACCAGGCCGGCACGCTGAGCCAGCAGGAGTATGCGAACGGCGCCGGTGTCCTCAACGCGAAGCTGACCGAACTGAAGTCGACCGCCAGCGGCGCCGCCCTGGGGGTGTCTGACCTCAGCACCGGCCTGGAGAACCTGAAGCAGGTCCAAGACGCGATCAGCAGCGCGAAGACCACGGTCGATATCCAGAACATCCGGACGGCGCTCGGCCGGCTGTACAACGACGGCACGATCAGCGCGCGGGAGTTCAACCAGGAGCAGACCAAGCTGTCCGCCAAGATCAAGGAACTGAAGGCGGCCGGCGAGGAGGGCGCCAAGGGTATGCAGGCGGTCGCGGAGTCCTCGGACAAGGCGGCCAAATCGCTCTCGGACCAGCGCAAGGCCATTGGCGAATCGATGGAGGCGACCCGCAAGGGAGTAGCGTCGACGAAGGACGACATGGGCGCCTTCGAAGGGTTCTTCGGTGGGGTGTTGAGCACCGCGCGGCAGGGCGTTGCGCAGTTGAGCCAGGAAGCGCTGAACGCCTTCGACGCGATGCGTGGGATCTCCACCGTCGATCTCAGCATCGACACCAGCAGCCTGGACGCCACGTCGCGCTCGCTGGCCAAGGTCAGCGAGCAACTGGCCCGGATCAAGGCCGAGTCGGGTGTGGGCATGAGCGGTTTCGGGCGCTGGGCGATGGATACCCAGCGAGCCAGCCTGGAGATCCAGGCGGCGTACCTGGAGCAGAAGCGCAGCCTGCAGAGCCTGATGGACGACTACGAGCGCGGGACCATGAAGCTGGGCGACTTCGTGTCGGCGGCCAAGGGCGCTCGAAATGGCCTCAGCCTGCTGAACGATTCGGACATGCGGCAACTGGAGAGCGCAATCGAGGCGGCCAATCAGAAGATCCAGCAGCTCAAGGAAGGCTCGAAGTCGACGCTGGTCAGCCTGCGCGAGGAACTGGCGGGGCTGCGCGGCGAGCAGGAAGCCGTGGATCGCAGCCGGTTCAACAGCCGCCGCGCCGAGTTGCAGCAGCAACTGGCCGAGGCCCAGGGCAGCGGCGACATGAACGCGGTGCAGAACCTGATGACGGCGCTGGCCACCCTGCAGCAGATCCAGGCCGAGACGGATGCCAAGCGGCAGCGAGAGGAGCAGCAGAAGCGGGTGGACGAGCAGAGCGCCGCCAAGGCCGCGGCGGCGCCCCCTGCCTCGTCGCCGGTGTCGAGTCCTCCGCCCCGGGTCGTTCGTTTCGAGACGCCGCGGGGAGCCGTTGACGTGGCGGTGGCCAGCGAACAGGACGAAACCAACCTGCTCGGCGTGCTCGAGCAGGCCAGCATGAGGACCGGCCGATGAGGCTCGATGCGGTGGAACTGGGCGACCAGTTCGAGTGGGTGGACGAGTTCACCTGGGATGCGGTGGCACAAGAGCAGGAACGCTCCCTGACCGGCGCGCTGCTGGTGCAGGAAGGCACCAAGCTGCATGGACGCCCGATCACACTGCGTTCCGGGGGAGGGGTATGGACGCCGCTGTGGGTCGTGCGGCAGTTGGAGGTGCTGCGCGACCAGCGCCTGCGGGTCATGGCGCTGGTGCTGCCAGACGGCCGCGAATTCTCGGTGATCTTCAACCGCGCCGACGGGGCGCCGCTGGAAGCCGAACCGCTGTTCCGCGAGGTCAACCCCGGTCCGGACGCCGACTACCTGGTGACGTTGCGACTGCTCACCGTAGCGCCGCCCCCAGCGCCGCCCACCCCCGTCCCTTGATCCCACACCCCGCCTCGGCGGGGTTTTCTTTTCTGGCTGGAGTGTTCCATGACGATCACCGTCGATGATGTAAAGCTGCTGAAATCCCAGCGCCTCACCGATGAGGACGACGGCGGCGGCCGTGCCACCGGGCAAGCCGTGGTGGATCGCGAGATCAACAACCTGTTTCCCGATATCTCGCGCCTGGACCGGACCATCGGCCGGATCAACCTGCGCAAGGCCTTCGCCGGCATCAGCTCGAATAGCGCCGAGCCGTACCTGGGCGCTCATGCCATCGTCACGCGGGCGCCGGCCGATCCGCGTGTCTCGGTGCTGCTGTTCAACACCGGCAGCCAGACCGATGAGCGCCGCGACGCGCGCAACGCCATCGAGTCCTTCGTGGTGCCGGCCGTGTCTGCCTCGTTCGAACTGCTGGGCAACCAGTTGCAGGGCCAGCGCGCCATCGCTTGCGTGCAGCGCGAAGAACAGCGGCTACCCGAGATTGGCGAGGTCTATCAGTTGGTGTTCGAGTCGCGCTCGCAGTATGTCCGCATCACCGACGTCGAGGCGCGGCTCGAACAGTTCGCCCACGACTACGGCAACGGCAACTTCGTGAACTTCACCCGGCGCCGGCTGGACCTGTCGATCAGCGCACCACTGGGCGCGACCTTCCCCGGCGGCCAGGTGACTCCAGGCGGTACCACCAGCCCGAAAAGCCAGGTGCTCAGCACCCAGGTCGCCGATGCCGCGCGGTACTACGGCATCAGCCCCCTGGCCGAGGCTGTCAGCCGCGGCGCGCTGAGCCTGCGGGTCAAGTCGGTCTATTCCCAGCTGGTGCCCAGCACCACCCGGGAGAACGCGCTGGTCGACCAACTGGCCGGCTACCAGCGGCGCCTGTTCGCTGCGGCCGGGCCGGCGCGGACGGTCAACCTGAATGTCGCGAACATAGGCAGCGGCAGGTCGCGGACGTTCCTCGGCACCGGCTGCGCGCCGGGTTCGCTGTCGCTGAGCGCCGGCGGCGGTGTGTTCGCCGACGACCGCAAGGGCGGCCTGCGCTACATCAGCGGTTCGAACTGGATTGCCAGCGGTACCGTCGACTACGAGAGCGGCGCAATCGAGATGGCGGCCTCCGGCAGCGGCTGGAGCGGGACAGCGAGCGCCACCTACCAGCCTGCCGCGGCGGCGACGGGCGAAGCGGTGACCGGGGAGATCCCTATCGAACTGGGCAACCGCGGCTTCGTCTACACCCTGTCGCTGTCCGAAGCGCCGCCCCAGCCGGGCACCCTGGTGGTCTCGTTCCTCGCCCTGGGCAAATGGCAGGAGATCCGCGACCAGGGCAACGGCGAATTGGCCGGGGAAGGCACCGGCACGGTGGACTTCGCGACCGGCTCGGTATCCATCACCCTGAGCGCGCTGCCGGACGTGGGGAGTTCGCTGATCTACGCCTACGTCGGGCAGAACGATGCGGCGCTGACCCAGCGCACCGGCACCAGCGTGCAGGCGCGCGCGCGGATCAACCGGACGTTGCCGCACCAGGGGCTGTTGCCCGGCTCCTACAAGGCGACGTTCAAGGTCGGCGGGGTAGAGCGCACTGTGCTCGATAGCGGCAACGGCTCGCTCAGCGGTACCGGTGGCAGCGGCCAGATCAACTATGCCGACGGCAAGGTCAGCATGGAATTGAGCGCCACCCCGGATGCCGGGAGTGGGATCGTGCATACCTACCAGCAGGGCAGCGTGACCGACAGCCCGTTGGCGGTGACCTCCGACAGCACCGGCATGTGCATCGGCACGCTGCCCGGGGCGCCGCTCAAGGCGGGCAGCGTGCGCCTATCGTGGATCACCAAGCGTCGCCAGGCGGCACCGACCCTCGGTGCTGACATGGGCACCGGGGCGCTGCCGATCTTCGAATCGGAGATCACCGTGGACAACTCGGTGACCGACGACGCCGCCGGCGGCTGGGCCGGGCGCGCCGGGACGATCAACTACGAGACCGGCGAGTTCAGCCTGAAGGTGGCCGGCAACTACGTGTTCAAGGAGTACACCTACTACACCGACACGGTCGACAACTTCGGCATGAAGAAGCTGCGTCTGGTGGCCACCGATACCACGTTGCTGGAGGGGTTCGGCGGCACGCTGAGCGTGCGCGCGCAGAGCCGCGGCGTCGAGTACGGCGAGCAGACCGATTCGCAGACCGTCGCTCCGGTGACCCTGGACCTGTTGCCTGGTGTGGCCGAGCCGATCCTGCCGGGCTCGCTGGTGTTCACCTGGGCCGGCGAGGTCTACGTCGATCGCTCCGGTGTGCTCTACAAGAACATCAACAGCAGCACCAACGCCGGCATCGCCGTCGGCTCGGTGGACTACGCCGGCCGTACCGCGACGCTGAATACCTATGGCTCGGGGGCGGCTCCGACGGTCACGCTGCTGGCCTGCCTGACCACCAACGCCGGCTTCAGCGTCACCAGCATGACCTTCCGCACGCCGGGGGCGCCGCTGCGTTCTGCGAGCCTGCAGGTGACGGCGGTTCGCCTGGATACCGCGCAGATCGTGACCACCACGGCGGACGCGAACGGTAAGCTCAATGGCGCGGTGATCAAGGGTAGCGTCGATATCGTGACCGGCATCGTCCGGCTGCGCTTCACCAGCAATCTGGAGGACACCACTGGGGCCAGCGATATCCCGGTGATTCCGCTGCTGCTGCGCTACAACGCGGTCGTCTTCACCTCGCTGCCGCTGGACGCCACCCTGCTGGGCCTGGACCCGGTGCGACTGCCGGCGGACGGGCGGGTGCCAGTGTTCCGCGAGGGTGACGTGATGGTGGTTGCCCATACCGCCGAGACCACGGTGCCGAGTCCTCAAGCTGGCGGCGTGCTGCAACTCGGCCGCGACCAGCAGGCCGAGATCAAGGTGGTGGACGCCAACGCGGTGGAACTGGCTTCGGCAGGCTACAGCGTCGATCTGGAGCGCGGCCGGGTGACCTGGGCGAACCCGCTGGTTCTACAGGATGCCGAGGGCAACCCGCTGACCCTACCGCTGGTGGTGCGTGACCGGGTTGAGCACATGACCCTCTGCACCGAGGTTCAGGTGAACGGCGAGCTGGGAATCTCCTCGCCGCTGCCCTGGGATCTGCCGGCGGGCGAAACGCTGGCGTCCAGTGCGCTGAGCTGGGGCGACCTGCAGGCGCGGCTGCATCACTGGTTCACCCAGCGGACCTGGGATATCGGCTCGCCGAACTGGACCGACGAGCCGAAGGGCGACGGGACCACCGCCAACTACAACAGCCTCGCCTATCCACCGCTGATCGCCAACCGCGGTGCGATCGATGCGAAGTGGGCGCTGGTGTTCAACTCCTCGACCAGTTTCAGCGTGGTGGAGGAGAAGCTGGGGGTCATCGCCAACGGCACTACCACCACCGACACGGCGCCGATCAACCCGGAGACGAACACGCCGTACTTCACCATCCGCAAGGAAGGCTGGGGCAGTGGCTGGGCGGCCGGCAACGCAGTGCGCTTCAACACCGACTCGTGCCTGGGGCCGATGTGGATCGTGCGGACGGTACTCAGCGGCAAGGGCACCGTCGAGGACGATGAATTCCACCTGCAGATCAGAGGAGACGCGGATTGATGACCGCTCGACAGTACAGCTATCGGGACGCCGGCGCACCGCCGGCGCTCTTCCCGTCGGCGGTGACGCCGTTCCAGAAGCTCAAGAGCTACCTGCGCGCGGCGCTGGTCGATGGCTACGGCAACAAGCCACCGGCAGGGTGGACCGTGGTAAGCGAGTTCGACACTGCCATCACCCTGGCTCCGGCGTCCAACTGTGCACAGATCACGTTCTGCCAGCACTTGCCAAGTAGTAGCGGTAGCAGCTACCGGGACTTCGTCGGGATCTTTGTACATGAGGGCATGCTGGATATCAGCACTCCGCTTCCAAAGGGGGTCAACACGCGATCACGTACGTGGTCGGCGGATACCAACCCCACCAGCAATGATGCCCATATCCTCTATCTGGGCTACATGTACTGGAACTACGCCACCTATTGGCAGATCTGCGCGGATGCCGAGACGTTTGTCTTTTGCATGCTGGCGGATAGGGGCTATGAGAATACGAGCGAGGACTACAGCCTCGGCCTCTATGTCGGGCAGTACGAGAGCTTTAGTGGCGCCTCTGGCGTCCAGGGATTCATCGCCGTCGGTGGCGCCCAGGGGTATCAGAGTTCAGCCAGCCGAAGTACCAACCGGTCCTTTGGGAGTGGGTTCAGTTCACTGCGTGACCAGCGCTCGGGGGAGATCATCCAGGGTGGCGGCGCCGCCCTGGGGGCGCTGATGGACCAGATGCAGTACCAGAGCATGTACTACGACAGGCCAGAGGGAGAGAATCCGCCCTATTGGCGTATGCAGCAGCCCTATGTGGCGAACGGCGCGAACTACGTCGGCCTCCTGAAGGGTGTGTGTTTCGACCCGATCCTGGGCCACTACCGGCATGGGCACCTGCTGGATCGGCTCGGCCTGCCCCTGGCCGCAACCTCGGTGGCGGAGGCGGTGCAGATGGATGGCAAGACCTATTACGTGGATATGGACCGTTGGGGGCTCTGGTTCCTGTCTGTCGATCCGGCGTGGTGGCCAGCATGAGCGGGCTGATGCTGCAGGTGGTGCCGCCGGTACAGGTCAGGCCCGGCACCTGGCTGCAGCGCTTCGGCATTGGGCCGAAGTCGCTGCGCCCGCCTGTGGAGGTCGCCTGGTCGGGGGCCAGGCAGGCGATCTACCAGACCCTCGCCGTGAAGGTCACCCGTGAAGGGGAGGAGACCTCGGCGCGCAAGATCGCCACGCTGTATCGCGGGGCGGTTGTCACCGCGACTGCAATGACGGCGTCTTTCCAGGTCTACGAGGGCGAGACGGTGCAGCGCTTCGAGGCATCGGGCCTGCGCGGACAGTTCGTGATCCAGGTCACCGACGAAGGCGACCCGCGCCTGGGGATCATTCGCTGGCCGGTCCTCGATGCCGATACGCGCCTGCTGTCCTATGACCTGACCGAAGGCTCGGGCGGTCGAGATCCGACCGACCCAGCGAAGGTGCGAGCGGTCGTCACGGTCGACGGCGGTGCTGCGGCGCGCCAGGTGGTGGTCATCGAGCGCAAGCTCGATGGCGAATGGCGGGTGGCCGGCGTGGGGCAGACGGCCGAGTCCGGGCGCGCCGAGATCGCCCTGGAGGTGACGGCCGGCGGGACCACTTACGCGATGGGGCTGGATGACTGGGGCGCGGTGTTCGAGCCGCGTCTCGCCGTCAGCCTGGGCCAGCGCGTGCGTCCGACGATCTTCTCTGGCTGGCTCTACGAGGTGACCGAGGCCGGGGTACTGCCGGCGGCTGAGCCGGAGTGGTGGCCGATTGAGGGCGACAACCCCAGCCGCCAGGTCGGCACGGCCCGTCTGCAGGCGACGCGTTACTACCGCCCGCTCAGCCACGGGCCCTTTCCTGTCGAGGCTCTATGATCAATGCGAGTTTCGGCGCCCCCTGGCAGAGGGCGGCGCCGCTTTCCGTGCGCGCCGTCCCGCTGCGCTGGCAGCGCCTGGTGCTTGCCGATGCGCGTAGCGGCGGGCTGTGGGGCTCTGGCCGACCACTGGCACGGCGTTGCGCCAGTGGCTGGTCCGGTGTACCGGTGCGTGATGCGGGCTGGGGGAGTGGCTGGGAGCACGCCGAGCAGCGCAACGCGACCGCCGGCAGCGCTTGGGACAGCACCCGGGTGCTGGACGTGGAGAGAGAGCTAGGCTGGGATCGGACGCTGCGTCCGCGTGATCGGCGCCTGTCGCTGATCTACAACCCGCGCCCGTCGCCCAAGGACGCCGGCCGTCCGCCCGGCTGGCGGCGCTCGGCCGAGTTCGACCGCTTCCGCGATGTGCTCTCGGAGAGGCGTGTCAGTCTCTACATCCCGACCGCCCTGCTCGACTTCAATTTCGGCCCGACCCGCTACACCCCAGCGAACACGCCCGTCGTGTTCTTCGATTTCCGCTACGTGGCGCCGGTCCGTGGTATCCGGCCGGTGGACGCCGGGGCGCGCAGCAGCTACGGCAGTCCGGCCCGCTTCGATGCGTTGCGGCGGATTCCCTGGGCATGGGGGCGGCCGACCGATCCGGTGCCGACGGGCATTGTCTACCCCGACTATCCGGGGCCGGTGGTACCGATAGATCCACCCGCCGAGCCCGAGATACTGGAGACCTACATGATAGGAAACACGGTCACCCTGGTGGTGCTGCCGAGTCGCACGCCGCTGGATGCGACCAGCATTCGCATCGGCCTGGATATCGACTCGTTCGCCTGGTCGTTCTCGGCTGACCTGTTCGGTCGCACCTCGCTGGACCTGGCGGCGCCCGATGCCAACGGGCCGAAGACGGTAGAACTGGAGATCAACGGCTGGACCTGGCGGTTTCTGGTCGAGCGTTACAGCGGCAGCGGCAAGCATCCGAGCGAGCGCTACACCATCAGCGGCGCGAGCCGCACCCAACTGCTGGACGCGCCCTATGCGCCGAAGCGCAGCGCGGTGAACACGGCGCCGCTGAACGCACGTCAGGTTGTCGACGACCAGTTGCAGTACACCGGCTTTTCAGTGTCCTGGGACGTCGAGAACATGGGGCCGCCGGACTGGACGCTGCCGGCCGGCGCCTTCAGCTACCAGGATCAGACGCCGATGCAGGTCATCGTCAAGCTGGCCGAGGTCGCCGGCGGCATCGTGCGGCCGGGCCTGATGGACGACTCGGTGACGATCCTGCCGCGGTATCGTGAGGCGACCTGGTACTGGGACACCGCGATTCCCGACCGGATCATCCCGGCCGCCATCGTCGCCGAGTGGGGCAGCGAGTGGAGTCCCCAGCCGGCATGGAATTTCGTCTACGTCAGCGGTACCAGCTACGGCGTCAGCGTGCAGGTGCGGCGCGCCGGTACCGCCGGCGAGGAGTCGGCGCCCGACGTCATGGAGGACTGGATGACCAGCACCGAGGTGGCGCGCTCGCGCGGGATCTGCGAGTTGTCCAAGGGAGGCAACCAGGCGATCGAGACGCGCCGTATCCCGCTGTTCCAGAAGGATGATGGGGTACCGGGCCTGGTGCAGCCTGGAATGCTGGTCGAGGTGAGGGACGAACAGGCGACCTGGCGCGGGCTCTGCCTGGCCACCGATATCTCGGCTGAGGGGGTAGGGGCTAGCCGCGTGTGGCAGACCCTGCGCATCG
>NZ_KV811251.1:0-206 GCF_001813025.1 Pseudomonas sp. HMSC066A08
CGTGCAGGGTTTGATCCACAAGGTATGCCTAATTTTATGCAGATCTTAGCAGACCAAGTGCGCTATAGTTCTAAGCCGCCTGAAATGCTATTAACGCACCCCTTACCTGACAGCCGTTTATCTGATGCACGTAGCCGAGCAGCGCAATATGCTCCGCGCAAAGTGCCACAATCGGCTAATTTTCTCTATGCTAAAATGCGGGTATT
>NZ_KV811252.1:0-60504 GCF_001813025.1 Pseudomonas sp. HMSC066A08
GTCAGTGATCCTGCATTCGGATCGCGGCAGCCAATTCACCGGTGCGGACTACCAGCGCTTTCTGAATCTCAACACGCTGGTCTGCAGCATGAGTGCCGTCGGACATTGCGGCGACAACGCTGCCTGTGAAGGCTTCTTCGGTCAGCTCAAATGGGAGCGCGTTGCCCATCAGTCGTATCGCACTCGTGATGAAGCACGGGCGGATTTATTCGACTACATCGAGCGGTTTCACAACCCACGAATGCGTCGTAGAGTCGCCCGGCAAGATCTGAAGTTTTCAGCCTTTTCAAACTGTCCATGGAAATGGGGTAGAACCCCTTTGATCAAATGATCGCATCGCTCCCTGGAAATTAATCAGACCTCTTATCCGGCGGGGCGGGATGTCAGAAGCTGATGCATACACGTGAATTGACGTGAACGATAAGCGGATGCGAAACACACCTTGACGCTGCTTTCGCGGCATCGGTTCCGATGGCAGCTTACCTCCCGTATGCTTCTCGACCCTTCTAGGGATCAACTGAAAAGGGAAAAGGTGTAACTGCATGACAGCGGATAAAGCTTGCCCAGTGGTACTGCGAGGCCGTGAAACACTGGAGATTCTGGCGTTTGAGCATCCATTGGCAGGCCTGCAACTGGTCAAAGGGAGTGTGGAACCAGGTGAGTCAACCGACATGGCCGCTGTACGAGAGCTGAGAGAAGAAGCAGGAATTCCAGCCACGGTGAAGCGGGATTTAGGTGAATGGCGCTCGATCACAACGGGGCACACATGGGTATTCCATGAATGTCATGTGGCGCAGGATCTTCCTGATATCTGGATTCATTTTGCAGAAGATGATGGAGGGCATGAATTCAGATTTTTTTTGGCACCCACTGGCGAGCGAGCCGTCTGAAAGATGGCATCAGATTTTCAAGGATGCCTTGGGCTTTCTTAGGATTAGCCTCGCTGAAGTCTCAGCGTACGCCAAACTCACCCTGCGTAGCTTAAGTCGGCACACCCACCGATGCGGTAGAAGTTGCCCAATTTCACTCACCCGCTGCGTTGGCAGCCGTGTGTGCACATCTTTGAATAGGCATACGGATCGTGCCCATTCATCCGTGCCGACGGGATCAGGCTCATGATCGCCGCCGCCCGCTTGCCGCTGCGCAGCGCCCCGGGAAGTCGAGTCAGGCGAGAAGTCGAGTCAGGCGAAGGGAATCTCACCCTTCGGCTGCTCACAGAACCTACGTCGCGGTCTCCCGTCATACGGCTCTTGATCGCACATTCGATGCACGTACCGGCACAAGCCAGGAATCTGTTCATGGAGCGCTTTTCGTCGCTTTTCAGGCTCCGTGAGCAGGTACGGGAAAGAGGAAATTATGGATATACGCTTGAGTGATGGTTCGTCGTGGTCGCTGGCCGCTATCAACGCCTTGCTTGTTCGCCGGTGCGAAGGCGGGTTTCATGATCTGCAGCTTTTGTCGAACGGACAATCGACAGTGCTGAGTGGGACACAGCGCTTGTCCGGTCTGCCGGTGGTCGTGAAGCTTACGATTGCGCCGGGCACTGCAAAGTCGGAGGCCTACTTCCTGGATTCCTGGCGAGCCAGCGGCGTTCCGGTCCCCAATGTCTTGCTGGTTGACGACGCAACCCACGACCATGAGCCCGACATTCTGGTCATGGAGAGAGTGAATGGCTCGCCGCTCGCCAGGTCCGGCCATGTGTCAACCGACATGGTGAAGCGAATCGCCAAACTTCAAAGTCTGATGCATCGTGCCGCCGGACAAGGATACGGTCGTCCCGACAGGGAACACCCGTGGCGAGGTGTGGCCGACACCTTCTCCGACGAAATGGAGATCGAGTGGGAACGACGTCTTGCTCAGATAGTGCAGCACGAAATGTTCCAGGGGCGACTGCGCTCGCAATTTCTCGCCGCAACGTGCCGCATCGAATCGGATTGCGAACGCGAAAGAAGCGGTGGTACCTTGACCCATTCGGACCTTTCCATGGACAACGTCCTGCTGAATACGGCCGGAGAAATCGTGATCATCGATCCGAATTGCCGCCTCACGCATCCGGCCATGTGCGCGGCGTATACGTTTCTGCGACTCAGCCTCGGTGGTCAGGCAGACGCCGCGCAAATCTACAGGTTCTCGTATTTATCCGATAGCGGAATCCGCGAACAGGTATTCGGTGCAGCGCTTCAACTGCGGACGATACTTTCGATTTCCACTTGGCTAAAGAAGGGTAAATTCAGCGAAGCGGCCGACGCCGCACGCATTGCCGGGCTTTCCTGATGCAATCCAACACCGCGAGATTCCTCGTCGCCATCGAGGGCTCCGATGGTTCAGGGAAATCTACCCTGATTCAGGCGCTCGAGGCGCGCTCGATGCAGCGCAATGTAAGCTTCCTGAAGCGATCGTTCCACGACCAACCAATGGTCAAGGATATCATCCGGAATTTCGAAGCCCACCACTGCATCACAAACGAGATGCTCTCCGCATGCCTCTGGGCTTCCGCTGCGTACACCATGGAGCAGGTTGCCGGTTCGCCTGCACAGCTTGTGGTTTGTGACCGATATGATCTCACGGGTAGGTTGTATGACCGGTTTTGCGGTATCCCTTCTCGGCGCTCACTTCCACAAACGCAGCATTGCTTCCCCGGCCGGATCTCTACGTCTAACTCGATTTGCCACCCCATCTCGCATTGGATCGGGTCTTGTCGCGCAGTGGGAAGGTTTCCTTCTTTGAAACCATGGACCAGTACGAGGGTAGATACCAGAAGCAGAAAGTGACGCTCGCACTGCGGAGTTGTTGGATTGGCGTGGACACCAGTAGCGGAGGCTGGACGTAGCCATTGCCTACGTGTGAGAAGCCAGTCCACGATGTAGTCCATTTTAATTTTTGCATCGTTGGAAAATTGTTTTTATTCAACGAGTTAGAAACCGGGTGTCGTTCCCATCACCCGCTCCAGATTCCAATGCAAAAGCCCCTGACACCAACCAGTGCCAGGGGCTTTCTGTTTTCAGGCTTTCCCCGCGTAAACCCGGGAAAGATCGGTAGCGCCCGCTGGATTTCGGCGGAGGCGCGGTCGGAAGGCTCCTCTTCCTTACATCATCAGCGAATAGGCTCGCTCCAACTGGTCCAGATCGATATCCAGAGGCAGCGGCAGGGGCGCTTCGCCGATGTGCTGCTCGCTGGCGAACTTTCCCTCGGCCAACACACGTGCCGGGTCGTTGAGGGCGAGGAAGTCGCCCTCGGCGTATTCCCAGAAATTCAGCGGGGAGCGGCCGGAATAGGTTTCGTTCCAGCAGGCGACGTACGAACGTTCGCCCAGGACTTTCGGACGGCAGGAAACGTAGGGTTCCAGATAGACCTCATGGGTGAGGTACAGGAAGGTGAGGTCATCCACGCGATAGGCCGGCGCTTCGCTGACCTCCTGGGACTCCCCGTCCAGCTGCGCTTCGGGGTTCGCTCCCGGATCGACCGCTGCGACAGCGGAAAACCCATCCGCCCCCCCGGGCTCTCCCATGGCCATGCCTCCACCGATGAACAGGGAAGCAACCACGACCAATAACTTCAACACGACGCGTCCTCGCCTGAAAATCGCGGAGATTACGCCGCCAACTTTTCAGGTATGCGATCAGGGTGGCCCGCAACCTTCCGCCCCGCAGCCCGATATCGGGCAATTCCTACACGACGGAAGACGCATCCACCTGGCTCCGCACCCGGCTCGTCTTCTCGCTCAGCGCTCTTTCACGGTGTCCCGCAGCAAATTAGTAATTATCTGTAGGAATAACTCCTCAACAGCCTCGTATCACTTCCGCTCGAGCCGAATCTCGACCAGCTTGCCATCGATGAAGCGCAAGTGTCGGTAGACGCCTCCACTGGGGCCATACACCCAGAATTCGGTGCGTGCGGCATTCAACTTGGGCACGCCGTTGTTGCGCAGGGCAGGCTCGTTGACGATCCTGCTCAGCGGTTGCCCGCACCTTTCCAGGACTTGCTCGACGCTGTCGCCCTCGTCCACCAGATGCGTGCCGCATCTCATCGAGGCGACGGCAGGAATTGCCAACGAAGACATGAACAGCGTCAGCGCCGTGCGAAACATGGATACCTCCCGCGTCCCCCGATAATGAAAGCGCGGACCGTCGCGGGGCGAGGCGAACTCCCTCACAAAGGCGCAAGCGTCGCACAGCGGCATGGCGACGCAGGCAATTCCTTGCCGTCGCTTCGCCAGCTTCGTTAGACTGCCGCATCGCAGCACGCTTTCGTGGCTGCGCCCTCCCCGATCCGAGGCTTGCATGTTGGAGATAGTAGTCATCCGATAACCGCCACTTCGTCGTCCCGCACGAGGTGTCGCCGGTTATCTGCCTTCGCCATGGCTCGCACGCGCCTTTTCGCGCAGTGCGGCCGCGTTGTCACACCGATGATTACAGGTTCTACCGACATGAACGTTTCCAAGCCGGAACAACGGACGCTTCACGCCTTGGCCCAGGGCGGCCATATCGCCTTCCTTCGCGACGCTTCGGGCAAGATCACCCGTGTCGAGTGCTACAACCGCGACGGCCACCTGCTGCTCGACTGCACCCTGGCGGTGTTCTCCAGGCTGAAGAACAAGGGCCTGGTCCACTCCCGCCAGGGCAGGCCCTACCGGATATCCATGGCCGGGCTGAAAGCCGTGCGCCCGCAGGCGGACAATCGCTGACCCCTTTCCTTTTCCATTGCCCCCGCCGGGACAAGGCGGGGGTTCCGAGGAGTGCTTGCATGAATATTTCCATCCGTGCGGAAACGCCCGGCGACATCGACGCCATCGCCCGCCTGACCGAAGCCGCGTTCCGCAACGAAACGCATAGCAGCCATACCGAGCAGTACATCGTCGATGCCCTGCGCCGAGCCAGCGCGCTGACGCTTTCGCTGGTGGCCGAAGCGAATGGCCAGGTGATCGGCCATATCGCAGCCTCGCCAGTGACCATCGATGGCGAAGCGGGCGACTGGTACGGCCTTGCGCCGCTATCGGTGGCGCCCGGGCGACAGCGCCAGGGTCTCGGTTCGCAGTTGGTCCGGCGCCTGCTCGCCGAGCTGCGACTGCTGCCCGCGGGCGGCTGCGTGGTACTGGGCGAACCGACCTACTACTCGCGCTTCGGCTTTCGGGTGGAAAGCGGCCTGGCGTTACCCGGCGTTCCCGCCGAATACTTCCAGGCACAGTCCTTCAACGGGCGCATGGAGCGAGGAATAGTGGCCTTCCACGCCGCATTCGACGCCAGCGGCTGAGCCGCAACGACAGCAGCCGCTATGTCGCCCCCCTGGTCGCGGGCTCAATCGAACTGGGTACCCTTCTGGATCAGTTCCACCTTGTAGCCGTCCGGGTCTTCGAGGAAGGCGATCACGCTGCGTCCGTGCTGCATCGGCCCGGCCTCGCGGGTGACCCGATAGCCCAGCGCCCTGGCCCGGGCGCAGGTGACGGCGGCATCCTCGACTTCGATGGCCAGGTGGCCGTAGCCGTCGCCCTGGGTGTAGCCGTCCCGGTCCCAGTTGTGGGTCAATTCCAGGGCAGCGGCCGCGCGCTCGTCCTGGTAGCCGACGAAGGCCAGGGTGAAGCGGCCTTCGGGATAGTCCCGGCGCCGTAGCAGACGCATGTCCAGGGCGCGGGTGTAGAACTCCAGCGCGGCCTCGAGATCGGCCACGCGGAGCATGCTATGTAGGATTCGCATGGAAATTCTCCGTGGAGTCCGGCGGCGAGCCGCCGGAGCGGGGATCAACCCTCGACGCGGTAGCCCTTGAACAGGAAAAGCGGTCCGAAGGCGTAGCTGTCGATCAGTTCGTAGAAGCGTGCGATGGTTTCGTTGCGGCAATGCTGGAGGAACGCCGCCTCGTCTTCGTACACCTCGTCGAGGTAGAAGCGGTTGCGGTTGTTCTCGTCGCGGATCACCTCGAAACGCAGGGTGCCCGGTTCGTTCTGCAACGAGCCATTGGCATCGAACAGGCCTGCCGCGGCGAACGCTTCGCGCTTGTCGGAGGGAACGTCGAACTGAACCAGTACGTGGTAGGTCATGGAATCTTTCCTCGTGAAATGGGGTTGGAAGCGATCGCGAGGTCCATGCTAGGGTGGCCTTTCATTCATTAAAAGTAATCAATAATCAGCAAGGCACTCACTTAAAGAGAATGACGTGAAACTCTCTCAACTCGGATTCTTCTGTGCGGTGGTCGAACGCGGCACCATCGCAGCCGCGGCCGAACAGCTGCATTGCGTGCCGTCGAACATCACTACCCGCTTGCGCGAACTCGAAGGACAACTCGGCGTAGCCCTGTTCAATCGCGAAAGGAACCGCCTGCTGGTCACCCCCGAGGGCCGCCTGTTGTATCGCCACGCCCGGCGCCTGCTGGCGCTGGCCGACGAGACCGCCGCGCTGTTCGCCGGCGACCAGGCGCAAGGCGCGCTACGGGTCGGCGCACTGGACGTGGCCCTGGCCAATCACCTGCCCCAGCGCCTGGCCCGCTACCGCCGCGAGTCGCCGGGCGTTGAACTGCACATCCGCCCGGAGCATTCGCTGCTGCTCGAGCGCCTGCTGATGGAGGGAGAGCTGGACCTGATCGTCACCGACGGCCCCATCGAACACCCGTTGCTGTCCAGCCGCCTGGCCTTCCGCGAGCGCCTGTTGCGGGTCACTCCCGCCGACCTGCCGGCCCCCACTCCCGAGGACCTCGCCAGCCTCGAACTCTATGTGTTCGGCCACACTTGCCACTACCGCCGCCAGGTCGACCGCTGGCTGGAGGAGAGCGGTATCCAGCCGCGTGCAACCCTGGAAATCGAGTCCTACCCGAGCCTCTTCGCCTGCATCGAGGCCGGTCTCGGCTTCGCCTGCGTGCCGGAGAGCTTCGTTGCACGCATGCCCTCCACGCGCCGGGGTTTCCATGCCGAGCCGGTAGCCGGCCTGGACTCCAGCGATATCCATTTCGTCTGGCGCAAACAGCAAGCCTCGCCGCTGATCCAGGGCTTCATCGACAGCATCGGCGCCGACTGACGCCAGCGAACGATGCCGCAACACAAACGCACTCGGAAAAATCGGTAACAGCGGAACCACTGCACAGACCAGAGAAAAAGCCGCCACCAACCAGGCCTGGCGGCGACACCGGAAGTACCCTCGGCGGCCGATTGCCGAGCCGATCCCCTACCTGCCCCCTGGGTTTTCCGACGAAAGACCTTGATTCGTGGGAGGTAGGGTCGTCTCCGCTAGATACCCCTCAACCCTGCGTGCGGGCTCCATGCCCGAGCGCCTTGGCGAGATTTGCCCATAGAGCCATCACTTATGACTGCGACAGACAGAACGCCCCCGCCATTGAAATGGCTCTGCCTCGGCAACCGTGATGCGAACGACGGATTCGAGCTCTTCGCCCATGGCATCTATGCGAGGAACGGCGCGTTGGTCGGCAGCAAGCTCTCCCTGCGCGAACGGCGCCAGCGCGTCGATCTGTCGGCCTTCCTTTCCGGCGCACCGCCGCTGCTTGCCGAGGCGGCGGTCAAGCACCTGCTGGCGCGCCTCCTGTGCGTGCACCGGCACAACACCGACCTCGAACTGCTCGGCAAGAACTTCATTCCCCTGCATGCCAGCAGCCTGGGCAACGCCGGGGTCTGCGAGCGGATCCTGGCCTCGGCCAGGCAACTGCAGCAGCACCAGGTCGAACTCTGCCTGCTGCTGGCCATCGACGAGCAGGAACCCGCCTCGGCGGAGTACCTGGCATCCCTGGCCCGGCTACGCGACAGCGGCGTGCGCATCGCGCTGCACCCGCAACGCATCGATACCGACGCACGCCAATGCTTCGCCGAGGTCGACGCCGGCCTCTGCGATTACCTGGGCCTGGACGCACGCCTGCTTGCACCCGGCCCGCTGACGCGTAACCTGCGCCAGCGCAAGAGCATCGAGTACCTGAACCGGCTGCTGGTGGCACAGGACATCCAGATGCTTTGCCTCAACGTCGACAACGAGGAACTGCACCAACAAGCCAACGCGCTCCCCTTCGCCTTCCGGCACGGCAGGCACTATTCGGAGCCTTTCCAGGCCTGGCCGTTCAGCAGCCCGGCCTGCTGAACGCCGACGCGGCTGCCAGCTGTCACGCCAGGCTGGCCCGCTATCCCGCCTGGCGCTACCCTTGGCGGTTTCGACGGACAGGGACGACGGTCATGGGCAACTATTTCGAGAGCCCCTTCAGGGGCAAGCTGCTCTCGGAACAGGTCAGCAACCCGAACATTCGGGTGGGGCGCTACAGCTACTACTCCGGCTACTATCACGGGCACTCCTTCGACGACTGCGCCCGCTACCTGATGCCGGACCGCGACGACGTGGACAAGCTGGTCATCGGCAGTTTCTGCTCGATCGGCAGTGGCGCCGCCTTCATCATGGCCGGCAACCAGGGACATCGCGCCGAATGGGCGTCGACCTTCCCCTTCCACTTCATGCACGAAGAGCCTGCCTTCGCCGGCGCCGTGAACGGCTACCAGCCAGCGGGCGACACGCTGATCGGCCACGACGTCTGGATCGGTACCGAGGCGATGTTCATGCCCGGCGTACGGGTCGGCCACGGAGCCATCATCGGCAGTCGCGCGCTGGTGACCGGCGATGTCGAGCCCTATGCCATCGTCGGCGGTAACCCGGCCCGGACCATTCGTAAGCGCTTTTCCGATGGCGACATCCAGAACCTGCTGGAAATGGCCTGGTGGGACTGGCCACTGGCCGATATCGAGGCAGCCATGCCGCTGCTGTGCGCCGGGGATATCCCCGCCTTGTACCGGCACTGGAAGCAGCGCCAGGCCACGGCCTGACGGTTGGACGAAGGAGGTCGAGGATTTTTCTCGGGCCCGATGGCCTACCCTCTATGCTTCCAACGGTATACTGTCGCGATGCCTGGCCATCCAGGCATGCGTGCCAGAGCCACTCCAGCGACCGTACCGGCGGAGCGAAACGCTGTATTTCCGACAGCCCGTGCCGAGCACCGATCGCCGGAACGATCGCAGGACTTCATGACCGACGGCCCCCTGGAACGGCTACCGGGCAAGACGAGTGACAAGAACGACACATGATTGAAGAAGCCACTTCCAGCAAGCACTCAGGCACGACGGACGCCCCGCTGGTATCCGTCGTAGCGCCCTGCTTCAACGCGGAAAAGTACCTGGAAGAAGCCCTGCGCAGCATCTACGAGCAGGACTACCCGAATTTCGAAGTGATCATCGTCGACGACGGTTCCACCGACAACAGCTACGCCATGCTGGAGCAGTTGCAGAAAGTCCACGGTTTCCAGCTCTACCGCCAGCAGAATCAGGGCGTCAGCGCAGCGCTGAACTTCGGTCTGCAACACGCCCGCGGCGACTACGTAGCCACGCCGGACCTGGACGACATCATGCTGCCGCACTCGTTGAGCGTGCGCGCCGCGTACCTCGACCAGCACCCGGAAGTCGGCTGCGTCGGCGCCCTGGTGATCTACATCGACAGCGAAGGCCAGGAAACCAAGCGGCAGAACGGCAATCGCATCCGCCAGCTGGACTTCGACTACCTGCTGGGCAACGCCTACGTCTGCGGCGCCCCGGTGTCCCTGTACCGCATGGAGGCCCTGCGCGCCGCCGGCTTCTACGATCCCGAGATCAAGGTGCAGGACTTCCAGATGACCCTGCGCATCGCCAGTCAGGGCTACCAGATCCACAAGCTGCCGGTGCTGGTCACCCGCTACCGGCGCCACCCGGACAACCTGTCGCGGCGCTACAAGGTGCTGCTCGATGCCGACCTGCGTACCATCGCACCCTACCAGTCGCATCCCGCCTACGAGCGCGGCCGCACGGAGCTGGTCAACAAGGCCCTGAAATACGCCGTGGTCGCGGACAAGCGGCACGCCTGGCAACTGCTCCGCTCGCTACCGCTGCGGCAGTGGAACCGCACCACCTTCCGCCGGTTGAAGCGCTTCCTCCTCCATCACGAGACCACCTGAGCCCCACGGACTCCAAGGTGGCAAGGTAATTCGATGAAATTCCTGGAAAAACTGAAAAAACGCAAAGAGCGGAAGTACTTCCGTGGCTGGGAAAAGATCTTCAAGGCCCCGGAGAAGATCCGTCTTGCCTACCCACATTACGAGGTCGGCGTGGGCACCTACGGGATCCCGGAGGTCACCGAGTTCGGCGACAAGGCCACCCTCAGGATCGGCGCCTATACCTCGATCGCCGCCGGCGTGAAGATCCTCCTCGGCGGCGAGCACCATACCGACTGGCTCACCACCTACCCCTTCCCGAAGATGATCGACGAAGTCGCCGACATCCCCGACAGCACCACGAGCCGCGGCGACGTGATCATCGGTAGCGACTGTTGGATCTGTACGAACGCGCTGATCCTCTCCGGCGTCACCATCGGGCATGGCGCGGTAGTCGCCGCCGGCGCGGTGGTGACCCGCGACGTGCCGCCGTTCGCCATCGTCGGCGGCAACCCGGCCCGGCAGATCCGCTGGCGCTTCGAGGAAGACATCCGCGAAGCCCTGCTGGCTTCGGCCTGGTGGGACTGGCCGGTGGACGAGGTGAAGCAGGTCGCCCGGACCCTGTGCAGTACCGACATGACAGCCTTCCTGCGCTACATCGAGCAACGCAAGGGCTGATTCCCCGGCGGGAACGATCGCCGGTCATGGGCTATACCTCCCCGATACACCTTGGTTTCGAATCGCCGCCCGACAACGGGTAGGCCGGCCGCTTCACGTCTGCGGCCGTTCTTCGAGGGAGCTTGAATGACCGCGCTGCACGACCTCTCGGGAACCCGCCTGCTGGCACTGTTCGCCCGCCGGGAACTCTCGCCTGGTGAGTACTACGAGCATCTGCTGGCCCACATCCAGCGCTGGGAACCGCATCTCAACGCGCTGTATCGCTTCGACCCGCAACGGGTTCGCGAACAGGCCGCGGCAGCCACCGAGCGCTGGCGCAAGGGACAGCCCAAAGGCCCGCTGGACGGGCTGCCGGTAACCATCAAGGAGCTGATCGCCACCGCTGGCGAACCTATCCCCTTGGGCAGCGCCGCCACCCGCCTGCAACCCGCGCCCTGCGACGCGCCACCGGCCGCTCGGCTGCGCGAAGCCGGCGCGATCGTCCTGGCGAAAACTACGGTTCCGGACTTCGGCATGCTCTCATCCGGCCTCTCCAGCTTCCACGGAGTCACCCGCAATCCCTGGAACCTGGCCAACAATCCCGGCGGCTCCAGTTCGGGCGCGGCAGCGGCGGCCGCCGCCGGCTACGGACCGCTGCACCTGGGCACCGACATCGGCGGCTCGGTGCGACTGCCGGCTGGCTGGTGCGGTCTGGTGGGCTTCAAGCCAAGTCTCGGGCGGATCCCCATCGACCCCTACTACACCGGGCGCTGCGCCGGTCCGATGACCCGCTGCATGGACGACTGCCTGCTGCTGATGCGCTACCTCGCGCAGCCCGACGCCCGCGACGCCACCAGCCTGCCGCCGGAAGCGCTGGACTGGAGCGCCGAGCCGCTGTCGGTGCGCGGCCTGAGGGTCGGTCTGCAGCTCGATCCCGGCTGCGGCCTGCAGCCCGACGCGGAAATCCGCGCCGCGATCGAGGCCGCGGCGCGGCTGTTCGAGGAGCACGGCGCCCAGCTCAGCATCGTCGAACCGCTGATGGAGCGGAACCTGCTAGACGGCCTGAACGACTTCTGGCGCGCCCGCCTGTGGGGCGAACTGCTGCTCCTCGACGAGACGCGGCGGGCCAGGGTGCTGCCCTACATCCACGCCTGGGCCGAGGGTGGTGAGCGGGTCAGCGGGGTCGATGCGGTGCGCGGTTTCAACCAGACCTTCGAGATGCGCCGGCGCGCCGCCCGGCTGTTCGGCGAGATCGACCTGCTGCTGACGCCGACCAACCAGGTCGAGGCCTTCCCCGCCGACTGGGCCTCGCCGCTGAACGATCCGCAGCGACCATTCGAGCACATCGTCTTCACCGTGCCGTGGAATATGGGCGAACAGCCCGCGCTCTCGATAAACTGCGGCTTCACGGCCGCCGGCATGCCGATCGGCCTGCAACTGGTCGCGCCGCGCTTCGCCGATACCTGGCTGTTGCGCATCGGCAAGACCTACGAAGGCTGGCGCGGTCCGATCCACGGCTGGCCCCGGCCACCGGCTGACTGAAGCCGGCGGCCGTTCGTCGCTCGGCTCCAGGCCTGAGTGTTTCAGTCGTCACTCCGAGAGGGCCTCGCCATGCGCTCCCCCACCCGTCCCCCGGCGGCCGCCGATCCGGCCAACCGCCGCAGCGTCTTTGCCGTGGTCCTCGGCAACGCCGTGGAATTCTTCGACTTCGGGGTCTATGCCACCTTCGCGGTGATGATCGGACGGACGTTCTTCCCCTCCGACAGCGCCTTCGTCAGCCTGCTCCTGTCGGTCACCGCGTTCGGCGTCGGCTTCGTCATCCGCCCCCTCGGCGCGGTCCTTATCGGCGCCTACGCCGACCGCGCCGGGCGCAAGCCGGCGATGCTCCTTACCCTGTTCCTGATGGCGCTGGGCACCGGCGGCATCGCGGTGCTCCCCGGCTACGACAGCATCGGCCCGGCCGCGCCGCTGCTGCTGGTGCTGACCCGCCTGCTGCAAGGCCTGGCCTGGGGCGGCGAGGCCGGACCGGCGACCACCTACATCCTCGAAGCGGCACCGCCGCACAAGCGCGGCACCTACGCCTGCTGGCAGGTCGTGGCGCAAGGCATCGCGGCGGTCGCCGCCGGGCTGATGGGCTACCTGCTCACCCTCTGGCTCGACGAGCGCCAACTGCAGGAGTGGGGCTGGCGGATTCCCTTCGCGGCCGGCCTGCTGGTCCTGCCGATCGGCCTGTACATCCGCCTCAACCTGGCCGAGACCTTTTCCGGACGCGGCCGCCAGGCCAGCACCCGGAGCCTGCTCGGCGAATTGTTCGGCAATCATCGGCGGGCCCTGCTGCTCGGCCTGCTGATCCTCTCCGGAAGCACCATCACCCAGTACTTCCTCAACTACATGACCACCTTCGCCCTTACCGAGCTGCACCTGCCGGCGGGCATCGCGATGCTCTCGACGCTGGTCGCCGGCGCCGCCCTGGCGCTCTCGGCGTTGCTCGGCGGCGTGCTCTGCGACCGCTACGGGCGCCGCGCCGTGCTGATCCTGCCGCGCCTGGCGCTGCTCGCGGTGCTGTTCCCGGCACTGCAGGCAATGACCCGTCACCCCGAGCCGGCAGTCTTCCTCGCCGTCCTCGCCCTGCTCTCGGCCCTGCATGGCATGAGCGGCGCGGCGCTGATCGTGCTGCTGGTGGAAAGCTTCCCCCGGGCGCTGCGCTCCACCGGTTTTTCCCTGGTCTATGCGACCGGCGTCGCCGCGTTCGGCGGCACCGCGCAGATCGTGGTGACCTGGCTGATCGGCGTCACCGGCAATCCGCTGTCGCCGCTGGGCTACCTGCTGCTGGCCAACCTGGTCTGCCTCGGTGGGGCCTGGCTGGCCCGCGAGACCTGGCCGGGTCGCGGGGACATGGGAGGCGCGCCGCTGGTGGTGCGCGACTGAGAACTTGCGCGGTTCGTTCAAGCGCCGCCGGCCTGTCGCGAGCGACGCTGGGGACCTCATTCATCCGGAGGTCCCACCATGCAGTTCTTCCTGCGCTACGCCTACGCGCCCTTCTTCTGGTCCGGCTTCATCGGCCTGGCGACCTGGCAGGTCGGCTATCGCCAGGCTTCCCACATCTGGCTGGTCGTCCTGTTCCTGGGAGCGCTCGGCCTGTCCTTTCTCGCCGAACGACGACTGCCCTACCAGCCACGCTGGAACCGGCCACACGCCGACCGCCTGCGCGATGTCCTGCACGCGTCGGTCAACGAAAGCCTGAACGCACTCGGCATCCTCGCCCTGCCGCTGCTGGCCGGAGTCCTGGGCTTCCGGCCGGTATGGCCGCAGGCCTGGCCGCTGTGGCTGCAACTGTTGCTGGCTATCGTCCTGGCCGATCTCGGCATCACCCTGGTGCACTACGCCAGCCACCGTTCGGCGCTGCTCTGGCGGCTGCACGCGGTGCACCATAGCGTGCAGCGCCTGTACGGTTTCAACGGGCTGATGAAGCATCCCCTGCACCTGGGCCTGGAAGCGCTCGGCGGCACCCTGCCGCTGTTGCTGCTCGGCGTGCCGCAGACGGTCGCCGCGCTGCTCGCCTTCGCCATCGGCATCCAGTTGCTGCTGCAACACAGCAACGTCGACATGCGCATCGGCGGGTTACGCCATGTGTTCGCCTGGGCACCGCTGCATCGCCTGCACCACATCCGCTACGGGCGCGCCGGCGACGTCAACTTCGCGCTGTTCTTCAGCGTCTGGGACCGCCTGCTCGGCACCGCCCTCCATCGTCCCGACTACCGCCTGGACAGCGCCGACATGGGCATCGGCGACCAGCCTGACTATCCCCGCGACTATACCGGCCAGTTGCTCGCGCCATTCCGCGACCTGCCACGCAGCAGGCACGTCCCACAGCCGCCGGAAGGATTGGGGCGTTCAGCCGGCCAGGCGTAGGTGCGGCAGCGACAGGCCGGCGCGGATACCGAGCAGGCTGCGTACGCTGCGCGACAGGTGCGCGGCGTCGGCGAAGCCGGCGTGATGGGCCGCCTCGGTCAGGCTGCGCCCCTGCAAGGCCAGGGCGAAGGCCAGGTACAGGCGACGCCAGAGCACCAGGCGGCGTACCGACAGGCCGACCTGGACGGCGAACAGCCGCTCCAGTTGGCTCAGCGAAAGACTGGCGCTGCGCGCCAGTCTTTCCGCCTCGACCCGCGCCGCGAGTTGCTCGTCGAGCGCCGCCAGGGCCTTTTCGACGCGGCGGTCGAGCCGTCGGCGAGGCAGCCGCGCAAGCCGCCCCAGCAACGCCTCGGGCTCGCCGGGAGCGTCCTCGAGAAGCTGACGCAGGTCGTCGCTGTCGAACGCCAGCGGCTCGACGTACAGCGCCAGCAACGACTGCGACGCTTCGACGCGATGGGCTTGCAGCGACGGCACCAGCAAGCGCCGGGCCTCCAGTACCTGGCCAGCGACGCACACCCGCAGCGGCGTCTCCGCCAGCAGCAACTGGTGGGCATAGTGCGCGTGCTCGCGGGTATCGCCGTTGACCCCGGCGAACAGCGCGTGGTCCCGCGCCAGCCAGACCTCGCCCTGCCAATGCCGCTCCGTCATCGCGTACCTTCCATCAGCCGTTCCGTGGCGAAACGGTGTCGGCTATGGCGGCCGCCGTCAAGCCCGCAAGGTCAGCGTCCGAACCAGTCGCGCCGGTCGTCGAAGGCGTGCTCGATCAGATCGAGCAAGGCACGCACCTCCACGCGGTTCTCCGCTTCCGGCTGCACGCTCATCCAGACCTCCCGCCGCATCGGCTCGTCGAAGACCTGCGGCAACGCCGCCAGGTTGCGCTCCAGGCGTCCGGCGTAATGCGGCAGCAGCCCGATGCAGGCGCCCCAGAGGATCGCCTGTAGCAGCAGGTCGTGGCTCTGCACCTCGATCACTCCCGACTGGCGAGCCGCCACCCGCCGGTTCCAGGGTGCCAGGGCGGCGCTGGCGGCGTGACCGTGGAGCTGCGCCAGCAGGTAGTCGTCCAGCTCGTCCTCGCTGGCCGGCCGCGTGCGCTCGCGCGAATAGCGCTTGCCGATGTGCGGCTGGTACTCCAGCTCGGCGATGCGCGCCGGTGCGGCGAAGTGGCCTTCCATCGCCGGATGCGGCTGCCCCGGATCGGCGATCCAGATGGCGATCTCCGCCGGCCCTGCGCTTTCCGGCCAGCCCTCGCGCAACTCGGCGAGGGCTACGCGCAGGTTGGCGTTCTTGCGCAGGTAGCCCCACAGCTCGCGACTGAGCACATCGTGCAGGACGCTTTCGGCCACCGCCAGGCGCACCAGCGGCTGTTGCCGGTGAAGATCGGCGTGGCTCTGGCTGTCCTCGACCAGGCGCTGCCCGGCGGCCTGGACGATGCGGCCCTCGCGGGTCAGCGAGAGGGCGTTGCCCTCATGCACGAACAGATGCAGGCCGAGGCGCTCCTCGAGCCGGGCCAGGGTCTTGCGCAGCAGTGTCGGCTTGACGTCCAGGCTGCGCGCAGCCTGCATGAAACAGCCACAACGGGCGGTGACCAGGAAGAAATGCACCACCTCCAGGGAGCCGAACAGCTCGTGCCAATAGGCACGGTCGTCGCGTCCCTGCGCGGGCCTGAGCAGTGCCGGGCGCTGCCCGGCGGACTCCGATAGGGCCATGCTTCCTCGCTAGCGTCCAGGCATGAGGCGAATCCGCAGTTCGATCGGCTGCGGCATGTGTTCCGGCGGCGGCAGGCGCAACGAACGGTCCATCAGCGCGCGCCGCAGTTCATTCTCGATCGGCTCGGCGTCGCTGCGCAGGCAGGCGAGACGGACGATCCAGCCGCGTTCGTCGAGCCAGACCCGCAGGTCGATGTCGGTATTCGGCAACTGCCCCGCCGCACGCCGCGACTCCAGGAAGGCCAGCAGCCGCGGCGCGGTTTCGGCGTCTTCGCCCAGGCGCTGCTGGACCTGCTCGCCGAGCCATGCGGCATAGGCGCCCCAGAGCCGCTGGCGTTCGTCGCGGAACCGCTCGGGCTCGCCGAACAGCCAGCTGCGCAGGTGCCGCCAGCGGCTCGCGCGCGGCCCACGCCTGGCCTCCGGGATGCCGCCCATCAGTGCAGTTCCGCCAGGGTCTTGCCGAGCAACGCGCCGTCGATGCTCAGGGTAGCGTTGTTCACCAGGCCATCCAGATAGGCCTTGGCGATCTGCTCCTGGCGTTGCGCGCGCAGGCTTTCGCGCAGGCGACCACGCACCTCGTCGAGGGTGGCGAGGCGGGCGTCGCGACGCTCGGTCAGCTTGACCAGATGGAAGCCGTTGGCGCCCTGGATCGGCTCGGACACCGCGCCGACCTTCAGCCGTTCCAGCGCCGGACGGATCGCCGGCAGCAGTTGCGCCTGCGCCAGCAAGCCGCCGATGTCGCCACCGTTGCGGGCGGTCTGCGGGTCGTCGGAATGCTTGCGCGCCAGTTCGGCGAAGTCACCGTCCGCGGCCTGCCGGTAGAGTTCCTGGGCGCGCTTGCGCGCTTCGGCAAGCCCGCCGGCCGCAGAGGCGGCGATGAAGATCTGGCTGACCCGGTACAGCGCCGGTACAGCCAGTTGCGCCTTGTTCGCCTGGTAGGCGGCCTGCAGTTCGGCATCGCTGGGGTAGTCCTCGGGCACCGTGCTCACCGACTCCAGGTAGGTACGCAGGACGATCTGCCGCGCCGCCGCATCGATCAGCGTCTTCACCCGCGGCCGCTGTTGCCAATCCTGGGCGCTGGCCTGTTCGTAGAGCGCCTTCTCCGCGAGCCGCGCACGCATCCAGCGTTCCAGCGCGTCGCGGTTCTCGCTCAACTGCGCGCGGGTTTCCGCCGGCACCTCGGCCAGCAGCGCCTTCAGTTCGTCCGGCGCCACCTGCAAGGCACCGAGGCGGGCCACCGCGGGCTCCGCGGCGGCGCTGGCAGATGGCTTGGCAAGCGCGGCCTGGGCCTGGCCCGCGCCACCGTCCTCGCGCTGGCCACAGCCGGCGAGAACGGCAAGCGCGAGCGCCAGGACGCCGCAACGAAATGCCGGCCGCATCGACTCAGGCCTCGCCATCGACGGGTTGACCGGCATCCTGCGCCATGCCCTGTTGCTCCGCGGCCAGGCGGCTGTAGTCGCGCAGGTAGGCGATGAACTCCTGCAACAGGCGATCCCACAGTTCGATATGGCTACGCAGGTTGGCCGGGCTGACGCCGCCGGCGACGATCACGTCCATTTCCATCACCAGGAACTCGCCCTGCTGCGACAGGCGGCCGAAGCGCCGGCTGAGATTCCAGCGCTCGGTCAGCCCGGCGGGCAACTCGCCCTGCACGCGCAGGGCGCAGCTGAAGGTGAAGTCGAGGTAGCTCGCCGGCGTCGCCGCCGGGTTGCCGAAGCGCACCGCGTAGCCGATTCCCTGGCTGGCACTGAGCAGTTGCACGACGCCGTTCTGCTCGCTGCGGTTGACCCGGTAGCCGGCGTCCTGCAAGGCCTCGGTCAGGCTGTCGACGGAAAGGTGTTCGATCGGGGTGATGTCGTTCATGTCCGGGTTCCTGGTTTGCTATCGGATTTCACTGGGCGAGCGCCGCCTGGCGGTTCTCGACCTGGGTCTTGTAGAGGTCGTCGCCGAGCTTCTGCGCCATCTCTTCGAATTTCACCCGCGCACCGCTGGCGAATGGTTGGCGGATCTTCATCACCTCGGCGACGCTGACGTTCTCGTAGGCGCCGAGGATCTCCTTGGCCACGCCATACATTTCCCGGTTCTTCGCGGTGCACTGCTGCAACTGCTGGTCGTGCTCGCGGAACGCCAGGTCGAGCTTCTGCCGCTCGGCCTCCTTGGCTCGCGCCATGGCCAGCAACTCGTCGTAAGCCTGCTTGTACTTGCCCAGTTGCTCGTTGCTCGCCTCGACCATCTGCCGCGCCCGGTCGTGCAAGCCCTGTTGCTGGGCCGAGAGCTGCTCGGCCTGGCCCTTGGCCCGGGTCAGCTCGGCGGTCAGTTGCTTGACCTGGGCCAGCGCCGCATCGCGCTGGCTCTCCAGCGCGGCTTTCGCCGCGGCGGCCTGGGCCTGTTCGGTCTGCAGCGCCTGGAGTTGCTGGGTGGTGCTGCGCAACTGGGTGCGCAGGCGTTCCTCCAGGCTGTCGGCGTAGGCCGCCTGGCTGGCGTAGGCGGCGAAGGCGGCCCCGGCGAGCAGCGCCTGGGCCCAGATCGGTAATGAGAAAGGTCGCGTGTTCATGGTCTGCCTCTTCATGGTCTGCCTCGAGGAGCGCTCAGAAGCGCGTGTTGACCTCGAGTTGCAGGACGTCGATGGAGAACGGTGCGCCGTAGACCTCGTCGGAGCTGAGCCAGCGCGCGGTACCGTAGACGCGCTTGTCGAAGCCATAGCTGGCGCCGAGGATGTAGCCCTTGGCGTTGGTCCCGCCAAGGTGGAAGGTGGAATCGTTGAAACCGTCCGGCAGGGCATCCGGCTGGATGTACTTGTAGGCGGCGAAGACCTGCCAGTCGCCGGCGTCGCGCATGTCCAGGGCGTTGCCCAGGGTGAACTGGAGCATCCAGGCGTTCGCCCCGCTCTTGATGTCGCCATCGGAGCCGAGGTTGTTGGCGATCTGCGCCACACCGCCGGCGCGCTTGCGCATGTCGCCTTCGTCGTAGCCCAGGTTGTGCACGTAGTTGCCGGCCACCCGCAGCTTGAAGTCGTTGGGCAGCTCGGCATCCCAGCCGAGATTCAGGTCGAGCAGGTTGAATTCCGAGGCCAGGCCGACGTACTGCGGGTTCGGCGTGTTCGCCGGGTCGGCCGGGTTGGGCACGATGTCGCGCAGGAGGAACACCGTGTTGCCCTTCTGCATGAAGGTCGGACGGCTGCCGTCGGTGTCGCACTCCGGATCTCCGGCCCAGGGCCGGCAAGGGCTGGAACGCCGCCCTTCGATATCGTCGAAGCGGTAGTAGGCCAGCGCGCCGGTAAGGCTGTGCTGCGGGTTGATCTTCCAGGTGGCGCCCAGTTGCGCGCCGTAGAGCCACTTGTTGTCGCTGTCTTCCTTGTCGAAGCCGTTCGACGAGGCGGTGTCCGAGCTGTATTCCACGGGGAACGCGCCGACCGTGCCGAACAGCGCGACATCGCGGCTCAGCGGCTGGTTGAAGATCGCCGCCACGCCGTCGAAGTTGAGATCGTTGGAATACAGCAGGTCGGTGGACAGGAACGGATTGGCGATCCGCCCGCCGGTCAGGCTCAGGCGCTCGCTGGGCTTCCAGGTCAGGTAGCCCTGGTCGAGCCAGAGGTCCTTCTTGCCGAAGCCGCCGCCGAGGGTCTGGGTGGTCGACACCGGGTTGTTGTCCGAACCGGTGCCGATGCGGATGCCGGCGCTCCAGCTTTCCGACAGCGCCGCCTTGAGGCCGAAGCGCGCGCGCAGGCGCAGCAGGCTGTCGCGGTCCTCGCGGGTGTTGAGCAGCGGCGGCAGGCCCGAGCTGGTATTCGGGTTGACGTCATAGGGACCGTCGTCGTTGAGTTCGGCGAAGTCGGTGATCTGGTTGCTGTTGCCGTTGCCGAAGGAGCGCGACTCGTAGCGCAGGCGTACGTCGCCGTCGAAACTGATGCGCGAGGCCCAGTCCGGGAAGGTGTTGGGCTGCGCCCAGTTCTCCGCCTTGGCCTGGGTCATTACCTCGGCCTTCACTTCGTCGCGGATCTGGTCGCGCACCACCTGCGGGATATAGGGTACGCGGACCTCCCCGGGGACCGCGGCGACGGCCGCCGCGGGCGCCACGGCCTGGCGCGCCTGCTGGGCCTGCTGCGCCTCGGCCTCGGCCTGCCTGACCAGCGCATCGGCCTGTTCCTTCTTCAACACGCCCTGCTGTACCAGCAGGCGGATCAGGTTGATCGTGGCGTTCTCCGAGGGCGCCGGCGGCTGGGCCTGCGCCTGGCCGGCCAGCGCGGCGAGCATGACGCCCATCCCCAGCGCCAGTCGGTTCACTTTCGCGTTCATCTGTGTACGGCTCCTAAGGTCCTTCAAGGCAGTCGCCTGCCGGAAATCGTTCTGGGTTGGCGTCTTCTCATCCCGGCCGCTTGCCCTGCAGGGCGATGCGCACTGGCAGGGTCAGCGAAGCCGGCGGGCGTTCGTCCAGGCGGCCGGCGGCGCGCAGCGCGGCCAGCACCTTCTGGTCGGTCTCGGGGTCGCCGCTGGAGCGGGTCAGTTCGGCCCGGGTGATATCCCCCGAGGAACTCAGCCAGATCTCCGCCTGCAGGCGGAACGCCAGGTTGCGCAGCTCCGGGTTGTCCCGCAGCAAGCGCTGGAAGGCGTAGGCCAGGTACTGGCTATAGCTGGCGTTGCCGGCGCGACCGCCGCCGGAACCGGCCATCCCGCCGCCCTTGCCGGCGCCGATGTTGAAAGCGTCGGAGCCGGACTGGGCGTCGCCATCCATCTGCATCGGGTCGGCCAGGTCGTCGGCCGGCGACGGCGGCGCTTCCTCCTGCGGCTTGACCTCCTCCAGTTCGGGTTGCGGTTCCGGCTCGACGATCTTTTCCTCTTCCACCGGCTGCTCCGGTTCCGGCGGTTTTTCCGGCGGCGGCGGAGGCGGCGGCGGCAGCGGGATGATCGCCGGCACCTTGGGCGCCTCGCGGCGCACGCCGCTCATGTCGTTGGCCCACTCCCAGACCAGCCAGGCGAGGCCGGCGAGCAGCAGCGCGCCGAGGCCCCACTTGAGGTAGCGCAGGGTCGGGTTCGCCGGGCGGCCGTCGATGGACAGCGGCGCGGCATTTTTCGGCTCGGGGGTGTGCTTGGGGTCGGCGGACATGTTCATCCCGGGCCTCAGGTCGGTTTGCCGGTGACCAGGCCGACCTGGGACAGCTCCAGGCGGCGCAGCAGGTCGAGGACCTCGATGACCTTCTGGTACTGCACCGTGGCGTCGCCGCGGACCACTACCGGGAAGTCGGGGTTGAGGGCCTTCTCCGTACGCAGGCGGTCCTCCAGCTCGGGCAGGGTCACCGGGTAGGCGTCGAGGAACACCTGGCCGGCGTCGTTCACCGAGATCGCCTTGGTCTTGGGCTGCGACAGCGCCACGGTGGCACTGGCCTTCGGCAGGTTGATCTGGATCCCGGCGACCTGGGCGGTGGCGGTGAGGATGAACATCACCAGCACCACCATCAGCACGTCCACCAGCGGGGTGATGTTGATGCTGTCGACGGCGCCGTCGTCGTCATCGTCGTGGCTGCTGTTCACGGAAGCCATGGCGTTCTCCTCAGGCCGGCAACGGCTGGCCGTTGCGACGATGGGCCACTTCGCTGAGCTGGCTTTCGCCATGCACCTCGGCGAGGCGGGTGACGAACTCGTCGACGAACACCCGCATGTCCGCACTGACTTCCTTGTTCCGCGTGACCAGGCGGTTGTAGCCGAACAACGCGGGGATCGCGACGAACAGGCCCATGGCCGTGGCCAGCAGGGCGGCGGCCATGCCCGGGGCGATGGCATTGATGTTGACGTCGCCGGCCATGGCGGTGCCGAGGAACACCACCATGATCCCCAGCACGGTGCCGAGCAGGCCGATGTAGGGACCGCCGGCGATGGCGTTGGACAGGCTCGACAGGCGCGAGCCGAGCTGCTGGTTCTCCTTGGTGCGCACGCCGTCCATGGAGGCGCGGATCGCCTCGATGGTGGCCGCGGAGACGGAAGAGGTGTCGGCGCCCTGCTCGCGGCGGGTGCGGATCTCCTTCACCGCCACCAGGTACAGGCGCCACAGCGAGGAGTGTTGCAGGCGGGCGGCCAGCTCGCGGTCGTCGGCGAGCAGTTCCAGGCGCGTGCCGACCTCGGCGAAGCGCTCGCGGAACAGCCCGTTGGCGCGACTGACGCGGCCGACGTTCTGGTTCTTGCGGTACATGATGACCCACGACTGGACCATCATCAGCGCCAGGATCGCGATGATCACCCAGGCGTCCAGCGGCACCGCGTTGAGCAGGAAACCGAGCTTGCCGAAGCCGAAGCCGGACTGCTTCTCGTCGACCCCGTAGGCCACCAGGCGCGACTCGGCGCCCTGGGCGGTGGCGTCGGCGAGTAGCAGCGCCGCCGGGCGGGCGATCTTCGACAGGCGCAACTCGTCGATGGCGCCCTGGAAGGGTTGCAGGGTCGGCGCCGCGGCGCTCGCCTCACCGTCCCCGCTTGCCGCCTCGGTGGCGGCCGCAGGCGCGGCCTGGCCTTCCGCGCCGATGGCGATCGCGCCGCTGAACGCCGGCAGCGCCGCCGCCAGGCTGGCGACTTCGCGACCGCCGAGATACAGCGCCAGTCGGGCACCGTCGGCGACCAGCGCCAGATGCTGCCATTGCCCCTGCACCAGGGCCTGGCTGGCGGCAGCGCGCTGACCGTTCAGCTCGACGAAGGGAGCGCCCTGGGCCAGGCCGAGCGACAGGGCGTTGCCGCCTTCGCGGCGCGACAGCAGGACCTGTTCGCCGGCCAGTTGGTCGGGACGCACCCAGCCGCTGAAGCTGAAGGTGCCACCGGCGCTCACCGCCAACGATGGGCTGGCCGGCAGCAGCAGCGGCTGGCCCAGCAGTTGCGCGGAGCGACCGATGACGCCTTCCACCGGACTGCCGGCGGCGCTCTGCGCATTGTTGGCGTAGGCGGTGGAGTCCCGCGGCGGAGTACCCGGCGCACCGTCGAAGTGATAGACCAGGGTGTAGTCCGGGTCGAACACCGACTGGCCGTTGCCGCTCTCCGGCGCCTTGGCGTTGCCGTAGTACATCCAGATGTCCTGGCGCTGGCCACCCTCCACCCGCGGCACGTCGACCCAGATCAGGGCCATGCCCATCAGCGGGTCGAAGCTCTCGACCTGGTGGCGCAGTACGGTCTTGTCGTCGGCGGCGACGAAGCGGATGTCCGAGCCGTTCTCGTTGACCCCGTCGAAGGTGAAGTTGCCGGTATGCAGGCGCACCAGCAACGGCAGGCGACCGAGACTGTCGTTGATCGCCGCGCCTTGCGGGGTGGTATCGACCGAGACCTGCTTGCGGTACTGCCAGTCGTCCTGCCACCAGGCACTGGCGCTGGCCGGGGCCAGCAGGCCCAGGCAGATCAGCGATGTCAGCAATAAGCGATACATGTGGGGTTACTCCGGGGTCAGCGTCAGAAGCTCGCCTGCACGCTGAAATGCAGGCGCGAATCGTGTTTGTCGGTGTTCGTCCCTTCCAGCAGCGGGAAGGCCCAGTCGAGGCTGCCGGACAGCCAGTCGGCGAGTTGCGCGCGGGTGCCGATGCCGACGCTGGCCAGGCTGAAGTCGTCGTCCTGCTCGGGCAGCGCATCCTGCAGGCGCAGTTGCGCGCCCTCGGCGAACAGGTAGAAGCGCCAGTCGTTGACGTAGCCGCCGGCGCGCTTGCCGAGGAAGCGTCCGAGGGACGGCGTGCGCCATTCCTGGGAGAGCAGGTAGCCGTCGTCGGCGGTGTTCTCCGCCGCCAGGTAGCCACGCACGCTGGTGGCACCGCCGGCGGCGAACTGTTCGTTGGAGATCAGCGGCCCGGAGGCGAGCTGGAAGGCCGCCTTGGTCGCCACCTGCCAGTCGCCGCCGAAGGTCAGGGTGTGGTTGAGATCGCCCTTGAGCACGCCGAAGCCGGACTTGGCGCGATAACGCTTGCGGTCGAATTCCTCGTCGTCGTCGCCGTAGCCGAGGAGACTGCCGGTACCGGCCACCAGGCTCAGGCCGAGGGCCAACTGGGAACGTTCGGTGTAGCGGAAGCCGTTGTAGCCGAGGGTCAGCGGGGCGTACTTGATCGGCACCTTGTCGTTGTTGCCGCCGATCCGGGTCTGTTCCTCGAAGTCCTTGAAGTCGACGCCGAAGGAGAACGAGTGCGACCAGAGGCCGGTGACCGGCAGGCTGTAGATCGCCGCGACGCCATAGGAATGGCCCTGGCCGACCACATTCATGCTGCCCACCGTGGCCACGTCGCTGTCGGACTGGTAGCCGGACAGCTGCACGCTCCAGCGCTGGCTCAGCGGCGCGGTATAGGTGCCGGACCAGACCTTGGCGTTGTCCTGGTCCTGCGGCGCGGTGAAATAGGTCAGCGAGATGGCGTGGCCGAGTTGCCAGAGGTTGTCGTAGCCCAGCGAAACCACCGAGCGCAAGTGACGGGTATCGGCGCTGTAGTCGTTGTTCAGGCCGATGCTGGCGTGCCAGGGATTCTTGTCTTCCACCTGCAGGTCGACGTCCATGGTGCCGGGCCGCTGGCCCTCGCGCACCATCGGCAGCACCTGGCGGCCGGGGGTGCGGTTGACCTGCGCCAGCTCGCGCTGGACCTGGGCGAAGTCGGGCACCTTGCCCTCCTCCAGGGCCGGCACTTCCTCGCGCAACTCCACCGGCGAATAGTGCTTGGCGCCGACCACCCGGACGCGACCGACAGTGGTCTCGGTGACCTGCAGGTAGACCACCCCGCCGCTTACCTGCTGCTCCGGCAGCTCGACGTAGACCGACTGGTAGCCCTTCTCCTGGTAGGCGGCCTGCAGCGCATCGCGCGCGCCCTCGATGTCGCCCAGGCTGCGCTGCGGTCCGAGGAAGGGATACACCGCCGCCTCGATGGCGCGGTTGTCCAGCACGGTGTTGCCGCGTACCACGTACTCGTTGATGTCCACCAGACGCTGGGGCTCGGCTCCCGCCGCGGCGGGAGGGGCCTCGTCGGCCAGCGAAGCGCACGACAATGCGACAGCCAGGCAACCGATCGACCAGCGCTGGCGAAACGGGTGCGCACAATTGAACAGCGAACGCTTCACACGGTCCCCCGAAGTTCCATCGGGACTTATTGTTCTAATGCAACAAGTCCGTTCATCGAACAGTTCTGTGAAAGACAAAAAGCTAGCGACGACGCATGAACAACCTGTTAAAAACGGCGCTCGCCCTTATGAAATTTCGTTCTTTTCTATTTTCACTTTCGCGCTAGATATCCAGCCGTCGCGCTCCGCCATGGCGCGCTTGCCATGTATGCAACAAAGCGAAGTTCAGGGAGAACTCCGGCATCTGCATGAGATCCCCGGAAATCACTTCCCCGATAATCCTGCCTATTATCCTTACCGCCTCCGCGCTGTTCAGCAGGACGGTTATATCGCTGACGAAAACCGGAAAACTCCAGATCTTCTGTTTCATTTCCAGGCCGACGAACCAGCGATACAGCAGGTTGTAGTTCAATTGCTCGTACAACTGCTGCTCGCTGGGAATCGCGTACAGCAGTTGTAGCAGCAGCGCATGGATCAGCGGCTCCGGGGCCAACTGCATGCCATGTTCGCGGACGAGCGCCAAGAGGACTTTCGCCTCTTCGCCAAGAAGACTTTCTATTTGCGGTTTCAGCAACGCCAGGGAATGTCCAGGCGGTATGTAACTTGACACTTCCTTGAGCGCACCCTGCCAATCTTCCTGGGACACTATCCAGACCCATGGCGCCCCATATCGATAAACCGATACCGGTTTCTTGCGTGCGGCCTCGACGATCTTCGATAGGCGCTGGTCAAGCTCCTGCATACCGACTTTCGAGTAACTTTCCATCAATACTCACCGTCCTTTGCCGTACTCGCCGGAGTGACCACGGCCGTTAGCGGATACTGTTCTCTTGTTTCAGAGCGGAACGCGTCTTGCTCGAACGACACGCTCATTTCCAGCAACCGGTCAGCGCAACCGGGAAATGGCCGATTCCTTTCGTTCCCGTCCCTGCCTTTCACCGCTGAATTCCGTTTTCCTCATTCACATCTGTTTGACGGCAACCCCGCCGCACCACCGAACTTTTGTCATGAAAACTTCATGAGACCGGCCGTTCGCGCACCGCCGGCGGGGACGAACGGGCATTCACCCGAGAATCGACCAGCGCTTCGGAAGTTCGCCGGAAAAAAAGGCCCTCCGTAGGGAGGGCCTGGCGAGTATCGTGCCTCCGCGGCGGAGCCTTACAGGATCAGGTTGCCGCGCTCTTCATCGGTCAATTGGCTGCGCGCCTGTTCGCCGAGGGCTCCGGCGCCGAGCACCTGCACGGCGCTGTCCGGGTTGTAGCCCGGTGAACGACTGGCGCCATCGCGCGAAGGCTCCAGGCGCTCGTTGCCGAACCCGAGCACCTGCACCGTGATCACCGACGGCATGCGCTGCCGCGCGGCGGCCTGCTGCTGGCGACTGACGTCCTCCGCCGCCTGGGTCGCGGAACTCGCCGCGGCGCTGGCGGAGGTCAACGCCCCGGTATTCACCGAAGCCACCAGCGGAATGCCGCTGGACTGGCCCTGGGTCTGGATGTTCGCCGCGTTGACCACCTGCAGCGCCGCCACGTTGACGTTGCCGGAAACCCGGATGCCCGCCTCGCCGGCATCGATGGTACCGAGCGGGGCGATCAGGTCGATGTCGCCCGGTGCCACTTCGGGAATCGGGTTGAGGGTGGCGATGCCGGCGCCGGTGCTGGGCACCTGCGGCGACAGGCTGACGTTGCCCCAGGCGTCGTAGATGCGCCGCGGCGGGGTGTAGACCACGGTGGTCTTGCTGCCGCGACCGGCATTGATGTCACCCTCGGCCGACCAGATCTGGATATCTCCGCCGAAGGTGGTCATCACCCGGCTCTGGCCGAGCAGGATGCTGCCCAGGGCGTAGGAACGGATATTGCCAACGCCCTGGGTCACCACACCGGCGGTGGACGGCGGCGCCTCACCTTCGATACCGAATACCTGCTGCCCACCCGGGGTGAGCAACTGGATGTCGCCGCCGAAGTCGGTGTGCACGCCGGCACCGCCATACATGACGATATCGCCTTCGTAGCTGATCGGATTGCCCGCCGGATCGCGCTCGGGGAACAGCGCGGCGATCGCGTTGCGCCCGCGCAGGTAGCTACCCTGGCGTATCCCGCCGACTTCGTTGTACTCGCGGCCGCCGGCCTTGAGCTCGGCGAAGTACACCTCGCGGGCGAAGATCCGCTGCTGCTCCGCCGGCAGACCGGCGAGAAACTCCCGCGCCTGCAGGGCGTCGCCGCTGAAGCCATAACGCCCGCTCAACCATTCGATCAATTCGTTTTCGTAGGTCCGTACCACCTTGCCGGGCTGTTCCGCCAGGGGCGTTCCTGCCTGCGCCAGGTTGTCGAGCTCCAGGTAACGCCGGAGGAAGCCGGAGTAGTCCGCCTGGCTGGCGCCCGCCTGCAGGACTATGCTGGCGCCGGAGCGCGTGTCGCCCGCGGCGACCGCCCCCAGGCTGGTGACCGCCACCTCGTCGTTCATCAACAGGTTGCGTCCGGCGCTGATCTCCAGGCTGCCCGGTCCCGCGACGTTGAAGTTGCCGTAGAGGATGTCGCGCCCCGCTTGCACCAGCGACACGTCGGTAGCCGAGGTATTGACGAACAGATTGCCGCTGCTGGCGTAGTCCCCCATGTTGTCGTTCGCGGTCCGCTCGGAGCCCAACCCAGTGCCGCTGCTGACGATGTCACGGCCGGCGATCATGCGCACCGCCCCATGCCCCTCGTAACGCAACTGGCCGAAACGCACATCGCTGGTCCCGGTGTAGCGTAGCAGCCGGCCACTGTCGACACCGACCAGATCGCCCGCAAGGGCGTAGAAGCGCGACGGTTCCAGCGCCGCCCCCCATTCGCCGGAAACGCTGTTGGCGCCGAAGGCGAACAACGGGAAGCGCTCCTGGTTGGCGCGGCTGCCATCACTGGACAGGTTGTCGACCTGCAGCGTGATCCCGGTATAGCCCTGGTAGCTCGGATTCAGCGGCGTGGCCAGGCTGCCTGCGCTGGCGCCGGAACGGCTGATGCTGTAGCCGCCGGCGTAGATGGAGTCGCCGGCCAGCAGGTCGAGACGGCCCTGACTCGACGGTGCCAGGACCAGCGCGGTCCTGTCGCTGCGAGCGTTTGAGCGGAGTGTCGCGTTGCCATAATAGAGGCTGCCGGTCAGCGCCACGGCCGACAGCTTCGCCGGATAGACCAGCGCGGAATCGGTGTCCTGTTCCGTCCTGCCTCGGGAAACCGGGGTCAGGTTGCCTCCCGCTGACGTCAGGTCGATCGCCGTGCGTTCGGTCCACAACGAGAAACCGCTCAGGCCGTAACCCTCGACACCGCTGGCGCTGGTATAGGAGGTGCCGTTCATCAATGGCGTCCGCCCAGGATCGACCACCCCCTGCAGCACCAGATCACCCAGGCTGTTCAGGCTGAAGGTGGCGTCGCCCGGCACCAGCGACGGCCCGCCGTTGGCCAGGCCGAGGGTCGAGACGAAGGGATCGTAGGCGCGCCGTTCGCCCGGAACCTGATCGCTATCCAGACGACCATAGATCAGATCGATACCACCCAGGCTCGTCGCCCGGACCTGAGCATTGCCGCGCAGGTTGACCATCGCGCCGTACAGCGAACTGCCCTGATCGAAGGGCGTCAACGGGTTGAGCGCACCGCCGATACGTACGTCCATGTCGCCGCCGCCGCTCAGGGTCAGTTGGCCATCGGCGCCTACCCGGCCGCTACCGCCCACCGCCAGCACCAGCCCCTGGCTGCGCTGCGACGTTTCCTGCGGAACGCTGGACGTGCGCGCCTCGATGACGCCCGCATCGCCCGCGACCTTCAGGCTCAGATCGCCACCGCCCAGGGTGCCGATGCCGGTGAAGCCCACCTGCTGCGTGGCGGCAGCCGCTCCATCGCCGCCCGGCTGGCGCGCATAGGTACCGAAATTGATCCACCAGGCGGTGCGGTCGGCCGTACCGGCGGTCGAACCGCTGCCCTGGCGCCAGAGCCAGTTGCCGACGGCCGCCGAGTCGTAGCCGGCGTTGGGTACGGCGCCGGACAACCGACCCAGCACATCGCCGCGCAGGTCGCCACCGACCGCCAGCGTCAGGTTGCCGCCCAGGGTCGGGTACCAAGTGCTGTAGAGGCTCTGTTCGCCGCCGTCCACCCATTGCTCGTAACCGCCCAGCGCCGGATCGCGCAGAACGCTGCCGCCGTCCCTGGCACGCGCCAGGTTGTAGCTGGAATCGACCGCGCTCGCGGTACCGGCGGTGTAGACTCCGAATGGCGAATCCATACGCAGGTTGCCGGCGGCGAACAGGTCGAGATCGCCAGTGCCGGTACGCAGCACGCTGAAGCGCGAAGCGTAGGGTTCGGCTTCCAGCGCATAGTCGTCGCTGGACGCAGCGCACCAGGTCGGGAAATCGTCACAGATGGTCGGGTAGCCCAAAGCCTCCGGGTCCAGTGGGTCGCCCGGCTTGATGCCGGGGTCGCCCCATCCTGCCACCCCTTCCTCGGTCCACACCATGCCGCCCGAACTCGCGGCACACCAGGTCGGGAAATCGTCGCAGATGGTCGGGTAGCCCAAAGCCTCCGGGTCCAGTGGATCACCGGGCTTGAGGCTAGGATCGCCCCAGTTATCCACCCCTTCCTGGGTCCATACCAGCCCACCACCCGCCGCCGGTATGCGCCGCATGCCGTAGTGCGTATCGGCGAGGCGCATCTGCCCGCTGGAACGCGGATCGGTCAGCCGCGGATCGGCCGCCTGCAGATCGGCGCCAGCCACCAGGCGCACGCTCCAGGACTGCGAACCGGCCGCCAGCATCGGCGCGATGGCCCAATTGTGCGAAACCGCACCGGCCGGGCGTACGTCCACCGACGCGGCGCCATCGGGCAGGCGGATATTGCTGCCAGCCGGCAGGAAGGCCCCGGCGCGCAAGGCCAGTCCACCGGCGAGACGCACACCGTCGACTTCGCCGCTGGCCAGCGTGGCGCGGCCGGGCAGTGGCACGCCGCCCGGCCAGGTCATCCCCGTCACGGGCGCCGCCAGCGGCAGACGGCTGCCGGCGCCGAGGCGGGTGCCGGCGGGCAGGTCCAGAGCCTCGCCGAGCAGGCTGCCGGCCGGCCGGAGCAGGTTGCCGGCGGCATCCAGCAACGCTCCCTCGAGCACCGTCCCCGCCGGCAGTTGCAGCGGCTGGCTGAGCACCGCCTCGACCGGCAGCCGGGTATCGGCGGCCAGGGTCATGGCCTTGATCGGCAGTTCGAAGTTGAGCGTCTTGCCGGCCGGGAAGAAGCTGTCGTCGTCCAGCCGCACGCCAGCCGTCGGCACCACCCGATCGCCGCCCAGGTGATCCTGGCCGGCTAGCAGCAACCAGCCCTGATCGTCGTCGGTTTCCGGCGGCGGGGCGAAACCGTCGGTGACGCTGCCGTAGATGTTCAGGTCGCCGCCGGCGCGGATCGCCAGCGAACCGGCCTCGCCGGAGCCGTATACCGAGGTTTTCGCCGTCCGCGGGTTGAGGCTGGCGTAGCGATGGCCCGACAGGTCCAGGTCGCCCTGCACCACCAGGTCGCCATCGGCCGTGGCGCTGACGATCTCCAGCCCGGGGCGCAGGTGGAAAGCTTCCGCGTAGGTGGCATTGTTCAATCCAGCCAGCTTGCCGTCGAGCAGGGCGCTAGTGGCCAACGCCGCCTGCATGAACAGTTCGCTCTGCTGGTGCTTGCCATCCAGGTAGGCCTGGGTGATCTCCTGGTACGGCCGGCCGTTGCTCGCCGGCAGCGCGGCGACCGGCGCGTCGTCGTAGCGCTGCACGGCGCTGAGGGTGATGGCGCGGGCACCGAGGATCTGCAGCGGCGCACCGGCGTCGATGGCGATATCGCCCGCCGTCGCACCGCCCAGACGCGGCGCGTACAGGTCGAGGGTGCCGCGGGCGACGCCGTCGTTCTGCCCGGGCGCGCTTCCCGCTGCCGCCTCGGTGCCGTGGCGCAGGTCGATACGGGCACCGGCGCCGAGGCTGAGCAGCCCGTCTCCGGCGTTCAGCTCGATCAGCGCGCGGTTAGGCGAATCGATGATCTTGCCGTAGCTGTCCACCCGCAGCCGCCGCCCATGGGCATCGAGCAGCGCCTCGCCACCGATGCTCAGGCCCTGCTTGGCGGCCAGGCGGATACTGCCGACCTGCTCGCCGCTGGCGTCGAGCACGCCGTTCACGCTCAGATGGCCACCATCCAGCGACACCTCGATCGTCGAGGCCCTGACGTCGTTGCCGATGTTCAGGTCACCCTGCTTGATCTGGAAACTGCGCGCACCGAACATCTGACCGGCATTCAGTCGCTGGTTGAGAGCGGCGAACCGGCTGTCTGGCGTACCGTCCTCGCCCAGCCGCTGGGCACGGATCTCGACGCTGCCCGCGGCGTACGGCACCAGGGTGCCGCCAGCGTCATATTCGCCGCTGCTCGCCGCCAGGATCTGCCCTTGCAGGTCGACCACGCCGGCCGCGCTGTCCAGCGCCACCGCCGTCAGGCTACCGGCCTGGTTGTTGCTCGCCGACAGGTCGATGCGCGAAGCGCCGGCCTGGCGGATATTGCCGCCGTGGCTCAGCAGGTTGACTTCGCCACCCCAGCTGTAGCGGGTCACGTCGTCGAAACGCAGCGCGCGCCCGGCCAGGTCGAGCTGGGCGCCGGCGCCCAGTTCCAGATCCTCCTGCGCGGTCAGGCTCAACTTGCCGCTGGGCAGGCCGACGCGGGTGTCCAGCAGGAGGCTGGCGCCCTCCAGGGCCAGTTCGGCGCCCAGTGCGCCGTTGGCTAGTTCGGCCGGGGTGGATGCCGCGCCGCCGCCCCCCGCGCTGACCCACAACGCACCGCCCGCCAGCAGGCTGTTGCGCGAGCCGGCCTCGCCGGTGAGCAAGGGTGTGATCAGGTTGAGATCGCCGCCACTGTATGCGTAGCCGCTACCAGCCCGATACTCGCCCTGGCTCTGGTAGACCGCGAGGCTACCCTTGTGGTTGGCGGTGATCCGCTCGCTGGCCGCCAGGTTGACCGTGGCGAAACCCAGCGCCAGGCGCTGGTAACTGTCGATGGCGCTGGGCTGGCTGAAGGGACCGTAGCCGAACTCCAGGCGTTCGCTGCGGATGTCCAGCGTGCCCTGGCCACTGCCGGCGCCGCCGGTGATGACCCCGGCGGCCGGCGTCTGCGCGCCGTTCCAGATCAGGTTGGAGGTGCGGATCGAGGCGACGCTGTCGCTGTCGCCGTAGCCATAGATCGCCGGGGTGCCCAGCACCAGGCGCGACAAGCGGGAGCGACCGCTGCTCGGATCGTAGGAATCGAGGCTGACGTCGCCGTAGAAGTTGAACGCGTCGCGGGCGTTCAGCACCAGCGTCTCCAGGGGCGGCGCGCCCTCCGACGCATCACCCTGCAGCAGGTGGTCGAGCACTTGCTGGTCGAGCGCCAACCCGGTCGGCAGCACACCGCGCTCGGCCAGTTCGGCCAGCAGCGCCTGCTCGCCGACATTGAAGCCGCCTGCCGCCAGGGTCAGGTTGCGGGTGCCGTAACGCACGCTGCCGTCGAGCACGAAGCGCTTGTCGGTGGCCGCGACCAGACTGCCCTCGGAATACAGCCGGGTTTCGCCGGCCACACCATCGGCAGCGGGAACGCCAAGCAGGATGTCGCCGGGACCACTGTCCGGCGTTCCGGCTTCTGGTGGCAAGACGTTCAGCACGCCGTTCGACAGGGCGAGCATGGAACGCCCTCCCGACGCATACAGGAAGCCATCCCGTGCATCGTAGGCAGCAGCCCCCCGCCCTAGGGTGACAATAGCGGCACCCTGTTCAAGGCTGATCGCCTCCCCCGGCCGATTCGCCAGGAGGAACACCTCGGGTGCGGCCAGTTCGGCGCCATTGCGCAGGACGATGCTTTGCGCGCCATCGGTGATGTCGAAGGTGACGTAATTGCCGCCTTGCCCGTAGAGCACTGCTGGCGTCGAGCCGATCACCATGCGCGCCGCACCGAAGGCGTTGAGATCGTCGGCCCGCAGCGTCACGCCCTGGAACCCCTCGCTGGCCTGCGCGCCGGCGCCGACGATCTCGATCCGCTGGTTGTTGCCCAATACCACCAGACTACCGCCATAGCCGCCTCTGGCGGCCTGGAACAGCCCGGTGCCGTCGAACGCCAGCGCATCGGCACCGCCACCGGCGAGCAGGTCAAGGCGCAGGCTGCGCGCATCCACCGGCAGCATCGGCCGCGGGATGCCACGGCGAGCAGCATCGGCCATGGCGAAGTCGCTGTAACTCGTTTCGTTGTACTGCGAATGGCGCCGCAGCACATCCGCCGGGGTCAGCAGCACCTGGCGGAACAGTTCGTCGCGCACCCCGGTGCCGGCGAGGGACAACTGCCCGGCCAGCGACCAGGAGCCGCTGCGCATGAGCTGGGTGGGCGCTGCCCGTCCCAGCCCTGCCTGGCCGTTGAGTTCGACCCGGTACGCGCCGGGCAGCAGGGCGTAGGTCGACGGCAACAGGGTGTAGCTTCCCGCCGACAGGCCGGGCACGCCGCTACCGATGCTGATCTGCTGGCCGACCAGCGGGTCGACGGCGCCGCCTTCGGCGGCCACCGGCGCGATGCGCTGAACCCCGGGCACAATGGCGTAGATCGGATTGTCGGCCAGTCCCGGCAGGTCGAAGCGGCCCTCCTCGTCGAAACGCACCAGCGGGTTGTAGCGCGCATCGGTGGAGCCACCGCGGCCGGAAACGAAACCGGCGCCGAGCAGTTCGCCGCCACCGGAAAGATCCAGCGTCGCTCCGGACGCCACCCGTACGGAGCGGCCATCCAGGTCGACCCCGGTATCCATTATCCCCCTCTCGTTGAAGCTACCGCCGACGCCGGTCAAGGCGATTTCCTCCCCGGCATAGCGCCAGACCTGGCCGTCTACCGTGCCGCCGTAGGGCAAGGTCAGGCCGGCGCCGCTGACCGAGGTCAGGCTGCCAGACAACAACTCGACCTTGTCGGCGTTCTGGCCGATTTCCAGATAGCCTAACGGAGCGCGCACGACGCCGCCCTGAACGACGCTCGCCGCCCCCAGCGACAAGCGACCGAAGACCGCCAGGGGCTGCTCTGGCGTCGTCGCGTCGCTGCGCTCGATACGCAAGCTGCGCGCCGGGTCGAACGCCGCAGCGGTGCCATCGGCCTGGTAGCCGTAGCCGGCGAGAATCCGCGCGCCCGCCCCGGTGCCCGGATAGAGCTGCGCAGCACGGATGAGCAGATCGCCGCCACTGAGCACCTGGGTGTTGATGCGCTCTACGGGCGTCGCGTTCCCCGCCAGCAAACGCATGTCGCCCGTGCTGGACAGCTCGACCCGGTCGAAGCCACGTCGGTCGATCATCTGCGTCCCGCCACTGGCGTCACGGAAACTACCGTGCGAGCCGAAGACCAGGCTGTCGCGTATATCCAGCACCTGCGCGCTGGCTTCGAAGAGCGCCTCGCTAGGTTGCCTGGAAACCTCGAACAGGCCGGTCGACAGCGGCTGGGTTTCGTTGTTCTCCGCCGCTTCGTTGACGAACGCTCCCGCCAACAGCAGCGACGGTGCCGACAACCTGACCCGGCTATCGCCGGCGGCGCCTTCGCCAAGCCCCAATGCCCCGCTGTAGAGGCGCAAACGTTGCGCCAGGGACAGCTCCAGATCGCCGGCGAAACTCAGCAGGCCGCCGCTGAACAGGGTCAGGTCACCGAACCCGCCATCCTGTACCTGGCTCGCCGCCAGGCGGCCATGGCCATAGGCATAGTCTCGCCCTTCCCCGGCGGCTTCGCGCTGCTGGCCGACGATCAGCTCGCGCGGGCGCAATACTTGGTCGGACGCCAGGCTGGTCAGGTAGTTCGGCGTGGCCAGCGCCAGCGTCAGGCTGCCGGCGGCGGCACCTTCCCCGCCGGCGAAGGCGCGCAGGTCACCATCCAGGTACAAGCCGTTGGCCGACGCCAGGGAGATGCTGCCGCCGGCGCTGCTGACCCGGGTCTGGCCGACTCCGGGCACGTCCAGAAGCGCCTGGGTGCCGGAGGCATCCAACAGGCTTCCCGGGCGCAGGTCGATGAACAGTTCGGCGGCATCGGCCTTGCCGCTGGCATGTTCGACCGTGCCGCCGATGACGATGCTGCCACCATCGGCCACCTGGCCGTAGCGCCGCCCCTGGAAGTCCAGCGCGGTCGCAGCGCGTGCGGCGACATCGAGCACACCCTGCTCGCCAACGCGGATGGCGCGCTGGTGGCCGACGCTCTCGACCTGATCGCGCACCGGATCGGGCAACGCCACGCTGCCCAGTTCGATCGAGCCGCCCCAGGCGTTCAGGCGACCATCGACGTTCAACTGGCCGACGCTGCGCAGCTCGATGCGCTGGCCGGGATCAACCTCCAGCAGGCTGCCACGACCGACGTCGAGGTCGCTGTCGGCCACCTGCCCGGCACCACTCTGGCGGCTGCCGGCCTGCAGGAACAGGCTGGCGCCGGGACGCTGGCGCAGTTCGCCGTCGGCCGGCCGCTCCTCGTATAGCGGCGTCAGCCAAGGCTCCAGCGCGAGCAGCGGGTCGGCGCCGCTGGCGACGCTGACGGCGTCGTCGCGGAAACGGTACAGCGGACGCAGCACCTTCACCTGTGCACCTTCCGCCACTTCCAGTCCCTGCTCGCCGATCACCTGGTAACTGGCGAAGCCCTTGTCGAAGAACCCGGCGGCCAACGCCAGGGTGCCGTCCTGCGCCGCCGCGCCAATGCTCACCCGCGGCGCCTGGACGCTCAGGGTGCCGGCGCCGGCGACGCCATGGCCGGCCAGTTCGCCGCCCAGCTGCAGGCGGCCGTCACCTGCCGCCGAGCCGGTATTGGCCGACAGCGTCAGGTCGCCGCCCTTGCCGCCCACCTGTTTGCCATCGGCGAGCAGCGCGGCCCCGGACGACACGTCGATCCGGCTGCCATCGCCCAGCGACAGGTCGCCGCTGCTACGCAGGGAAATCCGCCCGCCGTCGAGATGAGCTCGATCGGCATCCACGCCGCCCTGCGCCTGGTTGCTCCAGAAGCCACGCGCATCCAGCGTCACGCCATCGCCCAGGGTCAGGGCGGCACGCTGGCCGGCGGCGGGGGTGAGATAGGTATCGATCCGCTCGCCACGGGCTACCTCCACCTGCTCCAGCACGTTGCCCAGGCGCAAACTGCCGGCGCGCGCCGTGAGGTCGGCGTTCACCTCGACCTCGGGCGCGTACAGGACGATCTCGCCGCCATCGCTGACCTGCAGGGCATTGTCCACCGCGATCCGCTCACGGGCGGCCACGCGCAGCGCCCCCAACTCGAAACCCGACAGCCGTTCGCTGTCGAGCAGGAGGACGCCCCGCTGTTCGTCGGCCAGCGCGGTATCCAGGTCCAGGTTCGCCGCCAGCGGCTCGCCGCCATCGGCCAGGCGCACCTGCTGCAGGGTCGGCGCAAGGTTGTACAGCACGTTGCCGCTGGCACTTTCGTAGCGCGGGGTATAGCTGCCCACGATCAGCTCGGCGCCGCGCGCCACTGCGTTCTGCGCCTGCTGGTAGCCATCCGCGCCCGGCTGCGGCGCGCGCACCTGGCGCTCGCCCTGGAATACCTTGCCGAGCAGGTCGCCCTCGAGCACCGCCGAAGCGGTGCCGACCACCAGGCGGCCAGCATCGCGGCCGACCATGTAGCCGCTCTCGTAACGGCTCTGCGGGGCGATCAGCGGATTGTAGAAATAGCGCGTCTGCCCCCAGCGCGGGCTGCTGTCCTCATAGCCGCGGTAGATGCCCTCGTAGAGCAGGTCGCCGGGGGCGCGGGAGATTTCGTAGAGACGTCCGTCGCTGCCCTTGAGCCAGGTCTGCCGGATCAGGCCGCCCTGCACATCGAGGGACCCGCCGGAGAGGTTGACCGTCGAGCCGGGCTGGCTCACCAGCTCGCCGCCGGTGAAGGTCAGGGTGCCGCCCTGGGCCATCCACTCGCCGGCCGAATGGTTGCGCGTGCCAAGGTAGCCACCCAGTTCCAGCAGGCCGCCGGCGGTATACCAGCGATCGGTGGCGTAGCCGTTGGTGCCGGCCGGAACCAGGACCAGTTCGCGGGCATCGACCCAGACATCATTGCTGGCCAGTCCGCCGCCGTCGCGGTTGACCGGCGCGTCGCGCTGCTCGTTGCCCTGGACATTGATCTGGATGTTGTTGCTTTCCATCGCCACCTTCACCCCGACGGCGCCGGCGACGTCCACCTGCGCGCCGTCGCGCAGCAGGCTCCGGCCCGCCGCGCTGACCGCCACCTGGCCGCCGCTGGCCAGGGTCAGCGAGCCGCCCTGGAAATCCACGCTACCGCCGCTGACGATCTCGACCCGCGACTGCTCGCTGCGATCGGCGACCCGGCTGAGGTTGTCGAAACGACCGATCACGTTGTTGGTCGGCGTGGTGCCATCCAGCGCCTGCTGGGCGGCATCGCGCTGGCTGTCGAGGGCGCCGGCGCCGCTGGCATCGACCAGCACCGCGGTGGTGCTGCCCTCGCCCAGGACCACGCTGCCCCTGGCGTCGCTGGCCGAGTTGAGCAGGTGGATGGTGCCGCGCACGTCGGTTGAGCTACTGGACAGGGCGACGCCCTCCTGGCGGACCTGGCGCCCGGTCAGGGTGATGTCGCCGGTGGCCGCCTGGATCAGACCCTGGTTGACCACCCGGCCGGCAGCGCTGTCAGCGGCCAGGGAGGTGGCCACTTCATTGCCGCGGGTGGTGGAGCGCAGGTTGCCATCGGTGCCGACGCCACGGCGAATGTAGAAGCTGTCGCCCGCAGCCAGGGTGGTCTGGCCCTTGGGCGTGACGATCTGCCCGGCGTTCTCCACCTCGCTGCCGAGCAACAGCACGTAGCCGCCCGCCGCGGTGGAGCTGGCCGGATTGGCGGTCTGCAGCAAGGCGCCCTGCTCCACCCGTACCGCGCCGGCGGCGTCGGTGAAGCTCGGCTGGCTGCCGTTGGCGTCGAAATACAGGCCGCGTTCGCGGAACTGGCTGTCGCTGATGGCTGCTGCGGCGACGGCCAGGTTGCGTACGTTGACCTGACTGCTGCCGCTGAACACCACACCGTTGCGGTTGGCCACCATCACCGTACCGTCGGCCTTGATCTGGCCCTGGATCTGGCTCGGCCGGGCGCTCGGGTCATTGACCCGGTTGAGCACCGCCCAGTTGCTCTGCTGGTCGAACTGCAGGGTGGTCTGCCGGCCGATGTTGAAGGTTTCCCAGTTGAGGATCGCCCGATCCGCGGTTTGCTCGACCGTCACCGTGGTACGCCCGTCGGCCTGCGACTGCACTGGCGCCTTGGCGTTCTGCCAGGCCTGCTCGAAAGGCAGGGAAGCGTCCACTTTCAGGCCGCCCTCGCCCAGGCCGTCCGGGATGTCCGTCGGCGCAGCCAGCGCGGCCTGGCGTCCCACCGCCTGGGCGGCCTGCTGCGCGGCGATGGCCGCCACGGTGTTGTTGAGGTTTTGCAGCGAGCGCTGCAACTGCTGGTTGACCTTCTGCTGCTGGGCCAGCGGCGGTGGCGTCATGCCCGGCATCTGCGCACTCGGACGCGCCGCCCCGGCGCTCTGCTGGGCGCCCTTGGCGGCGAACCAGGCGGCGCTGAACGGCTGGGAAGCCTGGGCGCCACCTGCAACCATGAGCAAGGCGATGATCTGCGCCAGCGGTTTCAGCCGCGGCAAGCCGCCATCGAGCGAAACGGTGACGGGGGACGACGGCACGAACGGACGAGACGGCATGACGCGAGATTCCTTGGGCGTGTTCAACTCGACGCGTCGGCTTGCCAACGCGCATTCCTGATAGAAAGACAGCCCGCAACCGGGCGGGCCGAAGTCTTGTCACGGAAAGTTCATGGAAAGCGGCTAAGCGCCGGAAAAAAAGAAACCGGCAGTGCTTGCGCACCGCCGGTCTCCGCTATCGCCCGTGGACTGGAGCGTCTTAGAGCGGACGGCCGATGCCGTTGCAGACGTTGGAATGGCCGATGTACAGGTTGTTGGTGGAGGTCAGGAACGACTGGCGTACGGCAAGCTTCCAGGAAGCCGGCAGCGGCACGAAGCGATGGTTGGTGATCGCAGTGTCGTTGTTGACGCTGGCGCCGTAGTGACGGGTGAAGAAGTCGCGCACCTGCTGGGTCTGGGTAGCGTCGGCGTAGCACTGGCTGAAGATCAGGTTGGTGAAGCCGAGGATCGGATAGCCGGTGGTCGGATACGGACGGACGCTCGGATCGGTCGCACTGGCAGTGGCGGCGAAGACCGGCACCCAGTTGTTCGGGTCTGAACGCTGTGCGGTGGTCGGCGGGGTAACGGCACCGATGGCTGCCGAGACGTTGGCCGGAGCCGGCGATACGCCGCGCACCTGGGCGACCTTGGTGGCGTCGTCGAGGCCGGCCAGCGTCGGCGCGGCGAAGTCCGGGCTCATATAGGTGATGCGGCCTTCGGCGGCGTTGAGCGTATTCATCACGGCCTGGCTGCCCTGGGCCGATACGGCGCCAGCCGGCAGGCCGCCGGAGAAGCTGTTACCGAAGCTGGTGGTGATGGCGAAGGTGCCACCTTCGAGGGCGCTGGAGCAAGAGGCGTTGAGGAAGCGGGTGAACAGTTCGGTAGTACCGCTGCTCTCGGAACGGTAGACCACTGTGATGGCGCCGCTACGGCCCGATCCGGGAATCTGGCTCCAATCGGTCAGACGGCCGGAGAAGACACCGCAAAGGGTGTTCACGTCTGCGAAGTTGACGGCGTTGCTACCTGACTTGTTGAACGGCAGAGCGACCGAAGTAGCTACCGACGGCACTTGGATCAGCGGTCCCCAGGCGGAGCCATGGGCGCTCAGATAGGGGGTGGTTTCGCCGCTCGGGTTCAACTTGGAGTCGCTGCCGGCCCAGTGCACGTTCTTGTTGGTGGTGCCGGCGACAAACTTGGTGTAGTCGTTGTTCAGGAAGGCCGCCTTGCCGTTGCCACTGCCTACGCCGATGTAGGCGGCAAAGCCGGCGGTCAGGACGCCGGGCTCCTGGTACAGCTGTTGCGGCAGGGTGGCGCCACCGCCGTTGATGTCGGCCATGGCTTGGGCGGATACGAGGGCAGCCACGCTCAGCGAGGCAGCGATCAGAGAGCGCTTGAACATGAAGAATCTCCTTTCATCGTGGTGTTGGTACGTTGAGGAAGTCGTCTTGCATGAGGCGGCGCCGTGCTTGCCGGGCTTTGCATCCCTAGCCGGTCGAAGGGGCCGCTGGGGATAAAACTCGCAAGTTCCGGTGACAGATCGGGGAAAAAATCTCGGGAGCATCGAATTGTTTTCGCAGCCTTTCCTCGGGTGTTCGCAGGCTCTGCACCGGGCCTTTTCGCGGGACCTGCGAGGTTCCGCGAGCGCCTCCCGGCGGCCAGCCCGCGACGGCCATGGCGCGCCTTCGGGGCAACCTCGCTGAAACATGCACCCGAGCCCTGGCGAGAGGCCACACGGGTTGATGACAGCGAGAGGAAGGCCGGCTTGCACAGGCCCCTCCCGGGCGGATTACGCCAGCGGCGTTATCCGCCGATACCTCTCTCTCGGAGCACTGCGGAGACGCTCCCGCCTCCACGGCGGATGGCCGGGAGCGGTTAACCGCCCAGCACGGGAATGGCTTGTTCGAGCCCGGACTACTGGACCAACTGGTTCATCTCGATGATCGGCATCAGCACCGCCATCACGATGGTCAGCACCACCCCGCCCATGACCACGATCATCAGCGGCTCGAGTAGCGCGGTCATGCCCATGGCGCGGCGCTCGATGTCGCGCGACAGGGTCTGCGCCGCGCGGTCGAGCATCGGCGGCAGCGCGCCGGTCTTCTCGCCGCTGGCGATCAGGTGGGTGAGGATCGGCGGGAACACCTGCCGCGTGCGCAGCGCCGAGGCCAGCGAGACACCTTCGCGAACCTGCGCGGTGGCCTCCTCCACCGCCTGCGCGAGGCAGTCGTTGGCCAGCGTCTGGCGCGCCGCGTCGAGCGCGCGCAGCAGCGGTACGCCGGCGCTGCCGAGGATCGCCAGGGTGGAGGCGAAGCGCGCGGTATTCACCCCGAGCACGAAGCGTCCGAGCAGAGGCAGGCGCAGCACTCGCCGGTGCCAGCCGAGCCGCGCCTGCGGGTCGCGCAGGTACAAGCGCCAGCCCCAGTAAGCGCCACCGATGGCGCCGGCGCAGAGCCAGCCCCAGGCGCGCACGAAGTCGCTGGCCTGGAGCATCGCCCGGGTCAGCGCCGGCAGGTCCTGGCGCGCCTGGGAGAAGGCGCTGACCACCTGCGGCACCACGTAGCCGAGGAGGAAGATGACGATGCCGATGGAGACCACGCCGACCACCGCCGGGTAGATGAACGCGGTGAGGATCTTGCCGCGCAGGGCGTTGCGTTCCTCGATGTAGTCGGCCAGGCGCTCCATCACCTGGGCCAGGTCGCCGGACTCCTCGCCCGCCGCCACCAGCGCCCGGTAGATTTCCGGGAAGTCCCGCGGCCGTGCGGCCAGGGCGTCGGCCAGGCGCATGCCGCCGCGCACGTCGCTGCGCACGGCGCTCAGGGTCTGGGCGATGTGCTTGCGCTCGGCCTGGTCGAGGGTGGCGCTCAGCGCCGCCTCCAGCGGCAGGCTGGCGGCCAGCAGGCTGGCCAGCTGGCGGGTGGCCCAGGCCAGGTCGCCGTCGGACAGGCGCGGGGCGAACAGCGCGCCCGCCCCTTGCCCGGCCCCGCCACCAGCCTGTTCGCGGACCTCCAGCGGGGTCAGGCCACGGGCGCGCAGTTGGCCGAGGGCGCCACGCTGGCTGTCCGCCTCCAGGGTGCCGGTCTCGATCCGGCCCTGGGCGTCGGCGGCTTCGTAGCGGAAGGTCTGCATCAGGCGTCCCGGGTCACGCGGAGGATTTCCTCCAGGGTGGTGGAGCCGCTGGCGATCCAGCGCTCGCCGTCCTCGCGCATGCTGCGCATGCCGGCGGCGCGGGCGGCTTCGCGGAGATCCTGCTCGGCGCGGCCCTGGTGGACCAGGCGGCGGATCTCGTCGTCGATCACGAACAGCTCGTGGATGCCGGTGCGCCCGCTGTAGCCGGTCTGGTTGCAAGCCGGACAGCCGACCGAGCGCCAGCCGCCGTCCTCTTCGACCCGGCAGTGCGTGCACAGGCGCCGCACCAGGCGCTGGGCGAGTACGCCAAGCATCGACGAGGCGAGCAGGAACGGCTCGACCCCCATGTCCACCAGCCGCGTCACCGCCGACACCGCGTCGTTGGTGTGCAGCGTGGCCAGCACCAGGTGTCCGGTGAGCGAGGCCTGCACGGCGATCTGCGCGGTCTCCAGGTCGCGGATCTCGCCGATCATGATGATGTCCGGGTCCTGCCGGAGGATCGCCCGCAGGGCTACGGCGAAGGTCATGTCGATGCGCGCGTTGACCTGGATCTGGCTGATCCCCGGCAGGTCGTACTCCACCGGGTCCTCGACGGTGAGGATATTGCTGGTGCTGGCGTCGAGCCGTGCCAGCGCGGCGTAGAGGGTGGTGGTCTTGCCGCTGCCGGTGGGCCCGGTGACCAGCACGATACCGTGCGGCTGGCGGATCAGGTTATCCAGCGGCGCCAGTACGCCCGGGGCCATGCCCAGGGTCTCCAGCCTCAGGCGTCCGGCCTGCTTGTCCAGCAGGCGCATCACCACCCGTTCGCCGTGGCCGGTGGGCACGGTGGAGACGCGAATATCGATCGGCCGCCCGGCTACCCGCAAGGCGATGCGGCCGTCCTGGGGCAGGCGTTTCTCGGCGATATCCAGCTGCGCCATGATCTTGATCCGCGACACCAGCGCCGCGTGCAGCGCCTTGCGCGGCGCGACCACGTCGCGCAGGGCGCCGTCGACGCGGTAGCGCACCACCGAATGGGTCTCGAAGGGCTCGATGTGGATGTCGCTGGCCTCGTCGCGCGCCGCCTGGGTCAGCAGCGCGTTGATCATGCGGATCACCGGCGCGCCATCCTGGGTGTCGAGCAGATCGGTGACCTCGGGGATATCGTCCATCAGGCGGTCGAGGTCGACTTCGCTCTCCGCCGCGCCGACCACCGCCGCGGCGCTGCCGGTATCGGAGTAGGCGCTGGCCAGCAGGGTGTCGAGTTCGTCGTCGCGGACGCTCTCCAGGCTGGCCAGCGCATGCCGCTGGCGCACCTCGCTGATCGCCCAGCCGGGCGTACGCGGGCTGACCAGCAGGGTCGCGCCATGCTCGCCCGGCCGCAGCAAGGCGCGCTGCGCCTTGGCCCAGGCGTAGGGCAGCAGGCTCATAGCGGCGGCGCCTCGCCGAGGGGTACCGCGCGCAGCGGCCGCGGACTCGGGCGCAAGTCGTAGGCGGCCTGCGGGATGCCCTGCTGCGCCGGCGGCAGCACCGGAGCCTGCATGTCGCCGACGCTCCAGTCGTGGCGCGGCTGCACGCGCTGCTGGGCGCGGCGGATGAAATCGTAGCGGTTGAGGGTGATGCTGCGGCCGGCAGCGGCGTCGCGGACGATGTAGGGACGCAGGAAGACCATCAGGTTGGTCTTGCTCCGCGAGCGCTTCTGGTAGCGGAACAGCGAGCCGACGCCGGGGAGGCTGGAGAGTCCGGGAACGCCGTCGGTGTTGTCCTGCACGTTGTCCTGCAACAGGCCGCCGAGGACCATGATCTGGCCGTCGTCGAGGAGGATGCTGGTGTCGATCGCGCGCTTGTTGGTGACCACCCCGGCGGCGGTGCTGGCGCGCTCGTCGACGCTGCTGACCTCCTGGTAGACGTCGAGCTTGACCGTGCCGCCCTCGGAGATCTGCGGGCGGATGTTCAGCTTCAGGCCGACGTCCTCGCGCTGGATGGTCTGGAACGGGTTGTTGCTGGTACCGCCTCCGTCGGTGACGTACTGGCCGCTGACGAAGGGTATGGTCTGGCCGACCATGATGCTCGCCGACTCGTTGTCCAGGGTCAGCAGGTTCGGGGTCGACAGGACGTTGGTGCCGCCGCGGCTCTTCAGCGCCCGGGCGAGCACCTTGAGGTCGAGGATCTTGCCGATCCCGGGGATGTCCACGGTGCCATCCACCAGGCCGATGTTGAGCCCCTTGGGCAACACGTCGATGGTGTTCTTGCCGGCCGTGTTCAGCGCCGACTGGCCGAAGTTGACCCCGCCGAACACGCCGTTGCCGCCGAGGTTGCCGGCCTGCCACTGGATGCCGAACTCGCTGGAGTCGTCTTCGCTGACCTCGACGATCAGACTTTCGATCACCACCTGGGCGCGGCGCTGGTCGAGCAGGTCGATGACTTCGCGGAGGTTGCGGTACAACGGCTCGGGTGCGGAAATCAGCAGGGTGTTGGTGGTGGCGTCGGCCTGCACGGTGACCCCGCCGGCGGAGAACGCCGAGTTCTCCTCGCCCATCGCACCGGGTCCGGCGCCGCCCTGGCCGCTGCCCATCGCACCGTAGGCGCCGCCGCTGCGGTTGCTGCCGCCCAACCCGCTGGAACCGCTGCCCGTGGTATTGCCGCTGGTTCCCAGGCCCTGGCTACCAGTACCGCTGTTGCCGCCACCGAGCATGCCGCCGCCGCTCAGGCGCGCGCGCTGCTGGTCGCCCTCGTTGCCCTCGCCGCCGCTGTCGCCGGTGATCAGCCCGCGCAGGGCCTGGGCCAGGCGGGTCGCCTGGGCGTTGCGCAAGTAGACCACATGGAGGTTGCCGGGATTGCTTTGCACGCTGTCCAGCTTGCCGATCAGGTCGCGCGCCAATTGCGTGCGCTCGGGGCTCGGCGAGCGGATCACGATGCTGTTGGAGCGTGGGTCGGCGAGCACCACGGTCTTCTGGCCCTGCTCGGCACCGCCGCTGCCCTGGCTGTCGAGCAGCTCGGAGACGGTGCTGGCGATGTCCACCGCGATGCCGTTCTGGATCGGCACCACGTCGGTGTCGCTGGCGCTGGGGATGTCGATGCTGGCGATGATCCCGGCGACCCGGTCGAGGTTTTCCGCATAGTCGGTGACCACCACGGTGTTGTTCCCCGGATAGGCATTGATCGGGTTGTTCTGCGCGACGATCGGGCGCAGCACCGGGATCAGGTTCACCGCGTTCTCGTAGCGCAGGCGGAAGGTCCGCGTGACCATGCCGTTGGCCGCCGGGCGGTCGGCGCCGTAGACCGGCCCGCCGAGCAGCTTGGCGTCGGCCTCCGGCACCACCTGGCTGACCCCGTCGACGTCGACCACGCTGAAGCCCTGCATGCGCAGGGCGCTGGTGAGCATGCGGTAGGCGGTGCGCGCCGGCACCTGGCCTTCGGAAACCAGGGTCAGCTTGCCCTTCACCCGCGGGTCGACCAGGAACTGCCGGCCGGTGGCGCGCGACAGTGCGCGCACCACCGCTTCCACCTCGGTATCGACGAAATTCAGGCTGACCGGCTGCTCGCCGAGTTCGGCCGCTGTCGCTGAGACCGGAGCCACGGCACCGGAGCGCGCTACGCCGCGCCCGGCACTCAGCGCGCGACGAGCCTGCTCGGCCTGGGGCCGCTCGCGAACGTCGGCGCTGCGCAACGGCGCACCGGAGCGGACACTGCTCAGCGGCCGGCCGACTTCCTCGTCGGCCGGGGGCACGCCGGGGACCTTCGGCGTCTCGCTACACGCCGCGACCAGCAGCGCGCCCAGCGCCACGCCCAGTACAGGCCAACGACGCCGGGCATGGTGGAAAGCTGATTGCCTCATGGGGAATCCTTGGGAGCGGAAGTCGACTGCAAATGGATCGAGGCGGACACCAGCCCGCCGGACGGCTCGTTCGAAGAGCCGGAGCGCTCCTCGGAAGGAGCGTCGAGACGCGTCACCTGCGCCTCGCTGACGCTCAGGCGCAACGCTGCCGGGCTACGCGCCAGCCAGCGCAGCAAGGCCTCGCCGGACACGCCGGCGAAGTCCAGTTGCCATTGGCCCGGTTGCGGGGCGTTCAGTTGGAAACCGTCGAGTCCCTGATCGCGCAGGCTGCAACGGATCGCCTCGGCGTCCGCCGTACCGCTCAGGGTCGGACCGCGCAACGCCTCGACCTCGTGCAACACACCGTCCACCGCCGCGGCCTGCGCACGCAGACGCGGCAGCTCGGCCTGCCAATGCTCGATCCGCGCCAGCGGCGGATCGATGAACACTTGCCAGGTCAGCGCCAGGCATAGCGCCAGGCCACCGCCGGCGAGAATCTTGCGCTCGCGCGGCGCCAGTTGCCGCCAGTAGGCCTGCAGCCGCAGCAGCAGGGGACTCCAGCGCTGCGCCGGGGTATTCAGCAGGCCCGCCAGGCGCTTATTCATCTTCATCGGCAGCCGCCTCGGCAGCGCCACTGTCTGCCGCGCCAGCGGCCGGCGCTGGCGGAGTTTCCGCGGCCCGTACCTGCCAGCCCTGGTCGGAGGCATCGGCCTGCAACCCGTGCTTGCCCAACTCGCCCTGCCAGGCTGCGGCATCGCCGCCTGGCGGTCCCGGCAGCAGCTCCAGGTCCAGTTCGCCGGCGTGGTAGTGCAGTCGTTGCAGGCGCCCGGCGAGGAACGGCATCGCCTCGCCGGCGCCATGCAGCAGCGCGGCCAGTCCCGGTACGGCATCGCCATCGGCCTTGCCGGCCAGATAGGCGTCGCGTCGCTCGCGAGCCTGGCGCAGCGGATCGAGCACCACCGACAGTTCCGGGAAGGCCTGCTGCACGCGTTGACTGCTCTGCCGCTGCAAGGACTGGCCCTGCCCGGCCAGTTGCCCGGCGTACAGGTTCAGGCCGGCGACCCACACCAGCAAGGCCAGGGCTGCGCAGACCAGGGGCATCTTCCAGGTGCCGTTGCCGGCGCTCGTCGCCGGCGATTTCAGCACCAATCCCCACGGACTGGCGGGCCCGCTCCAGCGCAGCGCTTCGTCCAGCGCCTCGGCCCGCTCCAGGGCTGCGGAGCGCCACGCCGGCCGCTCGCCCAGCCAGAACAGCCGCAACTCCTGCGGGACCTCAGCGAGGCCCTGCTCCGGCAAGGGATGGACCGCAGCGTCGCTCAGCGAGCGGCGCAACAGCAGATGGCCGTCCCACTCGCCGGCCACCCAACCGTCATCGCGCAACGGCAGGAGGAACGGCGCGGCCTGCACCTCCCGCACATCGAGCCGCAGCCGCTGTACGGCCTGCTCCAGCGAGGCCAGCGCCGACGCCTCCAGCCACCCCAAGGTCAGGCGCCCGTCGGCGCCGCGCGGGCCGTGGGCCAGGCGTAGCTGCGCCGGATCGCCGAGGACCAGCGCCTCGGCCGCGCAGTTCACCGCGGCGGCGAGCTTCGCCGCAGGCAGCGCCGGCAGTTCGAGACTGACCAGGCGGCAATCGCGCGGATGCAGGAACAGCGCCACGGGCAATCCCTGGCGCCGCCGCGCCAGTTCCGCGAGCGAGGCTTCGATTCGTTCCTGCACCGCGCCGCGCGCATCCAGGCGCAAACAATGCAGCGGCGCCGCCTCGGCGAACTCGCTCAGCGGCGGCAGCAGGCAACGCCAGGCGGCTTTCATGAGCCCACCCTCATCCAGTTGACCGCCGTGCTTTCGCCGGCCTTGCGCTGTACCAAGGCCTGCAGGCGCACCTCTTGCCGGTCGCGCCGGGCATAGGCGGTGAGCAGGAACCAGTCGCTGGTGATCCCGACCTTCACCGACTGCGCCTGCAATTGCGGCATGTTCAGGCGGTTGACGAAGTCGCCGCGATTGAGGAACCAGCGGCCCCGGTCGCGCTCGCCGAGCACCCGCCGCGCCTGCTCCAGGCCGAGCCCCGGGACGCAGGCGGCGAGCACTTCGGCGCGTGCGGTATTGCCGTTGATCCAGGTGGTTTCGGGCAGGATGGTGACGTAGGGCCGCAGGCGTTCCAGGGTCGCCGGCGGAATGCCCAGCCGCGCCAGGTCGTCGAGACGCCTGAGCGCAGGCATGCGTGCCGGAAGCACACGCAACACGGCGCCCGGCGAAGTCTCGCGGCCGCTGTCGAAGCCTGCGGGTTGCGTATCGGCCGGCGGCGCTTCGGCGGGCAGCCGTGCATAGGAATCGAGTACCCGCTCGACGATCAGCCGCGTCTCCTTCGGGCGCACGCCGAGCAGACCGGCGAGGCGTTCGAAGTTCGCTCGCGCCTGGAGATCGGGGCGCTGGTCAACCAACAGGTTGCGCAGGTTGAACTTGCCCTGCTCGTCTTCCAGTTGGCCGTTGAACGGCAATTCGGCGCTGCTCAGACGCAAGCCACGCATCGGTTGCGCCCAGCGCTGGTCGAGGCGGGTCAGCGGGTCGCGGCGGCTGTCCTCGAGCAGCAACTGGCGGCTCCATTCCAGGCCGCCGCGCAGCATCCAGCCGGCCTGGATGCGCAGCTGCTCGCTTTCCAGGGCGCGGATGAATGCGCTCTGGCGGGCGATCAGGCCGGCGGCTATGACCGCGACCACGGTGACGATCAGCAGCGCGCTGATGATCGCCATGCCGCGCTGGCGACGACCGTTCATGGCGCGCTCAGAGCTGCCAGGAGCCGATGTCGGCGTTGATGCCCTCGCCGCCCGGCTGCCCGTCGGCGCCGAGGGAGAACACGTCGATCTCGCCGTTCACGCCGGGATTCAGGTACTGGTAGGGCTTGCCCCAGGGGTCGTTGGGCAGGCGTTCCAGGTACGAGCGCCAGTTGCTCGCCGAGACATCGGCAGGGCGCTCCGCGAGCACCTTCAACCCCTGCGCCTGGCTCGGATAGCGGCCCTGGTCGAGGCGGTAGAGCTTGAGCGCCTGCATCAGCCCGGAGATGTCCTGGCGTGCCGCGGTGGCGCGGGCCTGGTCGGGACGGTCGAGCACCTTGGGCACCACCATCGCGGCGAGGATGCCGAGGATCACCACCACCACCATGATCTCGATCAGGGTGAAGCCCCGCTGTCCCCGATGTCCTTTCGGGCTGGAGCTGAACTGCACGACATCCATCTCGACACTCCTCGGCATGGTTCGATTCGCCGCGGATTGTTTCAGGAAGATATGTCAACGATATTGAAAATCCTCGGGTGCGCCGCCCTTCCGGAGGCGCCCGCAAGGCCCTGGAGCCAGGCTTTCCGGCAGGCGCCGGGGATGGCTCGCGGGAGCGCCCTCCCGAGCTTTTGTCAGGAATCGGTCAGATTTCCCGGCTAGCCTGGAAGTCCCCTTTCGCCGACCTTCCCGCGATGTCCAGGCGCCTGTCTTCCCGCGGTTTCACCCTGATCGAAGTGCTGGTCGCGCTGGCCATCGTCGCCATCGCCCTGGCCGCGGCGATTCGCGCGGTGGGCCTGATGACCGACGGCAACGGTCTGTTACGCGACAAGTCGCTGGCCCTGCTGGCAGCGGAGAACCGGCTCGCCGAGCTACGCCTGGGCGTCGGCGCGGCTCCGGGAAACAGCGATTTCGAATGCTCCCAGGGCCGCCTGCGGTTGTACTGCGAACAACGCGTCGAGGCCACCGACGCCCCCGCGCTACTGTGGGTGGAAATCCGTGTGCGCACGCAGCGCGAACAGGCGGTGCCGCTGGCGCGCCTGAACACCCTGCTGAGCCGCTCCCGGTGATCTCAACCGCGCTTGAGGGTAGCCAGCGGCGGCGGTTCGGCGAGCCGCTGCATGGCCACCCGGCGAACCTCGCCGTTCTGCTCGATGAGCACCGCGTCGGCCTCGATCCGCCGCACCTTCGCCGCGCGTGCCAGGACCTCGCCCTCGCGATAGGCCTGGGCCGGTGCGCCGTTCACCGAGAGGATGGCGATCGCCGCGGGACCGCCGCTGATCAATCCCGCCAGTTGCACCTCGACCTCACCGGAAGGCGCCGCGAACCAGCGTTGAGCGGCGTCCTCGACGCTGGGCGGCGGAACGTCGGCGACCTCGGCCTGGACCACGCCGGGAATCGGCGCCAGCAACAGATAGCCCCAGAACAGCAGGCCGGCGAGGATCGCCAGCACGGCGGCGAACTGGACCAGGCGGGGCGGATCGATACGGGGCATGGCCGGCATGGCGGGGCTCTCCTGGCGTATGGGCGACGGGCGCCACGAACGGCGCTCCGGCACCAGCCTAGCGCGGAATTCTCTCCGTTATGTTTCACACGCCGATCATCTTCGTCGGGCACTCTGGAAACCTCTCTCTTCGCGGAGCGGCATCCGGTGAGGCGACCCCGGCAAGGCGGTTTCACCCTGATCGAACTGATGGTGGTGCTGGTAATCGTCGGCATCGCCACGGCGGCCATCAGCCTGAGCGCCCGCCCCGACCCGACGGGCCTGCTGCGCCAGGATGCCGCGCGCCTGGCGCGGTTGCTGGAAATAGCCCAGGGCGAAGCGCGGGTACGCGGTACGCCGATCCTCTGGCAGCCCAGCGCCAAGGGCTATCGCTTCAGCCCGCAGGCCTATCGCGGCAAGACCGACGCCTTCGCCGCCGACACCGAATTGCGCGCGCGCGACTGGCAGGCCGCGCCGCTGCGGGTCAGCGTGCGCCCGCCGCGGCCGGTGTTGCTGGACGCCGAATGGGTCGGCGCGCCGTTGCGGATAACGCTCTCCGACGGCCAACACAGCGTCACCGTGCTGCGCGAGGCGAACGGCCATGTCCGGGTACGCTGAACGCGCGACGACGCGGCGCCGGCAAGCCGGCTTCACCCTGATCGAGGTGATGGTCGCGATCATGCTCATGGCCATCGTCAGCCTGATGGCCTGGCGCGGCCTGGACAGCATCGCCCGGGCCTGCGCGCACCTGGAGGACAGCACCGAGCAGAGCGCCGCGCTACTGCGCGCGCTGAACCAGTTGGAGCGCGACATCGCCCTGCACAGCGCCATCCGGGAGGAGACCGGCCTGCCCATCGGCGACGAGCCGATCCGGGCCGGCGACAGCCTGCCGCCCGGACTCGCACTGAAGCGCCTGAGCGAGATTCCATTGCGCCTGGACATCGTCCGCGCCAGTACCGAGCCAGGCGCGCCGCTACAGCGCGTGCGCTGGTGGCGACAGGGCAAGGTCCTCTACCGCGCCGCCTCGCCAAGCGGCGACCGCCTGCCGTTGCCGCCGCTGGCGGAGCGGGTAGCTGTGCTGGACGACGTGAGTCGGTTCGAGATCCGCGCCTGGGTGCCGGGAAAGGGCTGGACGCGCCTGCCGGCACGCAGCAAAGTCCGCGCCAGTGGACTGGAGATCAGCCTGGCGCGGATCACCCGCAACGGCGTGGAGCGCTATCGACGGGTGGTAGCCCTGCAATGAAGCAGTGGCTCAGCCGAGCAGCACCACCCCGCCCGGCAGGCGGGTGACCTCGATGCCATAGGCATCGCGGATCAGGGTCGCCACGTCGGCCAGTTGGTCGAGGCTGAAACGGGCCTGGACCCGGCGTCGGCCAAGAGCCTTGTCCAGCAGCAGGAGCATGCCGGGACGGTAGCGGTTGATTTCGTCGATCACCGTGGCCAAGGGTACGTCGTTGAACACCAGCATGCGCTCGCGCCAGGCCATCACCTCCGCAACGTCGAAAGGCACCGGCGGACCGTTGCGTCGCTCGTCGAAGGTCAGTTGCTGGCCGGCCTGGAGGTCCAGCCGCAGGCCCAGGTGTTCGAGCCGCACGCTGCCCTCCAGGCAGGTCACCACGCAGACGTCACCGCTGCTGCGCACGTTGAAGCGGGCCCGGCTGGCGCTCAGCCAGGCGCTCCCGGCCATCACCCGCAGGCTGCTCTGCGGCGGGTGGCTGGCGATGATCTCGGCCTCGCCGCCGAGCAGTTCGATGGTTTCCTGCTGCTCTTGATTGCGCCGCACGTTCAGGCGGGTGCGGGTGTTCATCTCGATCCGCGTCTCGCCGCTCACCTGCACCTGGCGTTGCTCGCCGACCGCCGTGACGTAGTCGGCGCCACCCAGGCCATGGTCGAGCAGCGACGGGCGCAAGACGAACAACGCCACCGAGGCGGCCAGCGCACCGCCGACGAACCAGCGACGACCGAAACGCCTCGGCGCGATCTGCGCCACGGCCGGCGGTTCCAGCGGCAGAGCGGCGGCACTGCCGAGTGCCTGCCAGAGATCGCGCGCCTCGACGAACGCTCGCAGGTGTTGCGGGCTGCGCGCACACCACTGGCGGAAGGCACGCGCGTCGCCCTGGGTGACGCGTCCGGAGGTCAGGCTGATCACCCAGGCGTGCGCTTCGTGGCGAAGGTCGCCGGTTTCATCGGCGGCGGAGTCTGAGGCTGTCATGACTGTGCTGTACGGACACCGGAATGGCTCATGGGATGGATATGGCGGCGGTTTTCCGCCTGCTTATGCTTATGACGGTTTTCCGGCCCCGGGACCGAACCTCTGGATGACTTTTCTTTCCAGGCGCTCCGCGCAGAACCACAGGGCGGCCTTGAGTTCCTTCTCCACGGTGCGGGTGGAAATGCCGAAGCGACGGGAGATTTCCGCATGCGGCGTCTCCTCCAGGCGCGAGGCGATGAGGATCTGCCGGCGCCGCGCCGGCAGTTCGCAGAGCGCCTCCAGCAGGCGACGGATCTCGGCGTGACCGCCGACGATGCGCTCCGGGTCGAGGCCTTCGTCGGCCACCTGCAACAGCTCCGCCACCTCCTCCCCGGTGAGCAGGCGGGCGTCGCCCTCGCGGCGGTCGGCGGCAATGTTCAGGGCAATGCGGAACAGGTAGGCCTGGGGCTTCTTGACCTCCAGGGCATCATCCAGCCGGTCGACTCTCAGGTAGGTTTCGTGCAGCACGTCGCACGCCAGGTCCTCGGAGCCCAGGCGCCGTTTCAGGCGCGCCTTGAAGTCGTCGTAGGAGGCGAGGAACAGCTTCACCATCGCGCTTTGCCGCGAATCGCTCATGACCCTCCCACTCCCTCCGTCAGCTTGCATTCCATGGCCTTGCCCGTCGTCTTCGGCAGCAACAGGATGGTCAGCGGCTGGGCCAGCGTAGCGGGCGTCGCCTGCATCACCCGCACGCCGCGCAGGCTTTCCACCAGGGCGCTGTCCCGCTGCGGGTCGCCGGTCGAACCGAGCAGGCGACTGTGGCGAACCTCGCCGAAGCGACCGATCCAGAGTTGCAGCACCGCGCGATAGGTACCCGGACGAGTGCGCGGCGAGCGGCACAACTGTTCTTCCAGAGCCGCCTGGACCGCTCCCGCATAGTGGCGATCCAGCGGCTGCTCGACCTTCGGCATCTCTGCCGGCAGCGGCGCAGCGTTCCTGACGGCCTGCGCCGGCAGCAGGGTGAACGCTTCCTGGCTGGTGTAGCGCGCCATCAGGCCGGTTCCGCCGAGCAGTCGGGTCAGGGCGTCGCTGGCGGTGAAGCGCCCCTGCAAGCGGGCCGAGCGCCGTCCACGGGCCAGCTCGCCATCCACCAGAACCGCCATTCCCGTCACCCCGCTGTAGGTCACCAGCGCCGATGCCAGGCTCTGCGGAGGAATATCGAACGCGTGCACCGCCAGGCGCAACGGCGGCCTGCCGCCATCGCCCGGCACGGCGCCGGACGCCGGCAGCAGCATGCCGAGACCGAGCAACGACACTGCGCACGACCTTGCCACCCCGAGGATCGACATCAACGGATTCCAGTCCGAACTACCCGGTGCAGGCCAGATGGCCATCACCCAGGAGGGACATCCTGATGGCACTGTGTGACTGTGGTGTGACGGTACCTGCGGTGACATGTTTTCACCGATTGCCGTATAAGCGGGAAACCACCATCCCAGCGCGGGAGAATCGCCATGCACCGTTCATCGCAGGTTCTGCCGGCCCTGATCCTGGGCCTGGCCATGAGCGCCACCCTGGCCGACGAGCCGACGCCACCGGCGAACTGCATCAACACCGAGGTCAACGGCTACCAGGCTTTGTCCTATGAATGCCTGAGCCAGCAGATGACCGATCCTGACAGCGCGGCCAGGGCCCGCCGCGAGCAGGAGCTGGATTCCGCCGCCATCGTCCGGCGTCCGCCAAACCAGCTCGGCCTGTACAACCAATCGGCGACGCGCATTCGCCTGGGCACCTCGTTCGGCAACTCAGTGGAAGCGCAGCGGCCGCCTCGCTGAGGGCCTCCGCAGGTCGACGCTCCTGGCCGGCGGCGCAAGACAGAAAACCCCGGCAACCAGGCCGGGGCAATCGTCGTCGGCGAGGTTGGCCGCCGATCAAAGGACAAGGAACGCCTCAGGCGAAGGTACGCTCCAGCAGGTCGCCGAAACGATTGAAGGCATCGCTGGCGCCCTTGGCGGCCAGGCGCTCTTCTTCCTCGTTCAGCTCGATGCCGTCGAGGATCGCCACGAAGCTCTTCCAGCCTTGCGCGCGGCCGCCTTCCGGCTCGGCCAGATGGCGGGCGCCGAAGTTCTCGTCGAGTTCGAGCGCGGCTGCTTTCTTGAACAGGAACGCAGCGCCCAGCTTCGAACCTTCGGAAACGAACAGCCAGCCCAGTGCCTCGGCGAGGCTCAGGTCGGCCTCGCGCACGCTCTGATCGCCCTCCGGCACCGGATGGCCGAGGTCCGCCAGGTCTGCACGAGCGGCGTCGTCGCGGGCGCGGGAAGCCAGGCCGGGGAACAGGCGGGCCAGCGCTTCGTTGCGATAAAGCGGCTCCAGGTCATGCTGGAAGAGGTACTGGGCAGCGACGAAGCGGGCGAAATTGTCCCGGCTGGCGAAGGGTTCCTTGCTCTTCACCAGGCTCTCCAGGCGCTGGTGCGGCTCGTTGGTCAGCAGGTTGAGGCGTTGCGAACGCAGGTTTTGCCGAGTGGATTCAGGGGCCAGGGTATCCATAGGGGAATTCCTTTCGAGGGACGGAACGCACTGGGCCGATATAGCGCACCCAGGATCAATAACGATTCTCAATTATATTCGTTATTGAATCTCAGTGTCACATGAAAGGATGCCGACCGACTGCCATTGACCAGAAAAGGACTACAGCAAATACTGTATTTACATACAGTATTCGAGTTATTTCCTTGGCCTCCCTTTCATCCGTATCCGACATCTCTCCACCCGCGGCCGTCGCCGGACGAGGCAATGACATAGCGCTGAGTGCGCTGCTCGACGCACGTAGAATCTGGAAAGGCCAGTCCGCCGTGCCGGCCGGCGCTTCCCTGCCCACCGGACATGCGCGCCTGGACGCACTGCTGCCGGGCGGTGGTTGGCCGGAACACGCCCTGAGCGAAATCCTCCATGCCCGCGACGGTGTCGGCGAACTGCAACTACTGATGCCGACCATCGCTCGCCTGACCCAGGCGCAACGTCGCGTCGTCCTGGTCGGCGCACCCTACGTACCCTATCCGCAGGCCTGGCTGGCCGCCGCGGTCGACCTGCGCCATCTGGTCCTGTTGCAGGCCAGCGGACGCGACGCCTTGTGGGCTGCCGAACAGTGCCTGCGCTCGGGCAGTTGCGCCGCTGTGCTGTGCTGGCCGCAGCAGGCCGACGACCGCGCCCTGCGCCGCCTCCAGGTCGCCGCCGAAAGCGGCCAGGCCCTGGGTTTCGCCTATCGCCCCCTGCGCGAAGCGGTCAACCCTTCGCCGGCAGCGCTACGCCTGTGCATCGAAACCCGCCCCCCACGCCTGCGCATCCTCAAGTGCCGGGGCGGCCTCGCGCCGGCGACCACCCTGCCGGCCAGCGCCTGGCAATGAGGTGGCCATGCTCTGGGCTTGCATTCTCCTGCCGCAACTGGCCATGGACAGCGCGCAGCGTCAACGGAGCAATCCCGACGCACCGCTGGCGCTGCTCGGCGGCCCAGCGCAGCGCCGGCAGTTGCAGGCGGTCAACCCAGCGGCACGCGCGCTCGGCCTGAAGCCCGGTCAATCGCTGATCGCCGCCCAGGCCCTGAGCCGGGACTTCGCCACGGCGGAATACGACCTCGCCGCCGTGGAGCGCTGGCAGGCCTTCCTCGCCGCCTGGGCCTACGGTTTCAGCTCGCAGGTCAGCCTGCACTATCCGCGTGCGCTGCTGCTGGAAGTGCAGTCCAGCCTTGCCCTGTTCGGCCCCTGGCCACGCTTCGAGGCCCGCTTGCGCAAGGAACTCACGGCGCTGGGCTTCCGCCATCGCCTGTGCCTGGCGCCGAACCCGGTGGCGGCGAGGGTCCTGGCGAACAGCCACGACGGCCTGGCCATCGAGGACGAGGCAGCGCTGCAACGCCAGCTGTCCGCCCTTCCGCTGGACCGTCTGGGACTCTCGCGGGAGCTGGCCGTCGCCCTCGGACGCATGGGACTGCGCCATCTGCGCCAGGTCCTCGAGTTGCCGCGCGCCGCCCTGGCGCGTCGCTTCCCGGCCGAACTGCTGTTGCACATCGACCGCCTCTGCGGCCGCAGCCCACTGGCGCTGGAGCACTACCGGCCGCCGGACACCTTCGACCTGCGCATCGAACTCAATTTCGACGTGGAATCGCACCAGGCGCTGCTCTTCCCCCTGCGACGGCTGAGCGCCGATCTCGCCGCCTTTCTCGCCGGACGCGACAGCGGCGTGCAGCGCTTCACCCTGCACCTGGAGCATCACGGGCGCGCCGACAGCCAGGTCACGGTCGGCCTGCTCAGCGCCGAACGCGAGGCGGCCATGCTCTTCGAACTGACCCGCGGCCGTCTCGAACAGTTGCAACTGCCCGCCCCCGTGCATGCCGTGCGCCTGGAGGCCCGCGAGCTGCCTCCTTTCACGCCGCAGCACCGCGAACTGTTCGACGAGCGCCCACAGCAATATCTCGGCTGGGAACAGCTGCGGGAACGCCTGCGCGCGCGGCTGGGCGACGAGGCGGTACAGGGCCTGAGCGCCGTCGCCGAACACCGTCCGGAGCGAAGCTGGCGGCCGCACAGCTGCGACAGGGCGCAATCGCCGGCAGCCTGCGGCCTCCGCCCCGGCTGGCTGCTGGCGGAGCCACGCCCCCTCGGCGAGGCCTTGCCCAACGTGCTGGCCGGCCCGGAGCGGATCGAGTCGGGCTGGTGGGATGGCGAAGACATCCGCCGCGACTATTACCTGGTGGAAACCCGCAACGGACAACGTGCCTGGGTCTATCGCGAGGTCGGCAGCGAAGGGCCGCTATGGCTACATGGCTGGTTCGCATGAGCGCCTACGCCGAACTGCATTGCCTGTCCAACTTCAGCTTCCAGCGCGGTGCCTCCAGCGCCGCGGAACTCTTCGCCCGTGCAGCGCGCCTGGGCTATCGGGCCCTGGCGATCACCGACGAATGCAGCCTGGCCGGTATCGTGCGGGCCTGGCAGGCGGCGCGGGAGCACCAGGTACAACTGATCGTCGGCAGTGAGATCCGCCTCGAACAGGGGCCCAAGCTGGTTCTCCTGGCGGAGGACCTGGAGGGCTACCAGAACCTCTGTCGCCTCATCACCCGCGGCCGGCGACAAGCCGACAAGGGCCACTACCGGCTGCTGCGCGAAGACCTGCAACAGCCGCTCGCCGGCCTGTTGGCGATCTGGTTGCCGAACGACCATGAGGACGAGCAGGCTGCCTGGCTCCGCGAACGCTTCCCCCAGCGCCTTTGGCTGGGCGTCGAGTTGCATCGCGGCGCCGATGACGATACCCGCCTGGACAAACTGCTCGCGCTCGCCTCGCATCTCCGGCTACCGCCCGTGGCCTGCGGCGACGTACACATGCACGCCCGCGGCAGGCGAGCCCTGCAGGACTGCATGACAGCGATCCGCAACCATCTGCCGGTCAGCGAGGCCGGCGCCTATCTCTTCCCCAACGGGGAGCGCCACCTGCGTACCCTGGAGGCCCTGCAGGGTATCTACCCGCAAGCCCTGCTGGCGGAAACCCTGAAGATCGCCGAACGCTGCCGGTTCGATCTGGAACAGCTGAAATACCAGTACCCACGCGAATTGGTACCGGCCGGACACGACCCGGCGTCATGGCTCCGCCATCTCACCGAACAGGGCATCGCCAGGCGCTGGCCGAACGGCGCGAGTGCCAAGGTCCGCAAGCAGATCGAGAGAGAACTCGAGCTGATCGCCGAACTGGGCTATGAAAGCTATTTCCTCACCGTGCAGGACATCGTCGCCTTCGCCCGGGGCCGGGAAATCCTTTGCCAGGGCCGCGGCTCGGCGGCCAATTCGGCAGTCTGCTTCGCTCTCGGCATCACCGAACTGGACCCGGACCGGACCAACCTGCTGTTCGAACGCTTCCTTTCCCGCGAGCGCAACGAACCGCCGGACATCGACGTGGATTTCGAACACGAGCGCCGCGAGGAGGTCATCCAGTACGTTTTCACGCGCTACGGACGCCGGCGCGCGGCGCTGACCGCGGTGGTCAGCACCTACCACGGCGCCGGCGCGGTGCGCGACGTAGCCAAGGCCCTGGGTCTGCCACCCGAGCAGGTCGACGTCCTGGCCAACTGCTGCGGCCGCTGGAGCGACCGGGCCCCCAGCGCCGAACGCCTGGAAGAGGCCGGCTTCGATCCGCAGAGTCCGATCCTGCGCCGGGTGCTGGCCCTGACCGGCGAGTTGATCGGTTTCCCGCGCCACCTCTCGCAGCACCCCGGCGGCTTCGTCATCTCCGAGCAGCCATTGGACACCCTGGTCCCGGTGGAGAATGCCAGCATGGCCGAGCGCACGGTGATCCAGTGGGACAAGGACGATCTCGACGCGGTCGGCCTGCTCAAGGTCGACGTCCTCGCCCTGGGCATGCTCAGCGCCCTGCGCCGCAGCTTCGACCTGATCCACGCGCTGCGCGGCGGCAAGCGGTTGAGCATCGCCAGTATCCCGAGCGAGGACCCGGCCACCTACGAAATGATCGGCCGCGCCGATACCATCGGTGTGTTCCAGATCGAATCGCGCGCACAGATGGCCATGCTGCCACGCCTGCGCCCGCGGAAGTTCTACGACCTGGTGATCCAGGTCGCCATCGTCCGCCCAGGGCCGATCCAGGGAGACATGGTGCATCCCTATCTGCGCCGGCGAAACGGTGAAGAGCCGGTGGCCTATCCATCGGCCGAACTGGAGAAGGTCTTCGAACGTACCCTGGGCGTCCCGTTGTTCCAGGAACAGGTCATGGAACTGGCGATCGTCGCCGCCGACTACACGCCGGGCGAGGCGGACGAACTGCGTCGCTCGATGGCCGCCTGGAAACGTCATGGCGGCCTGGAACACCACCGCGAGCGGCTGACCCGAGGCATGCTCGCCAACGGCTACGAGGCCGACTTCGCAGCGCGCATCTTCGAACAGATCAAAGGCTTCGGCAGCTACGGTTTCCCTGAATCCCACGCCGCCAGCTTCGCCCTGCTCACCTATGCCAGCAGTTGGTTGAAACGCCATGAACCGGCGGCCTTCGCCTGCGCCTTGATCAACAGTTGGCCGATGGGCTTCTACAGCCCCGACCAACTGCTCCAGGACGCCCGCCGTCACGCTCTGCAGACACGCCCGGTGGATGTCCGCCACAGCGGTTGGGATTGCAGCCTGGAGCCGTTCGGCCAGGCGCAACCGGCCATACGCCTTGGCCTGCGGATGATCCGAGGCTTTCGCGAGGAGGATGCCAGGCGTATCGAGCAGGCCCGGAAGGCCCGGCTTTTCGTCGACGTGCACGATCTCGGCCGACGCGCCAGGCTCGATGCCCGTGCCCTGGAATTGCTGGCCGATGCCGGCGCCCTGCGCGGCCTCGCCGGACACCGGCACAAGGCACGCTGGGCAGTCGCCAGCGTCGAGCCGCAATTGCCGCTGTTCGCCGAAGGGACCGTCATTGAAGAGACCAGGGTCAGCCTGCCACTGCCTTCGCGTGGCGAGGAACTGCTGAGCGATTACGCTCTCCTCGGCACCACCCTCGGCCCGCATCCGCTGAAACTCTTGCGTGGACAGCTCAAGGCCCGCCGCTGCCGCGACTCCCGCGAACTGGCGATACTGGACCATGGGCGACCGATACGGGTCGCCGGCCTGGTGGTCGGCCGGCAGCGCCCACAGACCGCCAGCGGCATCACCTTCATCACCCTGGAGGACGAGTTCGGCATGGTCAACGTGGTGGTCCGGCACGACCTCGCCGAACGGCAGAGGCGGCCATTCCTCGAGTCCCGGCTGCTGCAGGTGGAGGGCATCCTGGAGTCCTCCGGCGAGGTGCGCCACGTCATCGCCGGGCGCCTGCATGACCTGACCTCTCTACTCACCGGCCTGGACGTCCGCAGCCGGGATTTCCATTGAGACAAAGAAAAAGGCAGCTCGAGAAACGAGCTGCCTTGGGATGGCCAACAGGGATGGCCACGAAGGGGGGAGCGCTCAAGATACTGTTTATTCATACAGCAAATCAAGCGATTCCCTTCATCGGAAGCCACCTTTTGTCTTTCTCCTCGAAGCGAGGCTCTAGCCCGCGGATCGGGATCGGTACGGCGAGCGCAAGAGCGCCAGCGCTATGCGGATCCGCCCGGACTCTCGCTACGCTAGACGCGAAAGAGGACATGCCAGGAGGGTTTCGGCAAGGTGAAGAGCAAGCACGCTTTTTCCGAGCGCAAAAGCAAA
>NZ_KV811253.1:0-266 GCF_001813025.1 Pseudomonas sp. HMSC066A08
GATAACATCCAGAACAAGGTTTTCAAGTGTTGGGTGAGTCGCACGTAATAAAGATTCCGTACAACCTGTACACTCTTGAGCACCAATCCAAATAACAGGTGGACGTTCAGGTGATGTCATTGCTTGTGACATTTGCGCGGCTGCTTTGCCGCTTAATCCCATGGTAGCTGATAACGCTGCGCACAATTTCATAAAATCGCGTCGGTTAATACCATGTTGGGAAAAAACATTATTCCCCAAGGCCATATATCTCTCCTGATATGATG
>NZ_KV811254.1:0-264 GCF_001813025.1 Pseudomonas sp. HMSC066A08
ACACACCGCCCGTCACACCATGGGAGTGGGTTGCTCCAGAAGTAGCTAGTCTAACCGCAAGGGGGACGGTTACCACGGAGTGATTCATGACTGGGGTGAAGTCGTAACAAGGTAGCCGTAGGGGAACCTGCGGCTGGATCACCTCCTTAATCGAAGATCCCGGCTTCTTCATAAGCTCCCACACGAATTGCTTGATTCACTGGTTAGACGATTGGGTCTGTAGCTCAGTTGGTTAGAGCGCACCCCTGATAAGGGTGAGGTCGG
>NZ_KV811255.1:0-241 GCF_001813025.1 Pseudomonas sp. HMSC066A08
CAGGCCACCCTGTACGATAAAGATTCGCCAGGTTGTGCATCGCCTTCCAGTGCCCACGCTCCGCTGCCTTGCTGTAAAGCTCGACAATACGGCCCCAGGGCCGCAGAGTATCGGGCTTGGCCAAGGCGGCTGCTTCGCGGTACCAAGCATCGGCTTGCAAATCCAACGGAGGAAGATGGTCTTTTTCATTAACGCAGACAAACGACTCGCTGTTGGCCATCACGGGAACGGCTGCAAGACA
>NZ_KV811256.1:0-566 GCF_001813025.1 Pseudomonas sp. HMSC066A08
CCGTTCCACAAATAAAACGTGACGGTATTCCCACTTGAATGACATCTACCGCCAAGGAGCATTGACGATGCCTGACACGACAAATCCAATCGGTTTCACCGATGCCAACGAACTTCGCGAAAAGAATCGCGCCACCGTCGAGAAATACATGAATACCAAAGGCCAGGACCGCCTGCGCCGCCATGAACTTTTCGTCGAGGATGGCTGTGGCGGTTTATGGACCACCGATACCGGTTCGCCCATTGTCATTCGTGGCAAGGACAAACTTGCGGAACATGCCGTCTGGTCATTGAAGTGCTTTCCCGATTGGGAGTGGTACAACATAAATATATTCGGAACCGACGACCCCAATCATTTCTGGGTCGAATGCGACGGTCACGGCAAGATTCTTTTCCCCGGATATCCCGAAGGTTATTACGAAAACCACTTCCTGCATTCCTTCGAACTTGAAGACGGCAAGATCAAGCGCAACCGCGAATTCATGAACGTCTTCCAGCAATTACGCGCCTTGAGCATTCCGGTCCCGGAAATAAAACGCGAAGGCATTCCCACTTGATCGAAACGAT
>NZ_KV811257.1:0-13210 GCF_001813025.1 Pseudomonas sp. HMSC066A08
GCGGGGCGTGGGGGTGGGTGACCTTCTGCTCGTAGTCCAGGGTGATGGCGTGCTTCTTCAGCACGGCCTGGGCGATGTCGGGCACGGGGAGGGTCTGGAAGATGCGCCAGTCCGAGGCCAGCTGCAGGCGGGCCAGGCGTGGCTCGACGATGGCGCGGTAGCGGGTGCGTCGAAAGCCGGTGTTGCCCTGCTGGAACGAGGTGACCGAGCCGTGCACGTAGCGTACGGGCTGGCCGCCCTGCCAGATAGTGAGCAGCGCGGGACGGTCGAGGACCTGGCCAAAGTCGACGGCGGCATTGGCGCAGCTGAGCTGGACATCGAGGTGGAAGGGCTCGGAGAGGCCTTCGACGAGGTGGAACTCGACGACCTCGAATGCCTCGGCGCCGGCGCCGGCGGTGAAGGTGAAGCGCAAATCGCATCGGATGGACATGCGGTGCTCCCTGCTGGTCTTGCTCCGCGCACGCTGAGCGGTAGCCGGGCCGTGATCCGAGCCCCCACTTTCATCCTGAAACGCTTAGCGGAAACGAAGGCAAGTGCTCATAGGCATCCAAGCCCCCGATCCTGCACTTCAGTCTTGATGTCGGAACATCAGAGAACTCTTCATTTCGGTAAGGAAATATCTGATGGTTATTGCTTTACGCAATTGCAACGAAGTTCATCCAGTGCTTTGGACTAGCAGTTAACTGATGAGACAGAAATTGTCAGTCCTATTTGGCCCTGCCGCGCCGACGTGGGAGCATGGCGCGATTCGCTTGTGGAGAAACGAGATGGTGCGGATTCGCGGAAGCATCGGCGACTGGCCGGTGGACCTGACCCTGGAACTGGACGCCGAGGATTGGCGGCAGCTGGCGCAACACGTGCCCCCGCCGCCGCTGGGCGAGCCGCAGGCCGCGGCGGCCAGGGCGCCGGCCTCGGCAGCGCCGGTGGATCGCCTGTGGCAGACCGCCCAGGACCTGCTGCGTGGCAGCGGGCGGATCGAGGGGCCGCAGTTGCTGGCGGAGCTGGAGGCGTTCAGCGGCAACGCCGGCGCCGCCAAGCAACTGCTGGTGCGCCTGCGGCACGACGCCCGGGTCAAGATCGAGGTGGTCGACGGCACCCAGGTGTTCGTCTGGCTGGAGGACTGAGCCCCGCGGACGGGGCTCGGCGACTCAGTAGAGCGCCTGGTACAGCTTGCGGCGGTAGGCGGTGACCAGCGGGTGGTCGTTGCCGAGCAGGTCGAAGACCTGCACCAGGGTCTTGCGCGGCAGGTCGTCCTGGTAGCCGCGGTTGCGCAGGAACAGCTTGAGCAGTCCGTCCAGAGCCGCCTCGTATTGCTGCCGGGCGAGCTGCTGGACAGCCAACTGGTAGGCTGCCTCGTCGTCGCCGGCATCGGCCGCCAGGCGGCTCTTCAGCTCTGCGCTGTCGGGCAGGTCGGCAGCCTGGCGCAGGAAAGTCAGCTGCGCGCGGGCGCCGGCCAGGGCCTGCTTGTGCTCGTCGCTCTTCACCGCGTCGAGGATGGCCTGCGCCTCCCCCAGTTCGCCGCGTTCTGCCAGGCAGCGGGCGTAGAGGATCAGCGCCGCGGCGTTCTCGTTGTTCTCCGCCAGCAGGGCTTTCAGGGTCGCTTCGGCGTCGCCGATGCGGCCTTCGGCGAACAGCGCCTGGGCTACTTCCAGCGGGTCTTCGTCGGGCAGCGCCGGTGCTTTCACATGGGGTTCGAGCAGGGCGCGGATCTGCGATTCGGGCTGGGCGCCGGCGAAACCGTCGACCGGCTGGCCATCCTTGAACAGGACCACGGTCGGCAGGCTGCGAATGCCGAAGCGCATCACGATGTCCTGCTCGACGTCGCAGTTGACCTTGGCCAGCAGCAATTCGCCCTGGTAGGACTCGGCGATCTGCGCCAGCAGTGGCATCAGCGCCTTGCACGGGGCGCACCAGTCGGCCCAGAAGTCCACCAGGACCGGCTTGTGGAACGAGTTCTCGATGACCAGCTGCTCGAAGTTGGCGCCGGTGACGTCGAAGATGTAGGGCGTATCGCTCATGTCGATTCTCGGAAACGCAAGGTGGTGACCACTATAAGTGGGGGCGCGCCGCGCGCAAACAAGCCCGTGCCTCAGGCTTGCCCGCGTTCGGCGTGATACAGGCTGACCAGGCGGAATTCGGCGGGCTCGGCGAGGTCCGGCCAGGTACAGGCGTCGAGCACGTCCAGGCGCCGGTACAGCGGATGACGAAAGTCACGGACCCGCGAGTCGGCGACCAGCGCCTGGCGGCCGCGGCTGAGGAACTGGTCGAGCAGCGGCAGGTTGGCGCGGTCGTAGAGCACGTCGGCCACCAGGACCAGGTCGAAGCGATCGTCCTCGGCGAAGAAGTCCGCCGAATAGCTCAGCTCCACTCCGTTCAGTTCGGCATTCGCCCGGCTCGCTGCCAGCGCCAGGGGATCCAGGTCGCAAGCCACCACCTCGGCGGCACCGGCGCGGGCCGCGGCGATCGCCGCCACCCCGGAGCCGCTGCCGAAGTCCAGCACGCGCTTGCCGCGGACCCACTGCGGGCGCTCCGCCAGCCAGCGCGCCAGGACCAGCCCGCTGGCCCAGCAGAAGCACCAGTACGGCGGCTCCTCGAGGATGCGGCGGGTTTCCTCCGGGCTGAACTGGCGGTCCATGTTCTGCGCGTCGATCAGCCACAGGCGCAGGTCGGTGCCGGGCAGCGCGGTGGCGCTGAGCCGGGCGTCGCCGAGCAGCTCGCCCAGCTCCTGGGTCAGGGCTTGCGGTGCCGTCACGGCGCGCGTACCAGGCGCAGTTCGCCGAGGGCCTGGGTGGTCGGCTGGGCGATCCGCAACGGATGCAGGCGCCAGGCCAACTGGCCGGACTGGATCACCCGGGCGTGCAGTTCGACGCGCAGCGCGCCGCCGGCCGGCGGGAAGGATTCGGGGTTGAACGGCAGGCGGAAGGGCATGAGTTCACCGGTGGCCAGCACCGTCTCGCTGGCCAGCAGCCGCTGCGGGCGGTCGCGCTCGTCGATCACCAGCAGCGCCATCTGCACCTCGCTACCGCGTGGCAGGCTGCCCTGGATGCTGCTCAGCGTTCCGCTCAGCTCGCGCAGGTGGGCCGGCAGCACCGGCTCGACCATGGTCACGCTGCGCGAAGCTTGCGGCGTTGGCGCAGGCTTCGGCTTGTCGCTGGAACAAGCGGCGAGGAGAAGGACGGCCAGCAGGGCGATCGGGCGCAGGGTCATGGGCTGCTCCATAGCGGTGGAATCCGGGCGGCGCTTGTATAGCGCAAAGTGTGATTCTTGTCGCGCTTCGCGTAGGCCGCAACGTCCGATTCCTCTCGCCTTTCCCAGCGTGCCGGCGCCAGTCGATTCTGCGGGTGCTCGGTCGGGCGCGGATGCGCTACCATGCGGCTTCCTTCAGCTACGCCTGTATCAGCACCATGCATTGTCCCTTCTGCGGTGCCCATGACACCAAAGTGATTGACTCGCGACTGGTCGCCGAGGGCGATCAGGTGCGCCGGCGCCGCGAGTGCCTGGCCTGCGGCGAACGCTTCACCACCTTCGAGACCGCCGAGCTGGTCATGCCGCGCCTGATCAAGCAGGACGGCAGCCGCCAGCCGTTCGACGAGGACAAGCTGCGCGCCGGCATGCAGCGTGCCCTGGAGAAGCGTCCGGTCAGCGTCGAGCGCCTGGAAGCGGCCATCGGCCACATCAAGCACCAGTTGCGCGCCACCGGCGAGCGCGAGATCAAGTCGCGGGTGCTGGGCGAACTGGTGATGGCCGAGCTGCAGAAGCTAGACGAAGTCGCCTACATCCGCTTCGCCTCGGTCTACCGGCGCTTCCAGGACCTCAACGAATTCCGCGAGGAGATCGAACGCCTCGCCCGCGAGCCGGCCAAGGAATGAGCGCCGCCGACCCGCTGTACATGGCCCGCGCCCTGGAGCTGGCGCGCCAGGGGCTGTACTCCACCCATCCGAATCCGCGCGTCGGTTGCGTGCTGGTCAAGGACGGCCAGGTGGTCGGCGAGGGCTGGCACGTCCGCGCCGGCGAGCCGCACGCCGAGGTCCATGCCCTGCGCCAGGCCGGCGAGAATGCACGCGGCGCCACCGCCTACGTGACCCTCGAGCCCTGCAGCCACTTCGGCCGCACCCCGCCGTGCGCCGATGCGCTGGTGGGCGCCGGGGTGGCGCGGGTGGTCGCGGCGATGCAGGATCCCAACCCCGAGGTCGCCGGTCGCGGCCTGCTGCGTCTGATGCAGGCCGGCATCGCGGTGCAGAGCGGGGTCCTCGAGGCCGAGGCGCGGGAACTCAACATCGGTTTCATCAAGCGCATGGAACATGGCCTGCCGTTCGTCCGGGTCAAGCTGGCGATGAGCCTGGACGGGCGCACCGCCATGGCCAGCGGGGAAAGCCAGTGGATCACCGGCCCCGCCGCGCGTTCGGCGGTGCAGCGCTTGCGCGCTCGCTCCAGCGTGGTGTTGTCCGGCGCCGATACGCTGCTGGCGGACGATGCGCGGCTCAACGTACGCCCCGACGAACTGGGCCTGAACGCCGAGCTTACCGCGCTCGCCGCGGCTCGCCAGCCGTTGCGGGTGCTGGTCGACGGGCGCCTGCGGGTGCCGCTGGAATCGGCGTTCTACCAGGCTGGCCCGGCGCTGGTGGCGACCTGCGCCGCCGCCTCCGCGCGCGAACGCTTCCAGGACGCCGGCCACGAACTGCTGGCGCTGCCCTCCGCCGAGGGCCACGTCGACTTGCACAAGCTGCTCCTGGAACTGGCGGCGCGCGGCGCCAACGAAGTGCTGGTGGAGGCCGGCCCGTGTCTGGCCGGCGCCTTCGCCCGGCTGGGGCTGGTGGATGAGTACCGGCTGTTCGTCGCGCCGAAGTTCCTCGGCTCCAGCGCCCGTCCTTTGCTCGACTGGCCGCTGGCGCGGATGGCCGATGCGGCGCAGTTGCGGATCGATGACATCCGCGCGGTGGGCGACGACTGGCTGGTCACCGCGCGGCCCCGTCCGCAGGACGCCTGAACTTCGCTGCGCGGCGACGCGGCGGACGATGCACAAGCGGCGCAACTGTGGTAAAACGCCACACGGCCACCTCGGTGGCCGCAACGTTCTCAGGGCGGGGTGAAAGTCCCCACCGGCGGTAATGGCGCGCAAGGCGCCTAGCCCGCGAGCGCTTGCCGGACCGGCCTCCGCCGGACGACAAGGTCAGCAGACCCGGTGCGATTCCGGGGCCGACGGTCATAGTCCGGATAAAGAGAGAACGGGATTGCCTGCCTGGGCGTACCCTGTGCGCCCGCAAGATCCCCTTCGATCCAAAAAGCCCTGTTTTTCACGAAACAGGAGTTCGTCATATGTCTTCATCTTGGAATACCCGCGCTATGCCACGCAGGCCACTCGGCGTCGCGCCGGCCATGCTGCGCGCCTGTGCGGCGGAAAAACGGGAGGTCGCATGTTCACCGGCATAATCGAGTCGATCGGCAGCGTCCGCGCGATGACGCCCAAGGGCGGCGACCTGCGGGTCTACATCGCCACCGGCAAGCTCGACCTGGGCGACGTCAAGCTCGGCGACAGCATCGCGGTCAACGGCGTCTGCCTGACCGCGGTGGAACTGCCCGGCGATGGCTTCTGGGCCGACGTCAGCCGCGAGAGCCTGGCGCGCACCGCCTTCCAGCACCTGAAGGTGGGCAGCCGGGTGAACCTGGAAAAGGCCCTGACGCCGACCACCCGCCTCGGCGGACACCTGGTGAGCGGCCACGTCGACGGCGTCGGCGAGGTGCTCAAGCGCGAGGAGAACGCCCGCGCCATCCAGTTCACCGTGCGCGCCCCGCGCGAACTGGCCAGGTACATCGCGCACAAGGGCTCGATCACCGTCGACGGCACCAGTCTCACGGTGAACGCGGTGAACGGCGCGGAGTTCGAGCTGACCATCGTCCCGCATACGCTCAGCGAAACCATCATGGCCGAGTACCAGCCCGGACGCCGGGTCAACCTCGAGGTCGACCTGCTGGCCCGTTACCTGGAGCGCCTGCTGCTTGGCGACAAGGCCGCCGAACCCAGCGCCTCCGGCATCAGCGAAGCGTTTCTCGCCGAGAACGGTTTTCTCAAGTAACCCACGAATTGCATAAGGGGGTGCCCATGGCACTCAATACTATCGACGAACTGATCGAAGACATCCGCCAAGGCAAGATGGTCATCCTGATGGATGACGAGGATCGCGAGAACGAAGGCGACCTGATCATGGCCGCCGAATGCGTCCGCACCGAAGACATCAACTTCATGGTCAAGCATGCCCGCGGCCTGGTCTGCATGCCGATGACCCGCGAGCGTTGCGAGCGCCTCGGCCTGCCGCTGATGGTGCAGCGCAACGGCTCCGGCTTCGGCACCAAGTTCACTGTCTCCATCGAGGCCGCCGAGGGCGTCACCACCGGCATCTCCGCCGCGGACCGCGCCCGCACCGTGCAGGCTGCGGCGGCGAAGAACGCCGTGGCCGCCGACATCGTCAGCCCCGGCCACATCTTCCCGCTGATGGCCCAGCCGGGCGGTACCCTGGCTCGCGCCGGGCACACCGAGGCGGCCTGCGACCTGGCGCGGATGGCCGGGTTCGAGCCGTCCGGGGTGATCTGCGAGGTGATGAACGACGACGGCAGCATGGCCCGCCGGCCCGAACTGGAGGCGTTCGCCGCCGAGCACGGGATCAAGATCGGCACCATCGCCGACCTGATCCACTACCGGCTGATCCACGAGCGCACCGTCGAGCGCATTGCCGAGCAGCCGCTGGACAGCGAACTGGGCCACTTCAACCTGATCACCTACCGCGACTCGGTGGAGGGCGACGTGCACCTGGCGCTGACCCTCGGCAAGGTTTGCGCGGAAGAGCCGACCCTGGTCCGCGTGCACAACATGGACCCGCTGCGCGACCTGCTGCAGGTCAACCAGCCGGGCCGCTGGAGCCTGCGCGCGGCGATGGCCAAGGTCGCCGAGGCGGGCAGTGGCGTGGTGCTGCTGCTCGGCCACCAGATCGGCGGCGACGACCTGCTCGCCCACGTCCGCGAGATCGCTTCGGCGCCGGCCCCGGCGCCCAAGGCCACCACCACCTACAGCACCGTCGGTGCCGGTTCGCAGATCCTGCGCGACCTCGGCGTGCGCAAGATGCGCCTGCTGAGTGCGCCGATGCGCTTCAATGCGATATCCGGTTTCGACCTGGAAGTTGTAGAATACCTGCCCGCCGAATAAGGCCTGTCCCGCCCGCCGCGTGCAAGATCGCGGCGGGCGCTATGCCGGACGGACCTTTCGACCCTTTTCGCTCGGGGCGCAACGGCGTCCCGGCTCTTTAACAGATGAGACCTGCTCATGACCCTGAAGACCATCGAAGGTACCTTCATTGCCCCCAAAGGCCGCTACGCCCTGGTGGTCGGCCGCTTCAACAGCTTCGTCGTGGAAAGCCTGGTCAGCGGCGCCGTCGACGCCCTGGTCCGCCACGGCGTGGCTGAAAGCGAGATCACCATCATCCGCGCCCCGGGTGCCTTCGAGATCCCGCTGGTGACCCAGAAGGTCGCCCAGCAAGGCGGCTTCGACGCCATCATCGCCCTCGGCGCGGTGATCCGTGGCGGCACCCCGCACTTCGAATACGTGGCTGGCGAGTGCACCAAGGGCCTGGCCCAGGTGTCCCTGCAGTTCGGTATCCCGGTCGCCTTCGGCGTCCTCACCGTCGACTCCATCGAGCAGGCCATCGAGCGCTCCGGCACCAAGGCCGGCAACAAGGGCGCCGAAGCCGCGCTGTCTGCCCTGGAAATGGTCAGCCTGCTGGCGCAGTTGGAGGCCAAGTGAGCAATCAAGACAGCGGCAACCCGGCAGCCAAGCCGCCGAAAGGCAAGACCGCCGCTCGCCGCAAGGCCCGCAGCCTGGCCGTCCAGGCCCTGTACTCCTGGCAGATCGCCGGCCAGCCCCTGCACGAGATCGAGGCGCAGTTCCGTACCGACAACGACTTCTCCGAGGTCGACGGCGCCTACTTCCACGAGATCCTGCACGGCGTGCCGCGACAGAAGAGCGAGCTGGACTCCACCTTCGAGCCCTGCCTGGACCGCCCGCTGGCCGAGATCGACCCGGTCGAGCTGGCCATCCTGCGGCTGTCCACCTACGAGCTGCGCAACCGCATCGACGTGCCCTACAAGGTAGTGATCAACGAGGGCATCGAGCTGGCCAAGACCTTCGGCGCCACCGACGGCCACAAGTTCGTCAACGGTGTGCTCGACAAGCTGGCGCCGCGCCTGCGCGCCGCCGAGCTGCGCGGCGGCAAGCGCTGATCCAGCGCCGGCGGCGTCATGGGTGAGTTCGAGCTGATCCGCCGCTTCTTCGCCGCGGCCGCCTGCGCGGCGCCGGCGGCGGACGTGGCCCTCGGCATCGGCGACGACTGCGCGCTGCTGGCGCCGCCAGCCGGCGAACAGCTGGCGGTCTCCACCGATACCCTGGTGGAAGGCGTGCATTTTCCCTCCGGTTGCGACCCTTTCCTTCTTGCCCAGCGCGCCCTGGCGGTCTCCGCCAGCGACCTGGCGGCGATGGGCGCCGCGCCCCTGGCCTTCACCCTGGCCCTGACCTTGCCGCAGGCCGACCCCGAGTGGTTGCAGGGCTTCGCCCGCGGCCTCGACGCCATGGCCCGGCAGTGCGGCCTGGCCCTGGTCGGCGGCGACACCACGCGCGGCCCGCTGAGCATGACCCTCACCGTATTCGGCAGGGTGCCGGCCGGCCAGGCGCTGACCCGCGCCGGTGCGCGCCCGGGCGACCTGCTCTGCGTCGGGGGCCCGCTCGGCGAGGCTGGAGCGGCGCTGGAACTGGTGCTGGAGCGAAGATCGGCGCCCGCCGAGGTGGCCGAACCGCTGCTGGCGCGCTACTGGACGCCGGCCCCGCAATTCGGTCTGGGCCTCGCCCTGCGCGGCAAGGCCAGCGCCGCCCTGGACATCTCCGACGGGCTGCTCGCCGACTGCGGACATATCGCCCGCGCTTCCGGCGTCGCCCTGCTGGTCGAATGCCAGCGCTTGCAGGCAAGCGCCGCGTTGAGCGGCCTGCTCGCCGGCGAGGAAGCCTTGCGCCAGCAACTGGCCGCCGGCGACGACTACGTGCTGGCCTTCACCCTGCCGCCTGAGTACCTTGGCGAGATTCGCGCCGCGTGGCCGGCCATGGCCGTCATCGGCCGGGTCGAGGCGGGACAGGGGGTGCACCTGCTCGACGCCGACGGAAAGGAACTCATACCGGCCGCGGCCGGTTACCAACATTTCGGAACCCAACGTGACTGAGCATCCTGATCAGGCGCCGGCGCAGCCGGTGCCGCCGTCGGTCTGGCGCAACCCCTGGCATTTCCTCGCCTTCGGCTTCGGCTCCGGCACCCTGCCCAAGGCGCCGGGCACCTGGGGGTCGCTGGTGGCCATCCCGTTCATCCCGCTGTGGCAGATGCTGCCGGACTGGGGCTACTGGCTGATGCTGGGAGTGACCATGCTGTTCGGCTTCTGGCTGTGCGGCAAGGTCGCCGACGACCTGCGCGTGCACGACCACGAAGGCATCGTCTGGGACGAGATGGTCGGCATGTGGATAACCCTCTGGCTGGTGCCGGAGGGCTGGTGGTGGCTGCTGATCGGCTTTGTCGTGTTCCGCATCGTGGATATTCTCAAGCCCTGGCCGATCAGTTGGGTGGACCGCAACGTGCACGGCGGCGTCGGGATCATGCTCGACGACGTCCTGGCCGGGGTATTCGCCTGGCTGGTCATGCAGGGTCTAGTCTGGGGATGGGTACACTGGCTGGTCTGAGGCCTCCCATGCGTCTGCTCGTCCTGTTCTGCTGCCTGTGGCTGCTGCCCGGCGTCGCTTCCACCGCCCCCTCCGTGGGCGAGATCCGCGTGGTCAGCGAAACCTGGACGCGCTACACCCAGGAGGACGGTCGCGGGGTGGCCTGGGACCTGCTGCGGGCCGTCTACGAGCCGGCCGGGGTACGCCTGCGGATCGCCAACGAGCCCTATACCCGGGCGGTCGGCCTGGTCCTGCGCGGCGAGGCCGACGCCTGGGTCGGCGCCTACCGCGGGGAAGTCGACGAAGCGCTTTACCCTCGCTGGCCCTATGACGTCGATCCGATCGCCGTGCTTTCCCTGAAAGACAATCCGCCGCCGCCACTGGAAGGCCTGAGCCGGTTCCGCCTGTCATGGATGCGTGGCTACGCCTTCGCCCGCTATTTCCCCACCCTGACCCCGCACAGCGAGTTGCAGCGCCGCACCTCGGCGCTGCCGATGCTGCTCAACCACCGGGTCGACTATTTCATCGATTCGCGTCCGGAACTGGAGGAAATGCTTGCAGGGGCCGGAGCGCTGGCGGCTGAGTACCGCATCACCGACGTCACGCGCCTGCCGCTGTATCTTGGCTTTTCCGACTCCCCCAGGGGACGCGAGCTGCTGGCCCTGTTCGACCGGCGCATGCGGCAGCTGCATGCCAGCGGCGAGCTGGAGCGGATCTTTGCCCGCTGGAACTGGCCCTATGCGCCGTTGAAGGCAATCCTGCCACCCAAGGAGTGATCATGCTGCGCCTGTGCGTCGCCCTGTTTTCCAGCGTTCTCGCGCTGCCCTCGCTGGCCGCGCCCCAGGTGTTCGTGGTCGGCCTGTTCCCCGGCGCGGCGGTACTCAACGTCGATGGCCAGCGCAAGCTGGTCAGGGTCGGCCAGACCGGCCCGCAGGGTGTCCAGGTGGTCAGTGCCGACAGTCGCAAGGCGGTACTGCGGATCGACGGCGTCGAGCGTACCTATGAACTGAGCCGCGAATACAACGAGGCGGGCTATTCGGCGCCGCAGCGGCAAAGCTTCAGCATCGCCCGCGGCACCGGCGGGCACTATTGGGTGGCCGGCTCGGTGAACGGGCAGAACATGCAGTTCCTGGTGGATACCGGCGCCACCAGCATCGCCATGAACGAGAACGAGGCGCGCCGCCTGGGTATCGATTACCGGGTGGACGGCAGGCCGATGGTCGCCTCCACCGCCAGCGGAACCTCGCGCGGCTGGCGGGTGACCCTGGACCGCGTGAAGGTCGGCGGTATCGAGTTGCTGGGTGTCGAGGCCGCGGTGATCGAGGGTGGCTATCCGACCGAAGCCCTGCTCGGCATGAGTTTCCTCAACCGGGTGCGCTGGCGCGAGGAGCAGGGGATGCTGCTTATCGAGGCCAAGCATTGAATGTTGCTCGCTCATAACCCGGGGTTCTATTCATCGTCCATCTCGATAGGTATTTGCGGCATTTCGAGCTGACCGGGCGCCGGACGCTGCTGGTACAATGGCGGACTTCCGTTTCCCTAGGAGTTCCCCGGTGTCCGTCGTGTTCGTCGCCGCCTCCAAACTGCCGACTCCCTTCGGCGAATTCACCATGCATGGTTTCCTCGACGAGGAGAGCGGCAAGGAACATGTAGCCCTGAGCATGGGCGACGTCGCCGATGGCGCGCCGGTGCTTGGCCGCCTGCATTCCGAATGCCTGACCGGCGACGCGCTGTTCAGCCTGCGCTGCGATTGCGGTTTCCAGCTGGAAGGCGCGCTTGCCGCCATCGCCGAGGAGGGCCGCGGCGTGCTCCTCTACCTGCGCCAGGAAGGTCGCGGCATCGGCTTGCTGAACAAGATCCGTGCCTATGAATTGCAGGATGGCGGCGCCGACACCGTCGAGGCGAACCTGCAACTGGGTTTCGGCGCCGACCAGCGCGACTACGCCATGTGCCAGCCGATGCTCGCGCACCTGGGCGTCTCCTCCCTGCGCCTGATGACCAACAATCCGCGCAAGGTCAAGGCGCTGGAAAGCTACGCCATCACCGTGGCGGAGCGCGTGCCGCTGCAAAAGGGCCTGAACAAGCACAACAGGCGCTACCTGGCGACCAAGGCCGGCAAGCTCGGGCATATGCTCGGCAGCCTGCACCAGGGCGAGGCGGAAACCACGTGAGTCGCCAGCAAGCCCGCGGCGCGCTGGGACGCGCCTGGTGGTTGCAACTGGCGTTGGCGCTGTTGCCGTTGATCCTGGTCGAGTTCTTCTTCGGCGACCTGCAACCCCTTCCCCATGGCCTGGCGATGCCGCTGTTCATCGCCGCGCTGCTGTCGATGTTCGTCAACCTGCCGCTGTTCGGTGCCTACAAGCGTGGTCTGATCGCCACCCAGAAAGCGCTGGATACGGCGGAGGAAGCCGCCGCCTGGACCCGCCTGGCGCAGGTGCGCCGCAAGGCCCTGTTCGGCGCCAGCCTGCCGGCCTGGATCGCCGTGCCGGGCGTGTTCGCCGGGCTCAACGGCGTTGCGCTGATCCTGCTCGGGGTCACCAGCCTGGTGCTGTTCTGGCTCTACCGTATTCCGCGTCAACTCGGTTGATGCGCTCGTTCTGGCTGCTCGCCTGCCTGCTCCTCAGCCTTTCCGCCGGGGCGGCGCAGCGAGTGGTCAGCCTGGCGCCTTCGCTGACCGACAGCGTCCTCGAACTCGGCGCCGCGCGCCGCCTGGTCGGCGTGCTGGATGGCGGCGAGCGTCCGGCGGCGATTGGCGACCTGCCTTCCGTCGGCCGCTATGGCCAGGTCAACCTCGAACGCCTGCTGGAGCTACAGCCCGATCTGATCCTGGTCTGGCCCGGCAGCGTGCCCGAGGCGCAGTTGCAGCGCCTGCGGGACTTCGGCATCGCCCTCTTCATCGCCGAACCGCACAGCCTCGACGAACTGGCCCTGCAACTGGCTGCGCTGGGCGAGGCAGTGGGCGAGGCCGAGGCCGGCCAGCGGTTGTCGGCCAGGTTCCGCGAAGGCATGCGGCGCCTGGCCGAGCGCTACCGGCGGGACAAGCCGCTGAAAGTGTTCTACCAGGTCTGGGACCGGCCGCTGTACACCATTGGCGGACGCCAGGTGATCAGCGATGCGCTGCGCGTCTGCGGCGCCGAGAACCTGTTCGACGATCTGCCGCAGCCGGCGCCGCAGGTCAGCGTCGAGGCGGTTCTGGCGCGCGATCCGGCGGCCATCGTCGCCGGCAGTCACGCCCAGCTCGAACTCTGGCGGAAATGGCCGGCGCTGGCGGCGACGCGGCGCGGACAGCTGTACCGGATCGAAGACAAGAACCTCGAGCGGCCGAGCTTCGCCATGCTGGCGGCGACCGAGAAACTCTGCCGCTCGCTCGCCGGGGCGCGCTGAATGCTTGCCGGTATCGCGCGCTGTATCGGCGGATAACGCCGGCGGCGTTGTTCGCCCTACGGCAATTGGGGGGTAGGGCGAATA
>NZ_KV811258.1:0-238 GCF_001813025.1 Pseudomonas sp. HMSC066A08
CAGCTGCAAACGCTCTTCCAGGTACTGGTCGCTGTTCGGGTTGATCGCCAGGGGCAGGGCCTGCTCGCGCTTGAGTGCGGCGAACTTCTCGGCCGGCAGCAGGTAGTCGTCGAAGTCGCGGAACTGCCGCGAGCCCTTGACCCAGATGTCGCCGGAGCGCAGGGCGTTCTTCAGCTCGGACAGGGCGCAGATTTCGTAGAATTTCCGGTCGAGGCCTTCCGGGGTGATCACCAGCGGC
>NZ_KV811258.1:338-1000 GCF_001813025.1 Pseudomonas sp. HMSC066A08
GCCGGCACCTTGCGCAGGTTGTCGGCGTTCATCTCACGCAGGGTCTGCACGGCTGCCAGCACGCCTTGCGCGGCCGGCGCGGCGCGCAGTTCCAGCACCTCCAGCAAGGCCGGCGTGTAACGGCGCAGGGTGGCGAAGTTCTCGCCGACCAGGTGCAGGTGGTCGAAGCCTTCCGGCCCGGCCAGCAGCTCGGCCTCGCTGACGCTCTCGGTGAACTCGTCCCAGGGAATCACCGCCTCGATGGCGGCATAGGGGTCGCTGCCGCTTTCCTTCGCTTCCAGCAGCGCCTGGCCGATCCTGGAGTACAGGCGCACCTTGTCGTTGATCGCCTTGCCCTGCTTCTGGAACTGCTGCTGATGCTTGTGCTTCGCGCCGCTGAACAGCTTGACCAGGATGCGGTCATGCAGATCGACCAGCTCATCGATCACGGTCGCGGTGCTCTCCAGCACCACGGCGGCCAGGGTCGCGTAGCGGCGCTGCGGCTCGAACTTACCGAGGTCTTTGGGCGTCATCTGCCCACCCTCGCGGGCCAGCTTGAGCAGGCGGTTCTGGTGGATGTGCCGGCCCAGGCCTTCGGGCAAGTCCACCAACTGAAATGTCTTCAGCCGCTCGATGTGTTCCAGCATGTGCCGAGAGTTGGGTTTCAGCGGTGCCTGGCGCAG
>NZ_KV811258.1:1100-11214 GCF_001813025.1 Pseudomonas sp. HMSC066A08
GCTCGTCCAGCTTGGCCCGATGCGAGTCCGTGAGTGGTTCGACCAGGGCGCGGTAGACCCGCCGATTGGCTCGCGCAATGGCTTCCGAGCAGGCCCGGTCAATCACGCTCAGCGCCGGCAGGATGCGTCGTTTCTGCCGTAGGCTCTCCAGGGCCTGACCGGCCAGCAGCAAGCCTTTGTCGGTCTGCTGGGCCAGCTCGGTTAGCTCGCGCACCAGGGCGCGGAAGTCGGACAGGCCGAACGGGGCCAGTTGCAGGTCGGTGCGCAGTTCCTGGGCATGCTCGCGACGGGTCACGTCGCGCTCGCCGTACTTTGCCCAGCTCGCCGGCTCGGCCTGGACTTGCTTCGCCACCCACAGGATGACCGGCTCGGGCAGCTCGCTGTCGGTTCCCAGCGCGTAACCGGGGTAGCGCAGCAGGCAGAGCTGCACGGCGAAGCCGAGGCGGTTGGCGTCGCCGCGTCGCTGGCGGATCAGCGACAGGTCGGAGTCGTTGAAGGTGTAGTAGCGGATCAGGTCATCCTGGCTTTCCGGCAGCGCAAGCAGGGTGTCCCGCTCCGTGGCCGAGAGGATCAAGCGACGCGGCATGTGTCAGTCGTCCGTGCGGAGGTACTGGTAGAGGGTTTCCCGGCTGATGTTGAACTCGCGGGCAAGCTGCGCCTTGGGCTCGCCGGCCGTCGCTCGCTGCCGCAGGGTAGCAGCCTGCTCATCGGACAGGGCTTTCTTGCGGCCCCGGTACGCGCCACGCTGCTTGGCCAAGGCGATGCCCTCACGCTGCCGCTCGCGGATCAGGGCGCGCTCGAACTCAGCGAAGGCCCCCATCACCGACAGCATCAGGTTGGCCATCGGCGAGTCCTCGCCAGTGAACACCAGGCCCTCCTTCAGGAACTCGATGCGCACGCCGCGCTGAGTCAGCTTCTGTACCAAGCGACGCAGGTCATCGAGGTTGCGGGCCAGCCGATCCATGCTGTGCACCACCACTGTATCGCCTTCGCGGACGAAGCTCAGCAGCGCTTCGAGCTGGGGGCGCTGGGTGTCCTTGCCCGATGCCTTGTCGGTGAACACCTTGCTCACCTTGGCAAACGCTTTGCGCACGAAGGGCTTGGGGGTGTAAGCGGTGCATTGATACCTGTTGGGCTTCGCGTGGCTCAACCCAATCTACCGGTAATTCATGGATGCATGATGCCGAGTCAATAAGTCCGTATTGTAGGTTGGGTTGAGCCGCCTTGCGGCGAAGCCCGACAAAGCGGTGCATTGATACCTGTTGGGCTTCGCGTGGCTCAACCCAACCTACCGCGGTAATTCGTGGATGCAGGATGGGCAGTAAGCCGGTACAGGGAAGTTGGCCTTGGCGGGCTGTCGCTACGCGCCGAGGCCACCCTCCACGCGCGCTGCCCGCAACATTCAACTGGCCCCGGCCAGTGCGCGAACATAGCATGCAGGCGTTCCGCTGAACCCTTGAAGTGCCGGGGGTTACTCAGATACCCGCTGTGGCCAGCGCCTGGCGCAATATCCTCCTGCATGACGCAGGTTTGTGATTGCCCGGCTGGCTGCAAGGCTATTGCAGGACGAGGTTGTAGTTCTCCCGCTTCATCTGCCGGGCCAGCTGCAAGGCCATGACCGGCTCACCGCCGGTACGCTTGAGCAGTTCGGCTACACGCTGCTGCGCCGCACCGGACAGACCGTTGGCCGCTGCCTGGGCTTTGGCGAATAGCCACAGACCGTGTGGCGCACTGGCGCGCTGGATTTTGCAGCCACGCCACTGATACTCGACCATGCCGACGGTGGGATGAATCTTGCGCTCCTGGGCTATATGCGTCGGAGTGCCTGCAGGCAGTCCCTGGCTCCAGGCATTGAATGCCCCGGCATCCGCCGCCAGCAGAGTGCCCCAGTCCTTGAACAGCAGCGCCAGAACCGGCTCCAGGGTGGCCGGAAGCGCATCGTCGGGCAGCCAGGCTTCAGCACGGTCGGGAAACTCGACATCGCCGATACCGGCAAGGTTCATGCGTTCGGTCCAGCGGAAGACATTCGGTGCACGATTTTTCATCAGCGCGGACGGGTAGGGGTCGCGGCCGAGGTGAGCAAACAGCGGGGCCATAAAGCCGAAGTCGGCAATGCTCGGGTGACCACCGAGCAGGTACGGATGGCTGAGAAAGTGAATGTCCAGCGCATCCAGCAGCGCCTCATAGGCGGCCTCATGTGCCGGGATGCTTTGCGGAGTCACACCGAGGAAAGGCAGAAAGGAATTGAAGTAGCTCATCATCTGCGCGCCTGCAGCCAGACGCTCATCACGGTTGTTGCCGGCGTGCACGCTGCGGCCGAATTCGGCGCGCAGGAATTGTTCCTGCTCGGCGCGGTAGGACCAGCGATAGTGCATGGCGGCGGCCAGCAGGCCCTCGGAACCAAAGCCGTCCAGCAGCAGTGCGGTTACCCGCTGAACCGGCGAGGTCGGCAGCATCGGGCGTGCGGGAAAGGCTTGCTCCAGATGGTCGATCATGTCGCTGGTATCCTGCACGATGGTGCCATCGGCCAGCTCCAGAATGGGTACTACCACGGCACCAACCACCGGTACGACTCGCTGCTGAAACGCCGGCTCAGCCGGCATGCGCTCGCGGAAGCTGATGCCTTTCTTGATCAGATACGAGCGAATCTTGCCGGTATACAGGGAGTGCGGCGTGCCCCACAGGGTGATGCATTGCTGGGAATCGGTCATGGCAGGTGTTCTCGGGTCGAGGTGGGAAGCTCAAGGCTCCGCTGAAACAGCAGGGTTTTGCGGAGCCACGAAGCGCGCAGGTTATGACTGACGCCGCTATTGTGGCGGTATGCAATGCCGGTTAGTGAATCACCCCCGTATCGTGCTGGCAAGTCGCTACAGGGTAGAGCTGTCACCGATTGATGACGCTGTGAGCTCCCTCAGACACAGACAGCCGCCAGCATCCAGCCGGGCTGCGACATCGCTTGCTGGGCAGTCTGCTGGCGCTGTGGTGAAATAGGACTTTACGGATAGGAAATTCAACCGCATGAGGCCAAGTATGGCACGAGTTTTGGGCCTCGAAACACGTTCGGCCAAGGAAGGTTGAGCGCTCGCTTGCCGCTCAATGGCAAGAATCAGGAGAGCTCCGATTAAGCGGTTGCGAGCGTTAGATGCCCGATCGGCTCGGCTGCTGGCCGTACCTTGATTTCGATGTCGTAGCCGAGGCGATTCAGACAATCCATCAGCTTGCGTTCGGATAGATTGGTGAAGTCGCCGCGCATCATGCCCGACACCTTCGGTTGCGGGATGCCCATGCGTTTGGCCGCCGCTTGTTGAGTCAGCCCAAGGGCGCGCATGGCCCTCCTGATCTCGACCACCAGGCCGGTCTTGATCTTGAGCTTTTCAGCGTCAGGCAGTCCAAGGTCGGCAAAGACGTTGCCCGAGCTGCGCTGAACCTCGACGCCTTCAATGATTCGTTTTTGCATTTCGTAGCTCCTGTGCCAATACCTCGGCCACCTTCAGCCGAGCGCGGATGATGTCCATGTCGGCCTTTGGCGTGGCGATTCCGCTCTTGCTCTTCTTCTGGAAGCAGTGCAGGACGAACACCGCTTCCGCAAACTTGACCGTGTATACCGCTCGATAGGTGCCGCCGGCATCGTCTTCGACGACCTCCAGCACGCCGGCACCACCGAACCCCTTGAGCACCTTTGCTGCGTCATCCTGATCGCCTATCTGCGCCAACGAGAGCGCGTAACCGAAACGGCGACGCACGTCGGACGGCAACGCCATCAAATCCTTGTGGCTGCTCGCGATCCATTCGAGCGGTTTTTCTTTGTTTGTCATGACGGAATTTTATACCTGTTCAGGTAATGATGTAAACGCGGCAACCTCAAGGAGGTGTCGTAAAACATTTGTTTTGCGACAGGCTGTCAGCCGCCGCTGTGCTACCTGTGCAACACCCCCTCAAAAATGTACGGAAAACTCTATCGCTATTCACTATTATGCGGAAACCTGTTTTTGATGGTTATCCGCCTATGTTGGTTGGCTACATGCGCGTGTCGTCGGACTCCGACCGCCAGAGCACGGACTTGCAGCGCGACGCGCTGCTCGCCGCCGGCGTCGATCCGCGTCACCTGTTTGAGGATCGTGCCTCTGGCGCGAAGGATGACCGTGCCGGCTTGGCGCGGGCGCTTGAGTTCGTTCGAGCCGGCGATGTGCTGGTGGTGTGGAAACTCGACCGGCTCGGTCGCTCGCTGTCGCACCTGCTCGCCATTGTGACTTCGCTCAAGGACAAGCGGGTGGCGTTCCGCTCGCTGACAGAGAACCTGGACACTACGACGCCCTCGGGCGAATTCCTGTTCCAGGTGTTCGGTGCGCTCGCGCAGTACGAGCGCGCCTTGATTCAGGAGCGCGTCGTCGCGGGCTTGGCCGCCGCACGCAAACGCGGCCGGATCGGCGGCCGGCCGCAGGCGATCACTGGTGAGAAGCTGGACGCCATCGTCGCCGCGCTCGATGGCGGCATGTCTAAGGCGGCGGTGTGCCGCAACTTCAATGTCAAGCGCACTACGTTGATCGAAACATTGACGCGAGCAGGTTGGCGTGGTGCGGGAAGGACGGTCGATGAGCAACAAGAATAAGCTACTCACCGTCTTTTCTGACGCAGAGCAGGAAGCCTTGTACGGCCTACCGGACTTCGACGATGCTCAGCGGCTGGAATACCTGGCGTTGGCCGAATCTGAACTGGCGTTCGCCAGCAGCCGGCCTAGCCTGCAGGCCCAAGTCTATTGCGTCTTGCAGATCGGCTACTTCAAGGCCAAGCATGCTTTCTTCCGCTTCGATTGGCATGAGGTCGAGGACGATTGCGCCTTCGTGCTGAGTCGCTATTTCCACGGCGAAGCGTTCGAACGCAAGGCGATCACCAAGCATGAGCACTACAGCCAGAGGGGTCAGATCGCCGAACTGTTCGGCTACCGGTCGTGGGCGGCTAGCTTCCTGCCGCAACTGGCACAGCAGGCTGAACAGATCGTGCGGCGCGACGTAATGCCAGGATTCGTGGCCGCCGAACTGATCGTTTGGCTCAGCGAGCACAAAATCATCCGGCCCGGCCACACCACCTTACAAGAGCTGGTCAGTGAAGCCCTGTCCACCGAACGCAGGCGCTTGGGCGGCTTGCTGGCAGAAGTGTTGGACGAATCGGCCAAAGCTGCGCTGGGCCAGCTCCTGGTGCGTGACGACACCCTGTCTCAACTGGCAGCGCTCAAGCAGGACGCTAAAGATTTCGGCTGGCGTCAGATGGCAGGGGAGCGCGAGAAGCGCGCCACGCTGAAGTCCTTGCACGGGATCGCCAAGGCGCTGCTGCCCAAGCTCGGCATCTCGCAGCAGAACCTGCTGTACTACGCGAGCCTGGCGAACTTCTATACCGTCCATGACCTGCGCCACCTGAAGGCGGAGCAGACCCGGCTCTACCTGCTGTGCTATGCCTGGGTACGTTACCGGCAGCTCACCGACAACCTGGTCGACGCGATGGCCTTCCACATGAAAAAACTTGAGGACGAGAGCCGCACGGGTGCGAAACAGTCCTTTGTCGCCGAACAGCTGCGACGCCATCAGGAAACGCCGCAGGTTGGCCGCCTGCTGTCGCTGTACGTGGACGACAGCGTGGCCGATCCGACGCCGTTCGGCGAGGTGCGCCAACGCGCCTACAAAATCATGTCCAGGGAATTGCTGCAAAACACGGCGCAGCGCATGAGCGTCAAGCCACTGAACAAACTGGCGCTGCACTGGCAGGCGGTGGACGGCCTGGCCGAACGCATTCGACGCCATCTACGGCCGCTGTACGTCGCGCTCGACTTCGCCGGCACGGCCCCCGATAACCCATGGCTCGCGGCGCTGACTTGGGCCAAGAGCGTGTTCGCCAAGCAGCAGCGCCTATCACAACGGCCACTCGACGAATGTCCGGCGGCAACGCTGCCGAAACGCTTGCGTCCGTACCTGCTGATGTTCGATGCCGAAGGCACGCCGACAGGCCTGCATGCCGATCGTTACGAATTCTGGCTTTACCGTCAGGTCAGGAAACGCTTCCAGGCGGGCGAGCTCTACATTGACGATAGCTTGCAGCACCGGCATTTGTCCGACGAGTTGGTTTCGATGGACGAGAAAGCCGCCGTGCTCGCGCAGATGGACATCCCCTTCCTGCGGCAGCCGGTCAGTGCCCAGCTCGATGCACTGGCGACCGAGTTGCGTGCGCAATGGGTGGCGTTCAATCGCGAGCTGAAACAGGGCAAGCTGACGCACCTGGAATACGACAAGGACACGCAGAGACTGACCTGGCGCAAGCCCAAGGGGGAGAACCAGAAGGCGCGCGAGCAAGCTCTCTACGAGCAACTGCCATACTGCGATGTCGCCGACGTGTTTCGCTTCGTCAACGGCCAGTGCCAGTTCCTGTCGGCGCTGACACCATTGCAGCCACGCTATGCGAAGAAGGTAGCCGACGCCGACAGTCTGATGGCGGTGATCATTGCCCAAGCCATGAACCACGGCAACCAGGTTATGGCACGTACCAGCGACATCCCGTACCACGTCCTGGAGAGTACCTACCAGCAGTACCTGCGCCAGGCGACGCTACATGTGGCCAACGATTGCATCAGCAACGCCATCGCCGCACTGCCGATCTTCCCGCATTACTCGTTCGACCTCGATTCGTTGTACGGTGCCGTTGATGGGCAGAAATTCGGCGTCGAGCGACCAACTGTGAAGGCGCGCTACTCGCGCAAATATTTCGGCCGCGGCAAGGGCGTCGTCGCCTACACGCTGCTGTGCAATCACGTGCCGTTGAACGGCTACCTGATAGGCGCACACGAGTACGAGGCTCACCACGTGTTCGACATCTGGTACCGCAACACGTCGGACATCGTGCCGAGCGCGATCACCGGCGACATGCACAGCATCAACAAGGCCAACTTCGCCATCCTGCACTGGTTCGGACTTCGTTTCGAGCCGCGCTTCACCGACCTCGACGACCAGTTGCAGGAGCTGTATTGCGCCGATGATCTGGCATTGTACGAGAAATGCCTGATCCGGCCGGCTGGCCAGATCGACCGGCAACTCATCGTCGGTGAGAAGGCGAACATCGACCGAATCGTCGCCACACTGGGCCTGAAGGAAATGACGCAGGGCACGCTGATCCGCAAGCTGTGCACCTATACGGCGCCGAACCCGACGCGGCGCGCAATCTTCGAGTTCGACAAGCTCATCCGCAGTATCTACACACTGCGCTACCTGCGCGACCCGCAACTGGAGCGTAATGTTCACCGCTCGCAGAACCGCATTGAGTCCTATCACCAGCTACGCTCGACCATCGCCCAAGTCGGTGGGAAGAAGGAATTGACCGGCCGCACCGACATCGAAATCGAGATCAGCAACCAGTGCGCCAGGCTGATCGGCAACGCGATCATCTTCTACAACTCGGCGATCCTGTCCCTGCTGCTGACGAAGTACGAGGCAGCTGGCAATGCCAAGGCGCTGGCGTTGATCACGCAGATGTCGCCAGCGGCCTGGCGGCACATCCTGCTGAACGGGCATTACACCTTCCAGACTGACGGCAAGTTCATCGACCTGGATGCGCTCGTGGCGGGACTGGAGCTGGGCTGACGGAAATTTCTGGGATTCCGGCGTACAACCCCGTAAAATAGAAGAGTGAGCACTTGATTTGCTGGTGCTTTCAAACAACGGTGTTGTTTTTTTAACAGCCGAACTGGAAAGGGAGGCTGAGCTGCTCAGTGATCACTTTATCCGTTGGCTGATTTACGCCGGCATGTTCGCTACAGGCACTGAACGACAACGCAGATGGTATGGTCTGTGCGTTCTGACTCGTCAAGGATCGGCCAATGGATCGTTTGTCTAATTTGCTCTCGCGGTTCGGCGTGCGGGCCAATCTGTTCTATGACGGCGACCTATGCGGCTCTGCATCTTACGATGGCGCCGAGCGGCGAGGTTATATCCATCTGCTTCAGGCCGGCAGCGTGACGTTGCTTGGTCCCGATCGCAAGGATTTGCAGCTCACTCGCCCTAGCTTGATTTTTATGCCACGCCCCGCCAAGCATCAATTGTTTGCGGGTGAGTCCGATGGCGCAAAGTTGTTGTGTGCTTCCATGGAGTTTGAGGGCGGAATTGATAATCCTTTGTCGGCTTCATTACCGGACTGTTTGGTGCTCGCACTCGATGATCTGCCCATGCTGGCAGACACGTTGGAGTGGATGTTTGCCGAGGCGGCAAATGTGCATTGTGGAAGGGAAGCCGCGCTTGAGCGCTTATTTGAGCTCCTAATCATTCTGTTGCTCCGTTACCTGCTCGATCATCACCAGTTGCGCACCGGAATGATGGCTGGACTGGCCGACATGCGGCTTGCCCGATCGCTTTTACAGATGCACAACTCCCCGGAACATGCCTGGTCAATAGCAGAGCTGGCCAGTGAGTCAAATATGTCACGCGCTGCGTATGCCGTGCATTTCAAGAGTGTCATCGGACAGACGCCTGCTGATTATTTGTTGAGTTGGCGAGTTAGCCTGGCTCAGAAGCTGATGCGAGAAGGGCGCTCGATTACGCTGATTGCAGCTCAAGTCGGCTACGAAAGTCCTTCGGCGCTGTCTCGCGCATTTAGACGCAAGACGGGGTTGAGCCCTCGTGACTGGTTGAAAGATCTGGCGGGGGAAAATGATGGCAAAAAGGCCTAAGGCATTACTGCCTTAAGCCATTGAAAAAATTATGCATTAATTTTACGTTTTTCCAGTTCAACCAGCGAATGGCCTGCCACAAATATCGAAACAGCAAGCAACCCTAAGTCTTTAAGCAGAAACTGACCTGGCGCAACGGAAATCGCCGGAAACCCTAAACTAGGCTCAATGACGCCCGGAGTGGAAAACATAAAGCTAAGGGTTGTGAAGAACAGGCCTGCAGACAGAGCGCCTCCTACCACGGATAGTTTGGGCGACAGCATGCGGCCTGCGATCAGAGTGCCGATCGAAATCTCTAGTATGCCGAGCAGGCTGGAGAACATGTCGACCGAAAAAATGCTATACACCCATCCCAAAAGCGGGCTGTTGCTCACCAGTGGAACCAGGCCCTCGGCCTCGTAGTGGGTAAATTTCATGCCGCCGAACCAGAAGTAAATAATAGCGAGAGCCAAGTACGCGCCATAGATACCTAGCCCCATAGTTTTGGTTCCAAGCGTTAAGTGGGCCTGTACGCTGGACTTCGAGTTTTCAATGCCTATGGTTTTCATGTCTGAGCTTCCAGTAGTGAGTGAGAGTGTGTTGGCTGCCGAACGCCGTATGCGTTGGCGATGAGATGATTATGGCTGGCATCTCTAATCAAGAGGCATCAGAAAGTATTGATTTCAGTGCAGATCGTCTTGGGCGGTGCAATTCGCGATGAAGGGATCGCCGTGGAGAGCGATGAGTGCACTATTTCGATAAAGGAGTCGTTTTACATAGGTCGATGAAGGAGTCGCCTCAGAAAACGGAAAATAAAGCACGCTAAGGCGTAGTTCCCTCGGGCTACACCGCGTCCGCACTGCGCGGTTCTTTCTTCCCTTGCAGTGACGCAATCAGCGGGCAGGAAACGTTCCCCTTCCGCGCATGGCAGGCGCACACCAAATCAGACAGCACGGCCTCCATGCGCGCCAGGTCAGCCATTTTCTCGCGCACGTCCTTGAGCTTGTGCTCGGCCAGACTGCTGGCTTCCTCGCAATGGGTGCCATCCTCCAGCCGCAGCAGCTCGGCGATCTCATCCAGGCTGAAGCCCAGCCGCTGGGCTGATTTCACGAAGCGCACCCGCGTTACATCCGTCTCGCCATAGCGGCGAATGCTGCCGTAAGGCTTGTCCGGTTCCGGGAGCAAGCCCTTGCGCTGATAGAACCGGATGGTCTCCACATTGACCCCGGCCGTCCTGGCGAAAACGCCAATGGTCAGGTTCTCCAAATTGTTTTCCATATCGCTTGACTCCGTACATAACTACGGAAGTAAGCTTAAGCTATCCAATTCAGATTCGAAAGGACAAACGTATGTCTGAACCTCAAAACGGGCGCGGCGCGCTCTTCACTGGCGGGCTGGCCGCCATCCTCGCCTCGGCTTGCTGCCTCGGGC
>NZ_KV811258.1:11314-12339 GCF_001813025.1 Pseudomonas sp. HMSC066A08
GCGTTGTTCTTCGCCTGGCGGCGCATCTACCGGCCGTCAGCCGCCTGCAAACCGGGTGAGGTTTGCGCGATTCCCCAAGTGCGAGCTACTTACAAGCTCATTTTCTGGGGCGTGGCCGTGCTGGTTTTGGTCGCGCTCGGATTTCCCTACGTCGTGCCATTTTTCTATTGATCACAGGAGTTCACCATGAAAAAGCTGCTTTCCGCCCTTGCCCTCGCTGCCGTTGTTGCCCCCGTGTGGGCCGCCACCCAGACCGTTACGCTGTCCGTACCGGGCATGACCTGCTCGGCCTGTCCGATCACTGTCAAGAAGGCGATTTCCAAGGTCGATGGCGTCAGTAAAGTTGACGTGACCTTCGAGACGCGCGAAGCGGTGGTCACCTTCGATGATGCCAAGACCAGCGTGCAGAAACTGACCAAGGCTACCGAGGATGCGGGCTACCCATCATCAGTCAAGAACTGATCATGAAAGACCCGAAGACACTGCTGCGGGTCAGCATCATTGGCACAACCCTCGTGGCGCTGTGTTGCTTCACCCCTGTTCTGGTCATTTTGCTCGGTGTGGTCGGCTTGTCCGCGCTGACCGGCTATCTGGACTATGTGCTGCTGCCTGCGCTGGCGATTTTCATCGGCTTGACCATCTACGCCATCCAACGAAAACGCCAAGCCGATGCCTGCTGCACCCCGAAATTCAATGGAGTAAAAAAATGACCGAAATCACCGTGAATGGCATGACCTGCACATCCTGCGCCACCCATGTCAAAGATGCTTTGGAAAAGATTCCCGGCGTGAATGCCGCTGTGGTGTCCTATCCAGAAAGCCGCGCGCAAGTCATGGCAGACACCGCCGTGAGCCACAACCAACTGCTGGCCGCCATCGCCGCATTGGGTTATCAAGGCTCGATCCGGGTTGGTGATTTCAAAGATGAACCAAAAATCCGTGATGCACTTGAGGGCGCCGGTTTGCATATCGCCATCATTGGCAGCGGCGGGGCCGCGATGGCGGCGGCGCTGAAGGCCGTCGAGC
>NZ_KV811259.1:0-804 GCF_001813025.1 Pseudomonas sp. HMSC066A08
TGATGACCAGCTTCACCCGGATCATCATCGTCTTCTCCATCCTGCGCCAGGCTCTGGGCCTGCAATCGACGCCGTCGAACCAGGTGCTGGTGGGGCTGGCGCTGTTCCTGACCATGTTCGTCATGGCCCCGGTGTTCGACAAGATCAACAGCCAGGCCCTGCAGCCCTACCTGAACGAGCAGATTCCCGCCCAGGAAGCCCTGCAAAAGGCCGAGGTACCGCTGAAGGCGTTCATGCTGGCGCAGACTCGCACCTCCGACCTGGAGCTGTTCGTGCGCCTGTCCAAGCGCACCGACATCGGCAGCCCGGAGGCGACGCCGCTGACCATCCTGGTCCCGGCCTTCGTCACGTCCGAGCTGAAGACCGCGTTCCAGATCGACTTCATGATCTTCATCCCGTTCCTGATCATCGACCTGGTGGTGTCCAGCGTGCTGATGGCGATGGGCATGATGATGCTGTCGCCGCTGATCATTTCCCTGCCGTTCAAGATCATGCTGTTCGTCCTGGTGGATGGCTGGGCGCTGATCATCGGGACGCTGGCGGGCAGTTTCGGCACCGTCTAGCGGTGACGCCGGCTTGACGCGCCACTGGCGCGCTGGAGAGAGACATGACCCCTGAGGTGGCACTCGACCTGTTCCGCGAGGCGTTGTGGCTGACGGCGATGATCGTCGGCGTGCTGGTGGTTCCGAGCCTGCTGGTCGGTCTCGTGGTGGCGATGTTCCAGGCCGCCACCCAGATCAACGAACAGACCCTGAGCTTCCTGCCGCGCCTGATGGTGATCCTGCTCACCCTGATCGTGCTGGG
>NZ_KV811260.1:0-272 GCF_001813025.1 Pseudomonas sp. HMSC066A08
CCGAGGAAACCGGCCTCGAGGAAGAACGCGGTGAGCACCTCGTAGGTCAGCAGCGGGCCGGTGATGGACCCGGCGAAGTCGGAGAAATGGCTCCAGTTGGTGCCGAACTGGTACGCCATGACCAGCCCGGACACCACGCCCATGCCGAAATTGACCGCGAAAATCTTCGACCAGAAATGATAGAGGTCGCGGTAGACCTCTTCGTTCGTTTTCAGCCAGAGGCCTTCCAGTACGGCCAGGTAGCTGGCCAACCCGATGGTGATCGCCGGGAA
>NZ_KV811261.1:0-94871 GCF_001813025.1 Pseudomonas sp. HMSC066A08
GGTAGCTGGCCAACCCGATGGTGATCGCCGGGAAGATGATGTGGAAGGACACGGTGAACGCGAACTGGATGCGGGCAAGGTCGATAGCCTCCAATCCGAACATGGCAACTCCTCTTCAGGTTCTCGGCCCTTCCGGCTTACGTGCGGATTCGGCCGTGCTTCCTCACGCGCAACGCTACGCAAGGTTTTGGAACACATCCTTCAGCTATCGTTCTTGTCATTGGAAAGCGACCGCAGCCCTGGATGGCAGGAATGCGGGAAGGGTCGCAAGCAGATTCCCGGACCACCCGCCTTGATGCAGAGCAATTCGGTACGAAAATCTTACCCGTTAGCCTAGACCGTCCTGCTGTGGTCGGTTGTCGCGAGACAAATTGCCTCAGCCCCTTATATTCTTTTATAGAATATAAAAATAAACAAATAATATTTTTATGGAATAACAAGAGTCGCTACTCTCCCCTTCAAGCCGCCCCTCGCGTGTTGGCGCCCCTCCTTCACCGCCCTGAACGCAGCGGCGGACATCGCCCTACAAGGATCGAAGAATGAAAAAACTGCTCCTGCTGACTGCCCTGGCCTCCGTCATCAGCGTTTCCGCCAGCGCCGCGGAAAAGCTCATCGTCGCCGCCACGCCGATCCCCCACGCGGAAATCCTCGAGCTGATCAAGCCGACCCTGGCGAAGGAAGGCGTCGACCTGCAGATCAAGGTGTTCACCGACTACGTACAGCCCAACGTGCAGGTCGCCGAGAAGCGCCTGGACGCCAACTACTTCCAGACCCTGCCGTACCTGGAGAACTTCAACAAAGGCAAGGGCACCAACCTGGTCACCGTGGTCGGCGTACACGTCGAGCCCTTCGGTGGCTATTCAAGGAAATACAAGTCGCTGGCCGAACTGCCCGACGGCGCCACCGTCGCCATCCCCAACGAAGGCAGCAACAGCGGGCGCGCCCTGCTGTTGTTGCAGAAGGCCGGCCTGCTCAAGTTGAAGGACCCGAACAACGCCCTGGCCACGCCCAAGGACATCGCCGAGAACCCGAAGAACCTGAAATTCAAGGAACTCGAATCGGCCCTGTTGCCGCGCGTGCTGGACCAGGTCGACCTGGACCTGATCAATACCAACTATGCGCTGGAGGCCAAGCTCAACCCGGCCAAGGACGCGCTGGTCCTGGAAGACCGCGACTCGCCCTATGTGAACTACCTGGTGGCGCGTCCGGACAACAAGGACAGCGACGCCCTGAAGAAGCTTTCCGCCGCGCTGACCAGCCCGGAAGTGAAAGCCTTCATCGAGAAGAAATATGCCGGCGCGGTGGTCCCGGCCTTCTGACCCCAGCCCGTCCCGACTCCCACGCTGGGCGCCGTTGCAGCGCCCCTTGTTCACGCCGGTGTCGCATGGCTTGCACCGGCGTTTCTTTTTCCGCAACGGCCCCGCCCGCAGCCGTCCCGGTCCGTCGTCGCGGCGCAGGCGCTGGAGGCGCCCCGTGCCGTCAAGGAGTTACCCATGAGCGAGAAACCACACCCCGCGCCGCTGACCTTTCCCGACGCCGACCGCAGTCCGCTGAGCATCCGCGCCAAGGCCCTGGTGTTCTTCGACCCACGCTCGCATCGGGTCCGCGAAGAACTCGAGCGCCTCGCGCCGCAGGGCCAGCCGGTGCTGATCGAAGGCGAGACCGGTACCGGCAAGGAGCTGCTCGCCCGGCAGATCCACCGCCACAGCGAACGCGCCGGTCTGTTCGTCGCGGTCAGTTGCAGCGCCCTCAGTCGCAACCACGCCGAAGCCGAGCTGTTCGGCTACGCCCCCGGCGCCCACAACGGCCCGGTCGGCAGCCGCGCCGGCTGGTTCGGTTCGGCCAATGGCGGCACCCTGTACCTGGACGAGATCGCCGACCTGCCGCTGACGCTGCAGGCCAGGCTGCTACAGACGCTGGAGGAACGCGAGGTACTGCGGGTCGGCGCGCAGCAGCCGATTCCCCATGACGTGCGCCTGGTCACCGCCACCAGCGTCGACCTGGACCAGGCGGTGCGCGCCGGCAAGTTCCTGGCCGGCCTGCAGCAGTACCTGCACGATGGCCGCCTGAGCCTGCCGCCATTGCGCGAACGTCCGGGAGACATCCTGCCGCTGGCGGAATACTTCGTCGGCGTCTATGCCCAGCGCCTGGACCTGCCAGTGCCGGCCATCGGCGTGGAAACCCAGCGGGTCCTCGAGAGCTATCCCTGGCCAGGCAACATCCGCGAGCTGGAAAACGTCGTCCACTTCGCCCTGCTGGTCAGCGACAAGGAAGAAATCCTGCCGCAGCATCTGAATTTTGGCGGGGCAACGCCAGACCCATCGCTGGCCGGTCTGCGGCGCCTGCTCGGCCAACCCGGAGCGCCGTCGCTGGAGCAGGTACAGGCCCTGCTCCTGCAACTGGCCACCGAGCAGGCAGGCGGCGACGAGGTGGCGGGAAGGCGGCGCCTGGGACTGGCGGCGAACTGAAGGAATCCTTCGGCGAACGTGCGGGAAAAGCGCGGCGCCGAAGGCTTCCATACGTCCGAAGGATTGGCTCCCGAGCCCTTGATCGTGTTTATATTGAACGCTTGATCAAATTAAGGACGAGGAGACCAGCCTGTTTTGACTGACGCACAATCGCCCTCCGCCACCCCCTCCACCCCCACGCCCATCCGCATGAATCCCCCGGTGTTCTACGGTGCGGCGATCCTGATCCTGCTGTTCGCCGCAGTGGTCATCGGCTTCCCCCAGCGCGCCGGCGAATGGCTGCTGGCCGCGCAGACCTGGGCCTCGCAGACCGTCGGCTGGTACTACCTGCTGGCGATGACGCTGTACCTGATCTTCGTGGTGGTCACCGCGCTTTCCGGCTACGGCAAGATCAAGCTCGGTGCCGACCACGACGAACCGGAATTCAGCTACCTGTCCTGGGCCGGCATGCTGTTCGCCGCCGGCATCAGCATCACCCTGTTCTTCTTCTGCGTATCCGAGCCGCTGACCCACTTCCTCCAGCCGCCGCAAGGCGAGGCCGGTACCCAGGAAGCCGCGCGACAGGCCATGGAACTGCTGTTCCTGCACTGGGGCCTGCACGGCTGGGGCGTATTCGCCCTGGTGGCGATGGCCCTGGCCTACTTCGCCTACCGCCACAACCTGCCGCTGGCCCTGCGCTCGGCGCTCTACCCGTTGATCGGCAAGCGCATCAACGGGCCGATCGGCTACACGGTGGACTGCTTCGGCATCATCGCCACGGTGTTCGGCCTCGGCGCCGACATGGGCTTCGGCGTGCTCCAGCTCAACTCCGGGCTGGACTACCTGTACGCCATCCCGCATACCCACCCGGTGCAGATGGCGCTCATCGTGCTGATGATGGGCGCGGCCATCTCGGTGGCGGTCTCCGGGGTCGACAAGGGCATCCGCATCCTCTCCGACATCAACATGCTGCTGGCTTGCAGCCTGTTGCTGTTCGTGCTGTTCGCCGGTCCGACCCAGCACCTGCTCAATACCCTGGTGCAAAACGTCGGCGACTACCTCGGCCACCTGCCGGGCAAGAGCTTCGACCTCTACGCCTACGGCGGCCCCAGCGACTGGCTGGGCTCGTGGACGGTGTTCTACTGGGCCTGGTGGATCGCCTGGGCACCCTTCGTCGGCCTGTTCATCGCGCGCATCTCGCGCGGCCGGACGATCCGCGAATTCGTCTTCGGCGTGCTGTTCATCCCGCTCGGCTTCACCCTGGCGTGGATGTCGATCTTCGGCAACAGCGCCCTGGAGCAGGCCCTCGGCGGCGCCAGCGAACTCGGCCGGGTGGCCATCGAGCAGCCGTCGATGGCCCTCTACCAGATGCTCCAGAACTACCCCTGGAGCCGCGCGGTGATCACCGTCACTGTGCTGGTCAGCTTCGTCTTCTTCGTCACCTCGGCAGACTCCGGCACCGTGGTCCTCTCCACCCTCTCCGCCCATGGCGGCAGCGCCGACGACGACGGGCCGAAGTGGCTGCGGGTGTTCTGGGGCTCGGTCACCGCGCTGGTCACCGGAGGGCTGCTGTTCGCCGGCAGCATCGACGCGCTGAAGTCGGCGGTGGTGCTGACCTCCCTGCCCTTCTCGCTGATCCTGCTATTGATGATGTGGGGCCTGCACAAGGCCTTCTACATGGAGTCGCAGCGCCAGAGGGCGCGGAGCCACTCCCTGGCGCCGCTGATGAGCGGCAACGGCAAGCGCTCCGGCGGCTGGAAGCGGCGCCTGTCGCAGGCCGTGCACTTCCCCTCGCGGGACGAGGTGTACCGCTTCATGAACGACGTGGTGCGCCCGGCGATCAGCGAGGTCTCCGAGGTGTTCCGCGAGAAGGGCCTGGCGGTGGACGCCCAGCTCGACCCGGGCAACGCCTCGCTGAGCCTGGAGATCGGTCATGGCGAGCAGCATCGGTTCCTCTACCAGGTGCTGATGCGCGGCTACTTCACGCCGTCCTTCGCGCGTGCCGGCATGGGCGGCCTGCACCTGAAGAACCGCCGCTACTTCCGTGCCGAGGTGCATCTCGCCGAAGGTAGCCAGGACTACGACCTGATGGGCTACACCAAGGAGCAGATCATCAACGACATGCTCGACCAGTACGAGCGGCACCTGCAGTTCCTGCACCTGGTGCGTTGAGCGCAGGAAAAGGGGGCGCGCAAGGCGCCCCTTCCCTCGTCCCCCTTCCCTGAACGCGGGGAGTGACGCTAGCGGCAACATCCCCTCCCCGTGCAGCCGCGAATCCCTCAGCGCGCCAGCACTCGCCGGTAGAACAGCACGCAGATCGCGACGAATACCACCAGTCCCAGCCACTGGGCGATGCCCGCGAAGCCGGCGCCGGCCAGCGCCAGCGGCGCGTCCTCGCCGGTGGCGCCGATCACCCCGGCGAGCAGGATGCCCATCAGGCTCTCGCCGACGATCAGCCCCGAAGCCAGCAGCACGCCGCGTCGCTTCGGCTCTTCGGCATAAGCCTCTTCGTCGCCCCCGGCCGCCGCCGCACGCTTCTTCAGGGCATTTTCCAGCAGCCAGGAAATCAGCGCACCGACCACCAGGGTCATGCCGATGGTCGGCGGCAGGTAGATCCCCAGGCCCACCGCCAGCACCGGCAGGCAGGCCTTGCCGGTACGGCGCAGGAGCAGGTCGACGAGGATCAGGGCGATGCCCAGGGCGACGCCGATGAGGATCATGTTCCAGTTCAGCGCGTCGTGGAAAATCCCGCTGGCGATCGCCGTCATCAGGGTCGCCTGCGGCGCGGCCAGGGCCTGGCCGGGGTCCATTCCCTCGCGCGGCAGGGCCCCGGTGAAGCCGTAGGCGCTGTAGAGCAGTTCCAGCACCGGCGGGATCACCAGCGCGCCGACGATGCAGCCGACGATCAGCGCGACCTGCTGGCGCCAGGGCGTGGCGCCGACCAGGTAGCCGGTCTTGAGGTCCTGCAGGTTGTCGTTGGAGATCGCCGCGATAGCCAGCACCACCGAAGTGGTGAACAGCGCCAGGGCGATCGCCAGCTTGCCGTTCTGGCGGTCCAGCAGGCCGCCCTCGATGCTGCCGAAGCCGAGTATCAGCAACGACACCAGGATGACCGCGATGATTCCGATCCCCGAGATCGGACTGCTCGACGAACCGACCAGGCCGGCCATGTAGCCACAGGCGGCGGCGATCAGGAAGCCGAAGAAGAAGGCGAACACCACGCATACCGCCACCAGGCTCCAGAACTGCGGGCCGGCCATGTCCGGCGCGGCGGCACCGAGGAAGTGGCTGAAGACCACGAACAGCGAGACCAGCAGTATCCCGGCGATCAGCAGGATCCACCTGGCCGGCATGTCCAGCTCGGTGCGCAGGCTGCTCGCCTGGCTGTTGCCGCGCACTGCCCCGAGGGAGGCCCAGACGCCCTGCACCATCGGCTTGAACAGGGTCGCCAGGGTCCACAGCGCGGCCACGCCGATGGTGCCGGCGCCGAGGAAGCGCACCTGCGAACTCCACAGTTGGGTGGCCAGGTCCGACAGGCTCTGGCCGTCGACCGGCACGCTGTTGACGGTCAGCAGCGGCACCGCGACGCCCCAGGAGATCACCACGCCGATGAGGATCGCGATGCCGGCGGTGATGCCCATCAGGTAGCCGGCACCGACCAGCGCCAGGGAAAAACCGGTGGACAGGCGGAACGCCGCCTGCCCGGCGCTGAGCCAGACGCTGAAGCCTTCGGCGAGAACCTTGAAGCCGCTGCTCCAGAGGCTGAACAGCGCCGCCACCAGGCCGCCGCCGAGGATGTCGTACAGGCCCGGCGCGTTACCGGCGGCACGCGGCGCGCGGGCATCCTCCTCGCCGTCGGCGCTGTCGCTGCCGACCCGGAGGATTTCCGCCGCCGCCACCCCTTCCGGATACGGCAGTTCGCTCTGCACCACCATCACCCGGCGCAGCGGAATGGTATAGAGCACCCCGAGAATGCCGCCGATGGAGCAGATCGCCGCGGTCTGCCAGAACGGGAAGCCAGCCCAGTAGCCGATCATCAGCAGGCCGGGAAGGATGAAGATGATCGAGGACAGAGTGCCGGCCGCCGAGGCCTGGGTCTGCACCATGTTGTTCTCGAGGATGTTGGCGCCGGAGAAGTAGCGCAGGACGGCCATCGAGATCACCGCCGCCGGGATCGACGAGGCGAAGGTCAGGCCGACCTTCAGACCGAGGTAGACGTTGGAGGCGGTGAAGACCACGGTGATCAGCGCACCGAGGATCAGGCCACGCAGGGTGAGCTCTGGCAGGGTCAGCTCATCCGGGATGCGTTCTTGCATGGATGAAAACTCTCGAAACAATTGGACCCGCCAAGCTTAGGCGAGAGCGGCACGCCGGGACACGACAGCGAATGTCGCAGAGGCGACCTTTTCGAGAGCAAAAGCTGGCGGAACGGACAGTTGCCGGCGCGGGCCGCAGGAGGAAGCCCGCGCGCGGCGTCGTCAGAAGGGCTTGTCGCCGAGGATGGTGGCGCGATGCATGACCCGCCGCTGTGGCCGGTAATCGTCCACCGCGTAGTGCTGCGTCACGCGGTTGTCCCAGAACGCCACGTCGTTTTCCTGCCAGCGCCAGCGCACGGTGAATTCGGGTCGCGTGGCATGGGCGAAGAGGAACTTCAGCAGCGCATCGCTCTCGGCCGGCTCCAGTTCGTTGATGCGGGTGGTGAAGCCGTCGCTGACGAACAGGCCCTTGCGCCCGGTGACCGGATGGGTGCGCACCACCGGATGCGAGCGCGGCGGATTCTTCAGGCGGGCCTCCTCCAGGCGCGCCAGGTCGGCCTCGGTGACGCCGAAGCGCTCGCGGGGGAAGGATTTGCCGATGTCGTGGGTCGCCGTGAGGCCGTCCAGCAGACGCCGCAGCGGCGCCGACAGCGCCTCGTAGGCCGCCGTGCTGCTCGCCCAGAGGGTGTCGCCGCCGAACGGCGGCAATTGCTTGGCGACGAGCACGGCCCCCAGCGCCGGGGTCTCGAGGAAGGTCACGTCAGTGTGCCAGATGGCATTGTCGCGCACATCGGTGACCGCGGTGTCGAGGACGATGACCTCCGGCTGCTCCGGCACGCTGGGGTAGATCGGATGGATGTGCAGGTCGCCGAAGCGGGCGGCGAAGCGCGCCTGGCTCCTGGGTTCCAGCGACTGGTCGCGGAAGAACAGCACCTGGTGTTCGAGCAGGGCCTGCTCGATGGCTCTCTGGCCGGTGTCGTCCAGCGGCGCGCCGAGGTCGATGCCGGAAACGATGGCGCCCAGGGCCGGGCTGATGGGTTGGATGGTCAGGCTCATGTCGTGCTACTCGTCGGGCAGGTTGCGGGCGCGCCCTGCGCGCCCTCGCTCCGGCCTTCGCCGCGAGGGTGAAGGCCGGTTCGGGAATGACTCGGGACTCTCGCGCTCAACCCCAGGCGGCGAAGCGCCGCTGGACCCAGCGCAGCCCCAGTTCGAAGGCCAGGGCGATGGCGGCGATCAGCAGGATGCCGACCACCACCACGTCGGTGGCGAGGAATTGCGCGGCGGACTGGACCATGAAGCCGAGGCCGCGGTTGGCCGCGATCAGCTCGGCGGCGACCAGGGTCGACCAGCCGACGCCGAGGGCGATGCGCAGGCCGGTGATGACCTCCGGCAAGGCGCTCGGCAGGATCACGTAGCGCACCACCTGCCAGCGGCTGGCCCCCAGGCAGCGCACCGCCTGCACCCGCGATCGGTCGACGCGACGCACGCCGGCAGCGGTAGCGATCAGCAGCGGCGCGAACAGCGCCAGGTAGATCAGCAGCACCTTGCTCAGCTCGCCGATGCCGAACCAGATGACGATCAGCGGCAGGTAGGCCAACGGCGGGATCGGCCGGTAGAACTCCACCAGCGGATCGAGGGCCGCTCCGGCCAGGGGGTTGAGGCCCATCAGCACGCCCAGCGGGATCGCCGTCAGCACCGCCGCGCCGAGCGCCAGGAGCACCCGCAGCAGGCTGGTGCCGACGTGTTGCAGCAGGCTGGCATCGAGGTAACCCTCCTGCCATAGCCGTTGCAGGGCTTCGAAGAGCTGTTCGGGCGCCGGCAGGAACAGCACGTCGACCCAGCCGAAACGGGTCGCCGCCCACCACAGCAGGGCCAGGGCCAGCACGCTGGCACCGGCCGCCCAGCGCCGGCGGTCGCCGGGCAGGCGCCGCTTGCGCGGGACAGGCTTGGCGACGGCGAGTCCGAGGGTATCAGTGGGCATGTTCGGCCTCCGCGACATCGAGGAATTCGTCCAGCAACGCCTGGCGCAAACGACCGAACTCGGGATCGGACTTGATCGAACGCACCGTTTCGCCGGCGGCGTAACGCCGCGCGAAGTCCACCGGCAGGCGCTTGACGATGCGCGCCGGCGGGCCGTCCATCACCACCAGGTCGGTAGCCAGGAACAGGGCTTCGTCGACGCTGTGGGTGATCAGGAAGAGGCCCTTGCCGGTCTGCTTCCACAGGTCCAGCAGGAGCACCTGCATGCGCTCGCGGGTCAGCGCGTCAAGCGCGCCGAACGGCTCGTCGAGCAGCAGGAAGTCCGGTTCGACCGCCAGCGCGCGTGCCAGCCCGAGGCGCTGGCGTTGGCCGCCGGAGAGCTGGGCGACGGACTGCTCGGCGTACTCCTGGAGGCCCACCAGTTGCAGGACCCGGCGCGCCCGCGCGGTGCGCTCGGCCTTGCCCAGGCCACGGATGCGAAGGCCCAGGGCGACGTTGTCGAGGGCGTTGAGCCAGGGCATCAGGGCGTCGTCCTGGAACACCACGCCGCGCTCGCCGCCGGGCCCTTCGAGTGTCCGGCCGTCGATCTGCACGCGTCCCTGGTCCGGCTTCTGGAAACCGGCGAGGATGTTCAGCAGTGTCGACTTGCCGCAGCCCGACGGGCCCAGCACCACCAGCGACTCGCCCTTGGCCAGGCCCAGGCTGAGATCGCGGAGGATGGCGCGGCGCTGGCCGCGCTGTTCGAATGAGAGGCTGATCGCCTCGGCCGTCAGACGGCTCATGTGTTCTGCCCTCCGTAGGGTAAGAAAGCCTCCGCTCCGACAGGCCGGGGCGGAGTCGCGGAATTCAGCGCTGGCCGACCTGGACCTGCTCCGCCTGGCGCACGAAGTCGGCGCTGACGTAGGGCGAGTAGTCGCCAAGGACGGCCGGTACGCGCTTCTGTTCCTTGAGGAATTCGGCAGTGCCGGCGATAGCCTTGGCGGTGCCGCCGCCGAGCAGGTCTGCGGACAGTTGCGCCTGGCTTTCCGGGAAGGTGGAGCCGGCCAGCAGTTCGGGGACATCCCTGGGATCGGCGCCGGTCAGCCGGGCGATCTTCTTCACCGGCTCGGAGTCGGCGGTCCATTCGGCCTTGTGCGCGTTGTAGTCGGCGAAGGAATCGAGGCTGACGCGGGCGAAGCGGGCGACGATTTCAGGATGCTTCTCGGCGAAGTCCTTGCGCGCCACCCACACCTCGAAGGTCGGCGCACCCCACTGGCCGACTTCGGCGGCGTCGGTGAGGACCTTGCCGCTTTTCTTGATCTCGCCCAGCGCCGGCGACCAGACGAAGGCCCCGTCGATGTCGCCGCGACGCCAGGCGGCGGCGATCTCGGCCGGGTTGAGGTTGACGATCTTCACCTTGGACGGATCGATCTGCCAGTGCTTGAGGGCGCCGAGCAGGCTGTAGTGGGAGGTTGAAACGAACGGGGTGGCGATGGTCTTGCCGGCCAGGTCCTCGGGTTTCTCGATCCCGCTTCCATTGCGCACCACCAGCGCCTCGGCGGCGTTGATCTGCGCGGAAACGATGAAGGCGACGATCGGCAGCTTGCGCGAGGTCGCCGCTGCCAGCGGGCTGGACCCGATGTTGCCGAGTTGCAGGTCGCCGGAGGCGAGCGCGGCGATCACTTCCGGACCGCTGTTGAAGCGGCGCCAGTCGATCTTCTCGCCGATGGCTTTCTCGTACAGGCCATCGGCCTGGGGCACCTTGGTCGGGTCGATGCCGGTCTGGTAGCCGACCGTGATGTCGGCGGCCTGGGTGGCGACGGAAAGGCTGGCAAGGGCCAGGGCTGCCACCAGGCGGCGCAGGGAATTCGGGCGTTTCATCGGGCGAACCTCGGAGGCAACGGTGCCGCGCTCCGGAGGAGAACGGACCAGGGACGGGCAATGGGTGGCGACAGCGAGTCCGGTGGTCCGGTGAGATGCAGATTACAGATATAAAAAAATCGATATAAATAATATTTTGGAATTAGTTTATGAGCGCGAATGCGCACCCGGCTGCCCTTCCGCCCTTGCTCCATGCGACCCCGTCCCTACAGGGCAGCGCCCAGCAGACGGGCCTCCAGGGCCTGTCGGCGCAGGCAGGCGAGCAGCCCGGCGCGGGCCACCGCCTCCGCCTCGCTCGCCAGCAGCGACGCCGCCGCGCTTTCGCGGAATGCCAGCGCGCCGCCGCGGGCGAATGCCGCCTGGAAGGACTCCGCCGCCAGTTCGACAAGACGCAGCGCGAGGGCGAGGAGACGCGGCGCCTCTCCCTGCCCCGCCACGTCGCCCGGCACCCGCGCAGCCTGGCCCAGGTCGAGGTTGGCCTGGGCCAATCGGGTCAAGCCTTCGCGCAGTTGCCCGTGGGGGGTCGGCGGCAGGCCGGGCGGCACCAGGATGTCCTCGGGATGCAGCCGCAGCCGCTGGCAATGCAGCCGCTGCCCGGCGGGCAGGAACAGCCCCGAGCCATCGGCGAGGCCGGAGATGTCGATGCCTGCCCGCTCCGTTTCGGCGACAGCGATCAGGTGAGCGCGGGAGGGCGCGTGCCAGGCTGAGATCAGCAAGCGATCCACGTCTTCCACGGCGAAGCAATCGCTACCCCGTCCACCCACCAGGAAACCGCCCCGCCAGTGCTCCTGCGCTTCGGGCTGGGCACGCCGCAGATCGACCGCCTCGCTCCACAGCCAGCGTCGCTCGACGCTGGCCGGCAACAGGCGGCGCTGCTGTTCAGGACTACCCAGCAGGCGAATGGAAGCGATCTGCAGATGATGCAGGACCAGGCGCCGTGCCAGTTCGAGTTCCTGCTCGGCCAGGTGGCGGACGCCAGCGAAGATTTCCCCCCAGTCCCGCTCCATGCCGGCGAACACGCGCGGCACTGCCTGCGCCAGCAGTCCGCTGTCGCGCAGGCTTGCCGCCCAACCGACCATGGGTCGCGGTGTCCTGGAGTCGGGCGAGTGGAACCGGGCTTCGCTCATGCGGCACCTCGAACGAGGAGCGAGGGCCAGGCGTTGGCGCGAGGAAAGCAGGCTCCGGTGATGGAAAGGGACGGGATGTCCTGCTTATAACCTTAATAGATGAAACCCTAACCCATAAATAACCAATATTCCTTAACTAAGAACCGGAGGCATGCGCCCCTGGCAGAACCATGAGGGTGCGTCGGACAACCGACGCCGGCATCATTCCCGACAGCCGCGAAAACCTCTGTAACGGCCCTGTCATGCGCGTCGTGCGAGGAAACAAATAAGCGGAGAAAAGGGAACCTTATTCGCGCCAAGCTGTTTAAAATCACGCCCGTTTCTGTGCGAGGCCCCTCGCGCAGTCTTTTACCAAGGAGCTACACCACCATGGCACTGACCAAAGACCAACTTATCCAGGACATCGCCGAAGCCATCGACGCGCAGAAGACCACCGTTCGCAGCGCGCTCGACCAACTCGCCGAGATCGTCAAGGACGCCCTGGAGAACGATGGCGAAATCACCCTGCCGGGTATCGGCAAGCTGAAGGTCTCCGAGCGTCCCGCGCGCACCGGCCGCAACCCGCAGACCGGCAAGGCGATCGAGATCGCTGCCAAGCGTGTAGCCAAGTTCGTTCCGGCCAAGGCGCTGACCGACGCGATCAACGGCTGATAACAGCCGCCGCATCCCGCACGGATGCGCAGGGAAAAAGCGCAGGAGCCTGGCCTCCTGCGCTTTTTTCGTTTTCGGGGAGCCGCTGGCGCTGCCGCCCTCGAGGTTTTCCGCCGGATACTCCTACAGCGTTTGCAATTGCTCGAGCAACGCATGGCAATCGGCAGCGTGCCAATCGGCCAGCTCCGGCCAGGGGTTTTCCGGCAGGTTGACCAGCACCGTGCGACTACCCGCGGCGCGTCCGCAGTCGAGGTCGAAACGGTAGTCGCCGACCATCACCAGCTCCGCCGGCGTCACGTTCCAGCGTCGGGCGATGCGCAGCAGGCCGTCAGGGTCCGGCTTGGGCCGCGCCTCGCCGCGCCCGAGGATGTGCTCGGTGGGGAAGCAGCCGCCCAGGCCGATCGCTTCGAGGGTGATCAGCGCCAACTGGTGGTCGTTGCGGGTCAGGATGCCCAGGCGCACGCCGCGCCGCTGCAACTCGCGCACCAGCTCCAGTGCGCCCGGCGCCGGCCGCGCGGCCTCGGCCAGGGCGCGCTCGTGTTCGAGCAGCCAGGCGTGCTTGGCCGCCGCCTCGGCCTCGGGCAGGGCGGCGAGGTGCAGCAGGATGTCGTCCTGCTCGGGGATGTCCAGCGCTCGGCGGATCGCCGGGAAGTCGTGCACGGCCCGGGTCAGGGTGCCGTCCATGTCGAACACCCAGTGGCGGATGTCGGCCAGCCTCACGCCCAGTCCTCACGCTTGCGGATCAGGCCTTCCTGGCTCGACGAGGCGACCAGCTGGCCGCTCTGGTTGAAGATACTGCCGCGCACGAAACCGCGTGCGTTGCCGGCCCAGGGGCTGTCGATGGCGTAGAGCAGCCACTCGTCCGCGCGCAGGTCGCGGTGGAACCACAGGGCGTGGTCGAGGCTGGCGACCTGCATGGTCTTCTGCCACACCGAAACGGCATGGGGCTGCATCGAGGTGGTAAGGAAACCGAAGTCCGAGGCGTAGGCCAACAGGTACTTGTGCAGCGCCGGGACGTCCGGCAGCTTGCCGTCGGCACGGAACCAGAGGTACTTCACCGGTTCGTCGGGCTGCGGGTCGTAGGGGTCGTGCTGGGTGACCGGACGAATCTCGATGGGCTTCGGATACAGCAGCTTGTCGCGGATGCGCTCGGGAATCCGCTCGGCGCGCTGGCGGGTCAGCTCCAGTTCCGAAGGCAGATTATCCGGGCCGACCACCTCGGGCATCTCGATCTGGTGGTGGAAGCCTTCCTCGTCGTACTGGAAGGAGCTGCTCAGGGTGAAGATCGGCTGGCCTTTCTGGATCGCGGTGACCCGGCGGGTGCTGAAGCTGCCGCCGTCGCGCACCCGGTCCACCTGGTACACCACCGGCATGCTGGCGTCGCCGGGACGCAGGAAGTAGCCGTGCATGGAGTGTACGTGGCGATCGTCTTCCACCGTCTGGCTGGCCGCCGACAGCGCCTGCCCCAGGACCTGGCCGCCATAGAGCTGGCGGAAGCCGAGATCCTGGCTCATGCCCCGGAACAGGTTCTCCTCGATGGGTTCCAGGCTCAGCAAAGCCACCAGGTTGTCCAGTATCTGGGTCATGGGGTGTTTCCTCGAATTCGGGCTGTCGACGGGCTAGTCGCGGCGCAAGGCCGGGTACGCGGGCATGTTGCAAAGACGAGTGTCCCACACCGCGCGGCCGAGGGTGAAATGGTAGAGACTGGCCATGGACTCATCCGTTAGTCCAAGCAGCTCATGCACCAGGGGATCGTAGTAGCAGCCGATACCCGTCCCAGACAGCCCGGCGGCCTCCGCCTCGAGGTAGAGCAACTGGCCGACCTGCCCGCATTCCCAGTACAGCCGCGGATAGCACCAGGGGCCTTCTTCGAGCGCCGCGCCGAGATGGGCGAGCATGGCGAGCGCGACGCAGCCGTCGCCGGCGATGTCCTGCTGGCAGGAGAGATACGCCGACAGCGCGCGCGCATCGCCTTCCTGCAACAGGTACAGCGGCAACTCCGGATCGACGCGCTGCCAGAGGAAATCCTCGCGCATCGGCGGCCACCGCAGGCCGCTGCGGTCCAGCCAGTACAACCCCGGCACCAGACCCTGTACACGATGGACGAACAGCAGCAGATCGACCCGCGCAGCCTCGCCGGTGACCGCGAAAGGCACCGGCGAGCGCTCCGGCAGCAGCCTGCGCAGCCAGGCTCGCAGCAGCTCGACATCGATGCCGGCGCGTCCGTCCATGCGCTGCGCGCTACGCCGCCGATGCAACAGCGGTCGCAGCGGCAGGCCGGGATTGTCGTTGCCGGGCTCGCCCGGCGCGACCCTCCACGGGCGTACCGGCAGGCGCGGCGCCCGGCATAGCCCATGTATCCGCTGCAACTCCGGCCAGTCCCGGTACTCCCGCGACAGCCGGTTCGGTGCGCCGGCCAACGGCAGGGCCGCCAGTCCTTCGCACAGGCGCGGCGAAAGGGAAGGCTCCTGCGTGAGCGCCGGCCCGATCCAGAACAGTGCGTCGACGCTCTCGCGCTCGGCGAAGCCGTCCCGGTCAAGGCCGAACAGGCCGTCCAGTGCGCTTTCGGCGATGCCGCGCATCAGGCGCATCTCCCAGCCCTGGATCGCCGCGGCGATCGAGAGGCAGGCCAGCGCGTGGCCGAGGTCATGCTGGCAGTAGCGATAGGCTCGCTCACCGTATTTCCAGGCCTCGCGCCAGGGCACGCTGGTCAATGCCAGGAGGCAGCCGCCGGGCGGCAAACAGTCATCCAGCAGCGAGGCCAGCGTTGCCGGCAGTTCGCCGCGCACCTCAAGGGCATGCTTGTCGGGCCGGTAGTGGGCGAGCAGCGGCGCCGGCTCCAGGGTACCGCCGGGAAGCAGCAGGTAGGCTTCGCTGGGATGCAGGTTACCGCTCGACGGATTGACCCGCAGCGCCCAGCGAGTGCCGCCGGCCTCCTTCCAGGCCGACAGCGCCAATCCGTCATAGAGCATCTGCGAGAGGCTGCGGCGATCGAGCCGGGAGGGCGCGGCCGCCGGCCCGGAAAACACCCCGTCGTAGGGTGGAGACTCCTCCAGCGGCCGATGCAGCAGTTCGATTTGCCGGCAGCCCCGGTACTGGCGGAACGGCGCCGGCTGGGTCGCCCAGTCCAGTCCGCCGGGACCGGGTGCGTAGCGCTCCGGGCGATGCATGCTGAGGCGATGGTAGGAGAGCACCTCGCCGCCGCCGTCGCCCATGTTCACCGCTCCGCCCAGCGGGCCGCGTCGACGCGATAGAGGATATGCCGGCGCATCGGGTGATCCGCTGCCAGGAGTGGGTGGTCGAAATCCTCGGCCGGATCGCGACGCATGCCCAGGCGCTCCATCAAGCCCCAGGAGCGACGGTTGGGCGGCGTGGTGAAGGCCACCACCTCGGGCAGGCGCAGCCGCTCGAAGGCGAAATCCAAGGCGGTTTCCGCCGCTTCGCGGGCGAGTCCACGGCCCCAGTAGGCGGGCGCCAGACGCCAGCCGATTTCCACGGTCGGGGCGAAGTGCACGTCCATGGTCACGTCGAACAGACCGGTGAATCCGATGAACGCCGCCTCGCCCGGTAGCTCCAGGGCCCAGGGCCCGTAGCCACGCTCGGCAAAATGCGCCTGGACGCGATCGACCAAGGCGTCGCTCTGCGCGCGGTCGAGCACACCGGGGAAGAATTCCATTACCTGCGGATCGGCGCACATCTCGGCGAACGCCTCGCGGTCGCTGTCGCGCCAGGCGCGCAGCAGCAGGCGCGGGCCATGCAGTTCGGAAATGGCGGAAGGAGGAAGGTTCGCGTCCATGGGAGGCCTTTTCGGAAACGGCCGACTCATCTGCGAAGCCAGTCCTCGCGCGTCAACCGATACAGCACATGATGCCGCAAGCGGTGGCCGGGAGGCAGGTCGGGATGCTCGAAGTCGTCGGTGGGATCGCGATGCATCCCCAGGCGCTCCATCAGCCCCAGGGAGTTCTCGTTGGCCGGTACGGTGAAAGCCACCACCTGGTCCAGGCCAAGGGTATCGAAGGCGTAGCTCAGCGCCGCCTCGGCCGCCTCGTGGGCGAAGCCCTCCGCCCAATACTCGGCGGCGAGACGCCAGCCGATGGCCACCGCGGGTACGAAGGGCGCATCGAAGTCCACGACCTCCAGCCCCACGTAGCCGATGAAAGGATCGCCGCCCTTGACCTGCAGCGCCCACCAGCCAAAACCGTGCTCGGCGAAGTGCGCGTCGATGCGGCGCAGCAACGCGTCGCTCTGGGCACGATCCAGGCAGGACGGAAAGAACTCCATCACCCGCGGGTCGGCATTCAGTTCGGCGAACCTGGCCCGGTCCTGCACCAGCCAGGGCCGCAGGATCAGACGGTGGGTATACAGCCGTGGCGAGCGCAAATGCTCGATGCTCAGGCTGGTCAGGTCGGCCATCGCTTGGTTCCTTTCGTTCAACGCACTCCAGAAGGACTATCTGACCGCAGGAATCGGCTTGGGTGCCCGCGAGGGCGGTATTCCGATCTTTGGTCAGGCTCCGCGGAAAAGGCCCCCAACCGGAGTGTAGTCTTTTCCGCGCCTGGATATGCCCGATCCTCGGGCAAAGCGATGACGATTGGTTTACCGCGCCGGCGGTTGCGGCACCCAGGCGACCGGCATGCAGGAAAAAGAGCCGCGGGTCATTCGGCCAGTTCCCTGAGCAGGCCCTCGTCCAAGGCGAGGAGCGCCAGCTTCACGCCGACGGCGCACTCCTCCACCCGGGAGAACGCGGCGTGGGGGTTGAGGCAGACCTCTTCCAGGCGCCGGCAGCTGTCCACCAGTTGCTCGCCGCGCACCACCCGCGCCGCGCCCTTGATCCGGTGCGCCAGTTCGGCCAATTCGCCGGTCTCCTGGCGTTGCACCAGAATTTCGAGGGCTTCCAGATCCTTGCGGTTGCTGGTGAGCAACTCGTCGAGCAGGCGACGAAGCATGCTCGGCTCGCCGCCCGTCAGCGCATGCAGCGACTCCAGGTCGTACAGAAGCGGCACCGGCGGCGCCGCGACGGGCTCGGCATCGAGGGACACCGGCGAGGTCTCCTCCTGCTCCTCGGCGAAGCCGAGGGCCAGCAGACGCTCCTCCAGCACGTCGAGACCGATCGGCTTGATCAGGCACTCGTTCATCCCGGCCTGGATGCACCGTTCGATCTCTTCCGGCTGGGCATCCGCGGTGAGGCCGAGGATGACCACCGGCTCCTCGTTGTTCTCGCGCTCCTCCTGGCGAATCGAGCGGGCCAGGTCGGAACCGTTCATCAACGGCATGTGGCAGTCGGTGATTACCATGTCGAACGGCTGCTCGTGCCACAGGTTGAGGGCAGCCAGGCCGTTTTCCGCCTCCTGCACGTCATGGCCGAGGAAGCTCAGTTGCTGGTGGAGGATCTGCCGGTTGACCGCATGGTCGTCCACCACCAGCACCTGCAGGCGCCGCGCCTGGCGGTTGCCGACCTGGACCGGGCGCTCGCTGACGCTGACCGGTTCGAGCACTTGCAGGCGCAGCTCGACGTCGACCCGCGTACCCTGTCCGAGCGCGCTGCTCATGACCAGGCGCCCGCCCATCATCTCGCACAGCGAACGGCAGATCACCAGGCCCAGTCCGGTTCCTTCGGTGTTCTGCACATTGCGCTCGACCTGGGCGAACGGGCGGAACAGTTGCTGCTGGTCGCCCAGGGAAATGCCGATGCCGGTATCCTCCACGCAGAGGTTGACCTGCAGCAGCGAGGGCTCCACCAGGTGGCCGTCGATGCGGATGCTGATCGAGCCTTCGTCGGTGAACTTGATCGCGTTGCTGACCAGGTTGGACAGGATCTGCTTGAAACGCATGGCGTCGAGCAGCACGTCGCCATTGATGCTCGCGTCGATGTCGAGGATCAGGCTCAGGCGCTTCTGCCGGGCCAGCCCTTCGAACACCCGCGCCACCGATTCCACCAGTTCGCGCAGGTTGGCCCGCTTCGGCGACAGGCCAAGACGTCCGGACTCGATGCGGGCGATGTCGAGGATATCGCCGATCAGTTCCAGCAGGCTCTTCGCCGAGGCATAGGCGATCTCGATGCTGGAGCGGTCCACCCGGCCGGTATCGGCGCGCTTGAGCGCCAACTCGAGAATGCCGATCACCGCGTTCATCGGCGTGCGGATCTCGTGGCTCATGGTCGCCAGGAAGGTGGTCTTGGCCCGGCTCGCCTCGTCCGCCAGGTTCTTCGCTTCCTTGAGTTCAGCGACCAGCTTGCGGTGTTCGGAAATGTCCAGCCAGCCGCAAATGACGCCCCGCACGGTACCGTTGGCGTCGCGGAACGGCTGGATCCAGTGGTCGATCCAGCATTTCCTGCCGCCCAGGATCACCTCATGCACCGATTCGATGGTCCGGCCGTCCCGCATGGCCTCGAGGTAATTGCGATGGAACTCGGGGCCGGTCTCGAAGTTTTCCGTGGGCAGTTCGAGCACCGTCCGGTTCAGGACCTGCTCGGCAGCGAGGCCAACGCTGCTCAGGTAGCTGCGGTTGCAGGAGAGCATCCGCCCATTGGCGTCACGCACATAGAGCGGGGGCGGCATGGAATCGGTGAGGGCCTCGACGAACTGCAACTGGTCGTTGAGCGCCTGCTCGACGCGCAGCCGGTCGCGAATCTGCCGGCGCTGGTAGGTGACCCAGCCCAGGCTCAGCAGCAGCAGGCCCGCCGCCGCCGCGACGATTTCCGCGATCAGCCGGGTATAATCGACCCAGGTCTGCCCACTCATGCCTGGCGGCGAGCGCCAGCGGTTGACGACATCGCTCAGGTCGCCGGGGGAAATACTCAACAAAGCCTTGTCGAGGATGGTCTGCAACTCCGTGTCGCCACGGCGCACGGCAAAGTTGGCGGTCGCCGGACCGATGGCAACCTGGTCGGCCACCGCCAGTCTCTCGTGGAACAGGCGGACGATGTAGTAGCGGGCGGAAACCAGCGGCACCACCGCCGCCTCGGCACGCCCTTCGTAGACCAGGTTCATCGCGTCGAGGCTGGTCTCGACCTCGACGACGGCAGCCTGCGGATACCGATCGCGCACTCCCTGGATTCCCACGTGACCCGAGGGAATCGCCAGGCGCTTGCCATCCAGGTTCCCTACCCTTTCCGCCCGGCCCTTCTCGTCGGCCCGGGCGATCAGCACGAAGGAGGTCGACAGGAAGGAGCGGGTGAAGCGCAGCGTCTCCTCGCGCCGGCGGCTGCGGCTCATGATCGCCAGGTCGGCCTGGCCTTTCTGCAATGCGGCGATCTGTTCCGGAAAGCCGCCACTGCGAGAGGAAACCTGGAAATGCAGGCCGGTGCGCCGGGAAATCATTTCCAGCAGGTCGGAGGTGACCCCGGAAAACACGTCGTTGGAGTTGAAGAAGGCCAGCGGCGCCAGGTCGTCGTTTATCACCAGGCGTACCACCGGATGCCGGGCGATCCAGCGTTGCTCCTCGGGTGTCAGCGCGATACGCTCGCCGGTCGGCAGGGAGCCGCCGCCGACCCAGCGCCGGGCGATGTACTCCAGGCGATCCTGGTCGATGGCGCCGATGGCGGCGTTGACCACCCGCAGCAGGCGCGTCTCGTCGCTGCGCAGGAGGTAGCCGTACCCCCCGTCGCTGCGGGTATCGGCGAAGCGCTCGAACTTCACGTAGCCGTAGAAGGAACGATTGATCCGCTGGTAGGCGCTGAGCACGTCGTCGATATAAAGGTCGGTGTGGCCGAAGGCTACCGCCGCGATCGCTTCGTCGTGATTGTCGAACACCACGAAGCGGGCCCGCGGGAAGCGCTGGCGCAGTTCCTCGTCGTGCTCCCTGGCCACGGCCACGCGCAGACCGGCGAGGTCCGCCGATGAATTGCGCGGCTCGCCGACCCGCTTGAATACCGCCAGCCGATCCCGGGCGTAGGGACGGCTGGAAACCAGCCCGGGTTGCTCCAGCGCGCTGTAGTGACTGCCCAGCAGGTCGATCTGCCCGGCGCCGAGCGCCTCGATCGCCGCCGCATGGGTGGCGTACGCCACCAGCTTGATGCGCATGCCCAGCAATTGCCCGACCAGCGCGGTGACATCGGCGGTGATGCCTTCGTAGTTCTCGTCGTCGAGGTGCACGTTGAACGGCGCCGTTTCGTCGAGGGCCACGCCGACCCGCAGGGTCCCCTTGTGGCGCACCCAGGCCCAGTCGTCCTCGCCGATCACCATGTCCTCGTGCTCGACGTGCATCTGGCTGAACAGGGTCATGGAGGCACCCGCCTGGGCGGCGACCAACGGTACCGCCGGCAGCAACAGGCAAATGAACAGCAGGAGTAGTTTCGATCGCATGGGAGTCGGGTCGTGAAGTGGAAGGCCGGCGTCTGAACGAGGCCAGGCGCGGCCAGGGAAAAGGGCTGACGCGATGCGTCGGGCGTTCGGCCGGCAGTCCGGTGCGAGGCGACCCGCTGCCGACGCCACGGCCTCAGGAACCGGAGCAGTAGTCGAGGAAATGCTGTTCCGGCATCGGTCGGGCGAACAGGTAGCCCTGGGCTATCGAGCAACCGAGCTCGATCAGGCGCACCCGCTGCTCGTCGCTCTCCACCCCCTCGACCACCAGGGAAATCCCCAGCGCCTGCGCCAGAGCCACCACGCTGCTGATGACGGCACAGCTTCTCGGCTGGCTTTTCATCTTGTGCACGAAGGTCCGGTCGAGCTTGATCTGGCTGAACGGAAACTCGCATAGCCGGTCGAGGGAGGAGTAGCCGGCGCCGAAGTCGTCCATCGCCAGGCCACAGCCCATGATCCGCAGGCGCACCAGGTTCTCCAGGCTGCTCGCCGGCGCGCTGATGAGGCCGGTTTCGGTGATCTCGAACATCACGGAACTGGGCGGAAGGTGGAACTCGGTCAGCAACGCCGAGATGTTTTCGGCCAGTGCCCGGGCCCCCAGTTGCGAAGGATGGATGTTGAACGCTAGATTGATCGGCTGCCCGAGTTGAGCCAGCTTCCTGCGCATCGACAGCCCCTGGCTGAACAGTTGCCAGAACAGTTTGTCGATCAGGTTGTAGCTCTCCATCACATACAGGAAATGCGAGGGCGGCAGCACGCCCAGGTGCGGATGGTTCCAGCGCGCCAGGACCTCCGCGCCGATCAGCCCGCCGCCGTCGAGGGCCACCTTCGGCTGGTAGTAGGCTTCGAATTCGCCGTTGTCCAGGCCGCGCACGACGTCCGCCACCGAGGGCAGCTCGGCCACCTCGACCTGCCGCGGCTGGTCCTGGCGATGGGCGTTATAGCGGGTCAGCAGGGCGGTGATACGCTCCAGGCTGAACGGTTTGCCGAGGTCGCCGAGAAAGTTCAGGCCCAGGCATTCGATCATGGAAATGGTGGCCTGGCGCAGGATAGGATCGACCTCGCTGCTGAGGATCACCGAATGGACCTTGCCGCTCAGGCTCGCATGGCGAAGAAAGGCCAGGCCGTCCATGCCGCTCATCTGCAGGTCGCAGATGGCGATGTCCACATGCCCGCAGGACTCCAGAATAGCAACGGCCTCCTTGCCATCCGCCGCTTCGAGGATCGATCCGGGCACAACCTTCTTCAGGGCGGTGACAGCCACCAGACGCTGGAATGGCTCATCTTCCAGCACCAGCACATTCAAATCATTCATCGCGGTTCACGCAGGGATTCCAGAAAATACCGGCGATATACTGCTGTTTTTCCCTTACTAGACCTATGGGACAAGTCCCCATGTTTTGTGGGAATTTTCCTACTGATTTGAAGGCCCCGTTGGATTAGCATGAGTACACATGAAAAAGCGGATCGCCCTGCCGTAACAGGCTATCCTGGGCAGCGATATCGGCTTAGCGCCCCAACATGGATGACCAGCAGTGGAAGCGCTCGGGAAGTCGAAGCCCGGGGCAACACTGGTCCCTCAAGGTAAATCGAACTTATGCATACCGTCCTGATCGTCGACGACCACCCCGTCATCCGTCTCGCCGTGCGCGTCCTGCTGGAAAAGCATGGGTTGCAGGTGGTCGCCGAGACGGACAATGGCGTGGATGCCGTCCAGTTGGTCCGGGAGCACGAACCGGACGTGGTGATTCTCGACATCGGCATTCCCAAACTCGATGGCCTGACCGTGATCTCGCGGATCAAGTCCCTGGGACTGCGCAGCCAGGTGCTGGTACTCACTTCGCAATCCGCAGAGGCGTTCTGCAAGCGCTGCATCCAGGTCGGTGCCCGTGGGTTCGTCAACAAGGAAGAAGACCTGAACAACCTGATCAACGCCCTGAACGCCGTGACCGCTGGCTACACGTTCTTTCCTTCGCTCACGTTCGATACCCTCGGCACCCCGCCGGAACGCATTTCCGAAAGCGAGCTTATCGGCCTGCTCTCCGACCGCGAGATGATCGTCCTCCAGCATCTCGCCATGGGCTATTCGAACAAGGCCATCGGCGAGAAGCTGTTCCTCAGCAACAAGACCGTCAGCACCTACAAGACCCGCCTGCTGCAGAAGCTCGGCCTGGGTTCACTGGTCGACCTCGCGGAGTTCGCCAAGCGCAATTCGCTGATCAACTGACCTGGCGCTTCGCTGTCGAAGCCCAGGCCCAGGGCACCTTCGAGCAAGCGCGGGCGGAAGCCGTTCCTGCCACGCGGCGAGCGTCGGCGGATTTCCACAAAGCATGTGGAACCGCCTGTGGATAAGGTGCGAAAAACGCTTCGCGCAGCGCATCGTGCCTGGCCTCCCGACGGTTGATCAGTTCCTGACCAGGCGCACGGCGAGCGGACCAGGTGGCATCGACAAGGCTCGGAGGCGGTCTTCGCCTCGGTTACACTGCACGCCGGTTTCCCCAGGTCTCGCTCGTCGTCCACATGCCCAGTCAAGCATCCTCCCCTTCCCCCCAGGTCGCCATCGTCGGCGGCGGTCCCGCAGGCCTGATGGCCGCGGAGGTCCTGAGCCAGGCGGGCGTACGCACGGAAGTGTTCGACGCCATGCCGTCGGTCGGCCGGAAATTCCTGCTCGCGGGCGTCGGCGGCATGAACATCACCCATGCCGAGGCCAGGGAACAATTCCTCGGCCGCTATGGCAGGCGCCAGAAGGAAATAGCCGCACTGCTCGGCGAATTCGACGCGGATGCATTGCGCGCCTGGATCCACGGCCTGGGTATCGACACCTTCGTCGGCAGTTCCGGCCGGGTGTTCCCCTCCGACATGAAGGCCGCGCCGTTGCTCCGTGCCTGGCTCAAGCGCCTGCGCGAGCAAGGCGTGCTCATCCACACCCGCTGCCGTTGGCTGGGCTGGAACGCGGACGGTACGCTGGACGTCCAGAGCGCTGCCGAGCGCCTGTCGATACGGGCCGAGGCCGTGGTCCTGGCGCTCGGTGGCGGCAGTTGGCAGCGCCTGGGCTCCGACGGCGCCTGGGTACCGCTGCTGCGCGCCCGTGGCATCGAGGTCGAGCCCCTGCGGCCAAGCAATTGCGGTTTCGAGATCGGTGGCTGGAGCGAGCTGTTTCGCGACAAATTCTCCGGCGCTCCGGTCAAACCGGTGGCCATGGGACTGGCGGGCGAAACGCCGCGCCAGGGCGAATTCGTCGTGACCCGCGACGGTATCGAGGGCAGCCTGGTCTATGCCCTCTCCGCCGCCATCCGCGAACGGATCGAGGCACGGGGCTCGGCCGAAGTATGGCTGGACCTGTTGCCGAACAGGCGTCGCGAGCAGATCGAGGCATCCCTGGCTCGCCCGCGCGGTTCCAGGTCGATGGCCAATCACCTGCGCAGCCAGTTGGGCATCGATGGGGTTCGGGCAGGCCTCCTGCGTGAACTCACCCCCGCCGCCACCTATGCCGAGCCGGCCCGCCTGGCGGCGGCGATCAAGCGCCTGCCGCTGACGCTGCTGCGCCCGCGTCCGCTGGACGAAGCGATCAGCAGCGCCGGCGGCGTGCGCTTCGAGGCGCTCGACCGCGACCTGATGCTCACCGGCCTGCCCGGCGTGTTCTGCGCCGGGGAAATGCTCGACTGGGAGGCGCCCACCGGCGGCTACCTGTTGACCGCCTGCTTCGCCAGCGGGCGCGTGGCCGGACTCGGCGCGCTGGCCTGGTTACGCGGCAGGGGCTAGAGGCCAGTACGCCAACGCCTCGCTATTTGCCGGAGGGCCGCTTCTTCGGCTTGCCCGCCGCGCCCGCGCCGAAGCCCGGCGCCTTGCGCACCGCCTTGACCGTCGGCGCGCTGCTGTCGAACCAACTGCCCAAGTGGATCTTGCCGGGCTTGCCGGCGCTCTCCGCGGCCTTGGGTTTCTTCGGCTTCTTCGGTTTCTTCAGCACCACGCCGCCCGGCGCGGTCTGCGGGACCCGGTGCTCCGGCTCGAAGTCGGGCTCCTCGCGGCGCTGCAGGGTCTGCCCGATCAGCGTCTCGATCGCCGCCAGCAGCTCCACTTCGTCAGCGCAGACCAGCGACACCGCCTGGCCGGAGGCACCGGCACGGCCGGTACGGCCGATGCGATGCACGTAGTCCTCGGCGACGATCGGCAGATCGAAGTTGACCACCAGCGGCATTTCCTCGATATCCAGGCCACGCGCGGCCACGTCGGTGGCTACCAGCAGGTCTACCTCGCCGGCCTTGAACCGCTGCAAGGCGCGCAGCCGCGCCGGCTGCGGCTTGTCGCCATGGATCGAGTCGGCGGCGATACCCTGCCGCTGCAACAGTCCAACCAGTTCCTCGACGCTCTTGCGGGTCTTGGCGAAGACCAGCGCCTGGCGCCAGCGATTGGCCTGCAACAGGTGGCAGAACAGCTCGGCCTTGCGCTTCTTGTCCACCGGCACCAGCCATTGCCTGACGCTCTTCGCCGCGATATTGCGCGGACTGACCTCGATGGACAGCGGATCGCGCAGCAGTTCGCGGGCCAGCGTGCGGATGGCGTCGGAGAAGGTCGCGGAAAACAGCAGGGTCTGGCGCTTGCGTGGCAGCGCGGCGAACAGCTCGTCCAGCTCGCGGGCGAAACCGAGGTCGAGCATGCGATCGGCCTCGTCCAGCACCAGCGCCTGGAGCTGGGCAAACTTCACCGCGTTCTGCCGATACAGGTCGAGCAGCCGCCCGGGAGTGGCGACGAGAATGTCTACCCCCTTGCGCAGCTTCATCATCTGCGGGTTGATGCTGACCCCACCGTAGGCCACCGCGGTACGCAGCGGCAGGTACTGGCCGTAGTCGCGAATACTGGCGTGGACCTGTTCGGCGAGTTCGCGGGTCGGAACCAGGACCAGTGCGCGCACCGAGTTGGCAGCGACCTGCGGCCCCTCCAGGGTCAGCCGCTGCAGCAAGGGTAGGGCGAAGCCGGCGGTCTTGCCGGTGCCGGTCTGCGCCGCGGCGAGCAGGTCGCGGCCCTTGAGCGCCGGGGGTATGGCCTGGGCCTGGATCGGCGTAGGCGTGCCGTGGCCGAGCCCTTCGAGGGCCTTGAGCAGGGGGTCGAGCAGACCGAGGGAAGCGAACGTCATGAGCGGCTCGGAAAAAAGGAAACGGACGGCATTCTAGCGGATTCGCCGTCTCCCATCGTCCTCTGGAGCGCGGCCGGTCAGCCCTTGAGCAGCAATCCGCCCTCGATCGGCACGTAGCGCGACGCCGCGCGGATCAGCGCGTTGGCGGTCAGGCCAGGTACCCCGTAGGCCGTAGCCACGACGCCGTGGGTGCGGATGACCTTCTCCAGCAGCAGATCGAAGTCGCCGTCACCGGACAGCAGCACCACTTCGTCCACCCGCGGCGCGGCATCCAGTACGTCGATGGTGATGCCGACATCCCAGTCCCCCTTGGCCGAACCGTCGGCACGCTGGATGTAGGGCTTCAGCTTCACCGTGAAACCGAGGTTGCGCAGAATCTGCTGGAACTGCTGCTGACGCGGGTCGCCGCGGTCGATGGCGTAGGCATAGGCCTCGACGATGCTCCCGCCGCGAGCGATGTCTGCCCACAGGGCGGCGTAGTTGAGATGGCAGCCGTAGGCCTGGCGCACGGTGTAGTAGAGGTTCTGCACATCGGCGAAGACAGCGATCTTCTTCGCCGCGGGCGACTCGGGACGACTCAAGGGGAACTCCGGAACGACGGCAGTGGGCCACCATTATCGCAGCCCACGGCCCGCAACCCTAACGGTCAGGTGAACAAATCGTCGTCGCCGAGGAAGCTGGAGTCGTCGTTGAAGTCGCTATCGCTGAAATCGCCATCGGCGAAACCGCCGTCGGCGGGATAGGCGCTATCGGCGAAACGTTCGGTCGCCGGCTCGGGATCGGCAAACTGGCTGGCGTCGAGATTATCCACCGGGACGTCCTGGATCACCTCGACGATTTCCTGCGGCTGGCTGTGGCGGAACATGCCGGTGAGCAGGTCGGCCACCAGCATCCCGCCAGCGACCCCGGCGGCCGTCTGCAGCGCGCCGCCGAGAAAGCCGCTGGACCGCGAAGGTGCGGCCGCCGCGGCGGGCGCCATGCCCGGACGCATGTCGCCGGCCCCCGCCGCCGCCGGATTGGAGAAACGCGTCTCGCCCCAGCCCGCCGGGCGCCCCGGTTGGTTCGGCGCCGTCTCGTCGCGCGCGCCGCCGCCGAACAGACCGGAGAGGAAGCCGCCGCTGCTCGGACGGCTCTGCTGCAACTGGGCGACCTGCGCCTCGAGTTCCTTCACCCGTTGGTCGAGGCGCTTCAGCGCGGCTTCCTGGATCAGCACCACCTGCGCCATGTAGTACGGCGCCGCCGGCTGCCGCACCAGGTGCTGGTTGATCTGCGCCTCGGCCTCGGCGTCACGCGGAGCGGACTGCCCCTCGGCCTCGCGCAGGCGGCTGAACAGACCGTCGATCAGGGTTTTCTCATCGGATTTCATCGCACGCCTCGACTGCATTTCGAGAAGGAAGGATGGATTGCACCACAGGGAAATATTGGAGCACCCTGCACGATCTCAAGTTCCTCCGGTGAATTCCCGATGAATGACGACGCCCAGCGCCCCACACGGTCCCAGGTCGCCCTGCTGATCGTCGACCTGCAACGCGGCATGCAACGCGATGACCTGCCGCCGCGCAACAATCCCGACGCCGAGGCGCGCGTCGTCGAACTGCTTGCCGCCTGGCGCGCCGCCGGCTGGCCGGTGGTGCATGTCCGGCACGTTTCCCGGCAGCCCGGCTCGCCCTTCGCGCCCGGCCAGCCCGGCGTGGAGTTCCAGCCAGCGCTGGCGCCGCGCGACGACGAGGCGGTGTTCGAGAAGAACGTTCCCGACGCTTTCATCAACAGCGGCCTGCAGCGCTGGCTCCATGTCCGCGACATCCGCCAGGTGGCGCTCGTCGGGGTAGCCACGGAGAACTCGGTGGAAGCCAGCGCACGCAGCGCCGGCAACCTCGGCTTCCAGACCTGGGTAGTGGCCGCCGCCTGCTTCACCTTCGCCAAGCCCGATTTCCACGGCACCCCGCGCAGCGCCGACGAGGTGCATGCGATGGCGTTGGCCAACCTGCACGGCGAGTACGCCGGTACTGCGCACCGCCGAACTGTTGCAGCGCTTGCCGGCCTGACTGTCTGCCGGGCAACAGCCGGACAACAGGGCTGTCCGGCAGAAGACAGGCCGGTTCCGCCATATCACCCATAAGCCATTGATTCGAAAACATGAATCCGGGATGGCACGGTTCCTTCATAGACACCGGACCACGCACCTACCCGGAGATAACCCCGATGAGCCAAGAGCAACAGCCGATCCGCTTCGCCTACTGGGTGCCCAACGTCAGCGGCGGCCTGGTGGTGAGCAAGGTCGAGCAACGCACCAGTTGGGATATCGACTACAACCGCAAGCTGGCCCAGTTGGCGGAACGCAACGGCTTCGACTATGCCCTCTCGCAGATCCGCTTCACCGCCGGCTACGGCGCCGAGTACCAGCACGAGTCGGTGGCCATCAGCCACGCCCTGCTGGCGGCCACCGAGAAGCTCAAGGTGATCGCGGCGATCCTGCCTGGCCCCTGGCATCCGGCGGTGGTGGCCAAGCAACTGGCGACGATCGACCAACTGACCAATGGCCGGGTCGCGGTGAACATCGTCAGCGGCTGGTTCAAGGGAGAGTTCACCGGCATCGGCGAACCCTGGCTGGAGCACGACGAACGCTATCGGCGCTCCGAGGAGTTCATCCGCGTGCTGAAAGGCATCTGGACCGAGGAAAACTTCACCTTCAAGGGCGATTTCTATCGTTTCCACGACTACACCCTGAAACCCAAGCCGATCCAGCAGCCGCACCCGGAAATCTTCCAGGGCGGTAGCTCGCGAGCGGCTCGGGACATGGCCTCGCGCGTGTCCGACTGGTACTTCACCAACGGCAACAGCATCGACGGCATCCGCGCCCAGGTCGAGGACATCCGCGCCAAGGCGGCGGCCAACGGCCATTCGGTCAAGATCGGAGTGAACGCCTTCATCATTGCCCGCGACACCGAGGAGGAAGCGCGGGCGGTGCTCGACGAGATCATCGCCAAGGCCGACTACGAGGCGGTGAACGCCTTCGGCGACGCGGTGAAACAGGCCGGCAAGGCCTCGCCGGAGGGCGATGGCAACTGGGCCAAATCCACCTTCGAAGACCTGGTGCAATACAACGACGGCTTCAAGACCAACCTGATCGGCACGCCACGGCAGATCGCCGAACGCATCGTCGCGCTGAAGGCGGCCGGGGTCGACCTGGTGCTGTCGGCCTTCCTGCACTTCCACGAAGAAGTGGAGTATTTCGGCAAGCACGTGTTGCCGCTGGTCCGCGAACTGGAGCAGGCCCAGGCCCGCGAAGCAGCCTGAACGGCAACGGCGGCCGCCAGGCGTTGGCCTCGGCGGCCGGCTGGGTTAGAGTCGCGGGCTCGTATCCGATCTGCCGACCCGCGATGAATCCTCTGCTGCCGCTGCGTGACGCCTGGTTCTTCTTCACCCGCCACCTGACCACCCTGGTGCCGCTCTGCCTGCCCTGGATATTCCTCGAAAGCCTGCTCCAGCAGCAGATCGACGAAGCCGTCGGCCCCCAGCAGATGGGCGCCTGGAGCCTGGTCGCCGGACTGCTCTTCTACCCGCTCTACACCGCAGCCCTGATCCTGTTCATGGACGCGCGCGGGCGCGACGAGCAGCCTCGCGTCGGCCAGCTGTGGAGCGCCGCGCTGCGCCTGTGGCCAGCCTTCGCGCTACTCGCGGCGCTGACTTCGCTGCTGATCGTGCTCGGCCTGTCGCTGCTGATCCTGCCGGGCATCTTCGTCATGGTGAAGCTGTCATTCGCCGAATTCTGCCTGGTGCTGCGCGGCCGTAGTCCGCTGCAGGCACTACGGGAAAGCTTCGAGTTCACCCGTGGGCGATTCTTCCTGATCCTCGCCTGTTCGCTGGTGATCCTGCTGCCGGTCTGGAGCCTGGAAGCCTGGCTCGCCGATTCGGCCGGCGACGCCGTCGTGCTGCGGGTCGCCCTGCATACGCTCAGCGGGTTCTTCCAGCTGCTGTTGACCATCGTCGCCTTCCGCATCTACAGCCTCGGTCCGGCGCCACGCAACGGGATGTGAACGGCGCCGCGCGCCGATTCGCCGCGCTGGCCTATGCTTGACGAGCCCAGCCTCGAGGAACGGACCATGAGCGACGAATCGGCCAACCCCAGTTGCATTTCCCATCTGTCCATCGGCACCAACGACTTTCCCCGTGCCCGAGCCTTCTACGACACGGTGATGGCCGCCCTAGGCTGCAAGGTAATCCTCGAATACCCCGGCGCCGTGGCCTACGGCAAGCTCTATCCGGAGTTCTGGGTGCAGGCGCCGATCGACGGCCGTCCCGCCAGCGTCGGCAACGGCAGCCACGTCGGCTTCTTCGCCGACAGCAAGGCCCAGGTCGACGCCTTTCACGCCGCCGCCCTGGCCGCCGGCGCACGCGACGAGGGCGCGCCGGGCCCGCGTCCGCTTTACGGCGAGCCCTACTACGGGTGTTTCATCCGCGACCTCGACGGGCACAAGGTCGAGGCCTCCTACTGGGACATGAGCCAGGGCTTCGACGCCCACGACCACGCCCACTGAGCGCCGTCAGGGTTGCGGCTTGAGTCCCGACAGGCGCGGCACCAGCAGCTTTTCGAAGAGACGCGGAAAGAAGCGCGCCAGCAGCCGCGCCCGCCAGTTGACGTTGGACAGCACCAGCAGGCGCCGGCGCCGCGCGGCGCCCTGGAAGATCGCCTCGGCGACCTCCACCGGCGATGCCACCTGGCTGCCCAGCACTTGCACCGGCTGGCGAGTCACCGAGCCATCGCCGACCAGCGCGTTCTTGCGCAGGTCGGTGGCGGTGAATCCCGGGCAGGCCAGGGTCACGCTGACGCCGGTGCCTTCCAGCTCCATCCGCAGGGTGTCGAACAGCCCGTGCAAGGCATGCTTGCTGGCGTTGTAGGCGCTGCGGTAGAGCAACGGGGCGAAACCGGTCAGCGAACCGAGCACGACGATCTGCCCGCGCCGTTCGAGCAGGCTCGGCAGCGCCGCGCGGGTGCAATGCACGGCGCCGAAGAAGTTCACCGCCATGACCTTGCGGAAAACCCCCAGGCCGGTTTCGGCGAAGGTACCGCGGTGGGTAATGCCGGCGTTGTTGACCAGCACGTCGATGCCGCCGAAGCGCTCCACCGCCAGCGCCACGGCACGCTCCACCGCATCGGCGTCGGCAACGTCGCAGCGCAGGCCGAGCGCCTCGCCGCCGAGGTGGTCGCGCAGGTGCTGGACCAGGCTGTCCAGCGCCGCCTGGTCGAGGTCGATGATCGCCAGTCGCGCACCGGCCCGGGCGAAACGCAGTGCCAGCGCGCGACCGATGCCGGAACAACCACCACTGACCAGCACTACCTTGTGGCGGTAGGCCTGGCTGCTGAATACCTTGCGCGGCATGCGGTACCCTCCCGCTCGAAAAAACGCGAACCCTTGCGTCAATTCGACCGGCAAGGGTGAAATGCGCGGCGGCAAGCTCTATGCTCTGGTCCTTTCCAGCATAGTCTCGATTGCGATGTCACTGCCCCGTCTACGCAACCTGCTGTTCGTCGGCCTGCTCCTGCTGGTCGGCGGCGCCCTGCTCGCCAGCTACCTGCTGAGCTGGCAACCCGCCGATCGCGAAGCCGCGCCCCTGCATTGCCAGGGCGCCGCGCCGGCGCTGAAGCCGGGTCAGGCCCTGAAGGTGATGACCTGGAACATCCAGTACCTGGCCGGCAAGCGCTACGTCTTCTGGGACGACCTGCCGGATGCCACCGGCCCGGACCAGCGTCCCACCGCCGAAGACCTGGCGTTCACCCTCGACGAGGTGGTCCGGGTGATCCGCGACGAGCAGCCGGACCTGGTCCTGCTCCAGGAAATCGACGATGGCTCCAGCGCCACCGACGATCAGGACCAACTGGCGCTGATCCAGGAGCGCATCAACGATCTCTACCATTGCAGCGCCCAGGCCTACGAGTGGAAGTCGGCCTTCGTGCCGACGCCGCACATCTTCGGCAGCGTCGGCCGCAAGCAGGCCACCCTGAGCCGCTATCGCATCGGTAGCGCCGAGCGGCGCCAGTTGCCGACACGCGATGGCGGGCTGTTCGACCGCCTGTTCGGGCCGCGCCCGGCGATCCTGGTCAGCCATCTGCCGATCGACGGCGGCGGCGAGCTGGCCGTGCTCAACGCCCGCTTCGACCGCCCGCAGGCGGACGACGACACCCTCGAGCGCCAGGTCGAGACCACCCGTACGCTGCTCGACGAACTGCAGGCCAGGCGCACGCCCTGGCTGCTCGGCGGCGACCTCAACCTGCTGCCGCCCGGCCAGTATCCCTACCTGCTGGCGCCGCTGCGCGCGCCCTACCGGGAAGACAGCGAACTGGCCGTCCTGAGCGGGCGCTTCCCGATGGTGCCGTCGCTGGAAGAGGCCAGTGGCGTCGACCAGGTCCGCTGGTACACGCACTTCCCCAACGACCCACGGGTCCAGGGGCCGGACCGGACCCTCGACTACCTGTTCCACAGCCCCTCGCTGACCCGTCTCGATGCCCGGGTCCGGCGCAGCGATACGCTGCAGATCTCCAACCACCTGCCGCTCGCCGCGCGCTTCCTGCTGCCCCATTGACCGGGCGCGCCGGGCTGGACAAGCGGCCCGGCGCGCCGCATGCTTCGCCACCATTCATAACAACAAAAAAACGGCAAGGCCGCACACCATGCCCCTACGCACCACAACGCCCCTGCTCGCGCTACTGGCGTTCGCCCTGCTGGCCGCCCCGCTCCATGCGCAGGATGCAAGGCCGTCATTGAACGTCGGCTACTACGAATTTCCCCCCTACATCTATACCGCCCGGGATGGCCACGCCGCCGGTTCCGGCGCACGCCTGGTCCGCCTGCTGCTGGAGCGGGCCGGCTATCGTCCGGCGTTCCGCGCCCTGCCCAGTGCCCGCCTGTACCTGGAGCTGCAGGACGGCAGCGTGGCGCTGTGGGCCGGCGCGGCCAAGCCGGAGCTGGCCGCCGATACCTTCCAGGCGCGGCGCGTGCTCGGCCACGTCAGCCTGAACCTGTACTACCCGGCGCACCAGCCGGCACCGCGGGTTCCCCAGGACCTGGCCGGACGCCGGCTGATCCTGATCAGCGGCTACAGCTACTGGAAACCGGTCACCGACTTCATCCAGGACCCCAACCTGCACCTGCGCCTGTACCGCACCGGCACCCACCACGCCGCCTTGCGCATGCTCGAACTCGGGCGCGGCGACTACCTGCTCGACTACCAGGCGCCGGTGGAAGCGGCCAGCCGCCAGGCGTTGGCAAGCCAGGAACTGTACCGCCTGCCGCTGCGGATGATGATCTCGCGCCACATTCCCGGCGCCGAAGCGCTGCGCGACCGCCTGGACCAGGCCTACGACCAGTTGCGGAGCGACGGCGCCGACCTGTCCCTGCTGTGAACCGACCCCGGAGGAGGAGCCCGATGCATACCGCCATCCCCTGCTGCACGATCAACGGCGAACAGCCCGCACTGCGCGGACAGGTCTGCCAGTCGCTGCTGATCCAGGAATGGTGGTGGGAAGGCCGTCCGGCCGATCCGGTGAACGTGGTCTACCTGCAGTTCGAGCAGCGCTGGTACCGCCTCTACTTCGAAGGCGAGACGGTGTTCTGGCGCAGCGGCGAAGCGCCGCGGCCCTGCGAGAACGACGAAGGCCCGGGCGAATACCGCCTGCACGACCTCGGCCGGCAGCGCGGCCTGGTCGGCGTGCGCCTGCTGGCCCTGGAATTCGTCCTCAACGGCCCGACCCTGGACAGCCACTTCGACTTCGCCGACGGCCAGCGCCTGAGTTTCCGGCACTTCCTCGACGACGACCTGACCCGGGTGCTCTGAGCGCCGTCGGCTACTTGCGTGGCTTGGCCCGGGCAGTGGCCTCGGCCACCAGCGGGTCGTCCGGCCAATAATGCTTCGGATAACGCCCCTTCAGGTCCTTCCTGACTTCCGCATAGGTGCTGCGCCAGAAGTTCGCCAGGTCCTGGGTCACCTGCACCGGGCGATGCGCGGGAGACAGCAGGTGCAACTTCACCGCCAGGCGGCCCTGGGCGATGCGCGGAGTGTCGCCGAGGCCGAACAGTTCCTGCAGGCGTACCGCGAGGATCGGCGGGGTTTCGCTGTAGTCCAGGCGAATGCGCGAGCCGGAGGGGACTTCCAGGGCTTTCGGCGCCCACTCGTCGAGACGCTGCGGCAACGGCCAGGGCAGCAGCCCGGCGAGGATCGAAGCCAGGTCGAGGTTGGCGAAGTGAGCCAGGCGGGTGACCTTGCCGAGATAGGCCGGCAACCATTCCTCCAACCGTTCCAGCAACGCGGCGTCGCTGACGTCCGGCCACTCGCTCTCGCCCTTGTCTTCCAGGTCCAGCCGGCGCAGCAAGCCGATGCGCGCCTGCCACTGGCGCAGTTCCGGGGTCCAGGGCAACAACTCCAGGCCCTTGCGCCGGACCAGGCCGAGCAGCGCCTGGCTGCGCGCCGCTTCGTCGAGGCCGGGCAGCGCCTCGCTGGACAGCACCAGTTCGCCGACCCGGCGCTGGCGCTCGGCGCGCAGCACGCCTTCGCGCTCGTCCCACTGCAGTTCGTCGCGCTGGCTGACCTGCTCCGCCAGGACCGTATCGAACAACCTCGGATCGAGTTCGGCGGCCAGGTAGATCCGCTCTTCGCGTTGGCCCTGGCGGCTGCCCAGATCGGCGATCACCAGCCAGGGCTGCTTCATCAGGCTGTCCGGTTCGCCAAACTGCGCAGCGCGTCCATTGGCCAGCCGGTAGTCGCCGCCACCGGCGCGGCGCTGGCGAGCGATGCGGTCGGGATAGGCGAAGGCCAGCAGGCAACCCAGCCAACGCGGATGACCGGGATCGACGACCGCCTCGCTGGCGGCGCCGCGCAGGTAACCGCGGAACTGCCGGGCCAGTTGCCGGGCGCGCTGTACCGCGCCGCGCGAGGCGCCAGCGCGGGCCTCGCCGGCGAGCAGGGCGAGACGGCTGTGCAGGTCGGCACCGCCGCCACGCTGTATGTCACGTTCGCCGAGCAGCGCCGCTACGTCGCAAGCCAGTTCGCCAAGGCCGAGGGCCTGGCCGCGCAGCAGCAGGTGGGCAATGCGCGGATGGGTCGGCAATTCGGCCATCGCCTGGCCATGGGCACTCAACGCGCCGCTGGCGTTCAGCGCCCCCAGCCGCCCGAGCAGCTCGCGGGCCTGGGCGTAGGCCGCCGCGGGCGGCGCGTCGAGCCAGGCCAGCTCCTCCGGCGCCACGCCCCAGCGCGCCAGTTGCAGGGCCAGCCCGGCCAGATCGGCCTGGAGGATTTCCGCCGTGCCGTAGGCAGGCAACTGCTCATGCTGGCTCTCCGACCACAAGCGGTAGCATACGCCCGGCTCCAGGCGCCCTGCGCGGCCGGCACGCTGGGTAGCGGAGGCGCGGGAGATGCGCTGGGTCTCCAGGCGGGTCATGCCGCTACCCGGATCGAAGCGCGGCACCCGCGCCAGGCCGGCGTCGATCACCACCCGCACGCCGTCGATGGTCAGGCTGGTCTCGGCGATGTTGGTCGCCAGCACCACCTTGCGCGTGCCCCGCGACGCCGGCTCGATGGCGGCGCGCTGGGCGGCGAGGTCGAGTTCGCCATGCAGCGGGCAGAGCAGCACCTCGGGACGCCCGCCAAGGGCTTCGCGCAAGCCTTCGTGAACGCGGCGGATCTCGGCCTGGCCGGGAAGAAAGACCAGCACGCTGCCGCTTTCCTCCGCCAGCGCCTGGAGCACCGCCTGCTGCACCCGCGGCTCGATGAACTCGCCGGGTTGCGCCGGCCGTCCCCAGCGGATATCCACCGGGAACATGCGGCCCTCGCTGCGCACCACCGGCGCCTCGCCGAGCAGCGCCGCAAGACGCTCGCCCTCCAGGGTCGCCGACATCACCAACACTTTCAGCGGCGGCTCGTCGCGCAACAGTTCGCGGCCATTGAGAGTCAGCGCCAGGGCCAGGTCGGCATCCAGGCTGCGCTCGTGGAATTCGTCGAAGATCACCAGGCCGACACCGTCCAGCGCCGGGTCGTCTTGCAGTCGACGGGCGAGGATACCCTCGGTGACCACTTCGATGCGGGTCTTCGGGCCGACCCTGCTCTCCAGGCGGATCCGGTAGCCGACGGTCTCGCCGACCTTTTCGCCCAGCTCGGCGGCCAGCCGCTCGGCCGCGGCCCGCGCCGCCAGGCGTCGCGGTTCGAGCATGAGGATGCGTTGGCCGGTGAGCCAGGGCTCGTCGAGCAGGGCCAGCGGCACCCGGGTGGTCTTGCCGGCGCCCGGCGGGGCTTCCAGAACGGCCTGGTGTTGTGCGCCAAGGGCCTGGCGCAGGGCGGGAACAACGGCGTCGATGGGTAGGGAAATCATGCTGGCTCCGGACTGACCGGCGAAGTATACCGGCGAACCGGCAGGCGCTTTCGGCGGTCTTATCGTCATCGTCGCGGCAGAAGATTGCCGAACGCTGGTCGATTGCTATAGTTCGCCGTCATGTTCACCCGGAGGTCATACATGCGCCTTGCCACCCGCGTTTCCTGTGCCGTTCTCAGTGCAGCCCTGCTGAGCCAGTTGTCGGCCTGCGGTACGCTGTTCTACCCCGAGCGACGCGGCCAGATCGACGGTCGCATCGATCCGGCCATCGTCGCCTTCGACGCCATCGGCCTGCTGTTCTATATCATTCCCGGCCTGATCGCCTTCGGCGTCGACTTCGCCACCGGCGCCATCTACCTGCCCGACGCCAAGTACTCGGTGGCCCCGGAAGTACTCAAGGATGCCGTCGGCGCGGACGGCAAGGTCGACAACCGCAAGCTCAAGGCCATTCTCGAACGCGAGATCGGCCGTGAACTGCCGCTCGACGACCCGCGCCTGATCCGCCACAGCGGCAGCGTCGAGCAACTGGCGGCCTATGGCCTGAAGCCGGCCGCCTGATCCACCCTCCGAGCGCGACCGTGCGTCAGTGCCCGGTCGCCGCCCGGTTGGTTTACAGTGGCGCCGTCCCTCCTGACAGAAGCGCCCCATGAGTCCCGATTCCCCCCACGCCCGCCTGCTGCGCCTGGCCACCCTGGCCTCGCTCGGTGTCGCCGTCACCCTGGTCATCGGCAAGGCCATCGCCTGGTGGCTGAGCGGTTCGGTGAGCCTGCTCGCCGGCCTCACCGACTCCCTGCTGGACAGTGCCGCCTCGCTGCTCAACCTGCTGGCGGTGCACTATTCGCTGCGCCCGGCCGACGACGACCACCGCTACGGCCACGGCAAGGCCGAGGCCCTGGCCGGCCTGGCCCAGGCCATGTTCATCGGTGCCAGCGCGGTGCTGGTGGCTATCCAGGCGGTCGAGCAATTGCGCGACCCGCAGCCCCTCGGCGCTGCCACCTGGGGCATCGCGGTGATGCTGCTGTCGCTGCTGCTCACGGCCCTTCTCCTGGCCTTCCAGACCCACGTCATCCGCCGCACCGGTTCCAACGCGATACGCGCCGACTCGCTGCACTACCGCTCGGACCTGCTGCTCAACGCCAGCATCCTCGTGGCACTGCTCCTGGCCCGCTACGGCTGGCCACAGAGCGACGGCCTGTTCGGCCTGGGCATCGCCCTGTACATCCTCTGGAGCGCCCTGCAGATCGCTCGCGAGTCGGTGTCGATCCTAATGGACCGGGAACTGCCCACCGACATCAGCGAGCGCATGCGCGAACTCGCCTGCAGCGTGCCGGGAGTGCTCGGCGCGCACGACGTGCGTACGCGGATCTCCGGCAACCACTGGTTCGTCCAGTTGCACCTCGAACTGCCCGGCGAGCTGAGCCTGTCGGTGGCCCACGCCCTGACCGACCGCGCAGTGCTGGCGATCAAGCGCGAATACCCGAAGGCCGAGGTACTGATACATGCCGACCCGCAGGAAGTGGTCGGCAAGGAAACCGTCAGTTGACGCTGTAGCCGCGCCCGTTCAGGCAGGCGGCCATGGCCCGGCGGTAGCCATTGGCGACCTCGGCGGCCGGCGCGTAGGTCGCCCCCGCCGGGTCGAAGCCGCTCTCGCCCACCGCCCAGCGGTGGCACTCGTAGCGGTCGCGGCCCTGCTGGTCGGGCCCCTGGCCGCGCGCGGGGTAGGCCACCACGTCGTAGCCGGTGGCCGGCACGCTGACCGGATAACCGGGCCCCGCTGCCTGCGGCGGCGGGCTGACCACTTCGTACTCGCGGGTGTCGGCATGCCACAGGTAGTAAGTGCCGCTGGCAAGAAAGTACAGCACGCTGCCCAGCCAGACCTGCTCCGCATAGGGCGGCAGGCTGCGGACGCGCACCCCGCGGGGCGGCACGACCAGCACATAGCGTGGACCGTCGGGTCGGTACCAGTAGCCGTCGTGGAAGAAATACTCGCCGCCGCGATAGGGCACCCGCAGGTGTCCGCGCGGCAAGGCCTCCACCACCCGGCCCGGACGCCAGTCGGGATGCGGTCCCCAACTGCCGCCGTGCGCTTCGCCGCGGCCAGGTCCCGGTTGTCCGTGGGCAACACCGCGCTCGCCGCCGGGTCCGCCGCGTCCCCCTCGGCCGTCGTCGGCCTGCGCCTGGACGCACAGGCTCAGCGAGAGAGCGCCCACCCCGAGCATTCGCCACCATCCACCGTTCATCGTCTGCCTCGCCCCGGGCCTGGTCGCCCGGCCACGTTCGAATGATCCCGGGAACGACTTTCCGCCGTTTTCCGCCAAGGGTGGGTAAACGCCGGGTAAAGAATGGGTAAAAGCGCGGCACGGGCCGGATCGCGGGCAAAGAAAAAGGGAGGCCCGTCGACCTCCCTTCTGGGGTAACTGTCCTGGCTCGGCGCTGTTGGCGACGGCTCACCTCACTCCACCTTCTGGGCGGTGTGCAACCCGGAGGCCGGCGCAACCCTGTAGGGTCGGCGGCCACGGCTGGCCTGATTGGGCGAGCCGTGATGGACGAGAGGTCCGGGCCGTGAATCTGGGTAAAAGAATACGTCGCCAGGCGCGACCAATGATTGCTAATATTGCTCACCAGAACCTTGATTGCGCAATAAATCACTCAAATTCATCTTGCCAATGGCAATCAACCTGAAAGAAATCCTCGCCATGAACAAACTCGACCGCTACGACCTGCGTATCCTCGAAGAACTCCAGCGCGACGCACGCATCTCCAACCAGGAACTGGCAGAACGGATAGGCCTGTCGCCATCGCCCTGTTCGCGACGGGTCAAGCAGCTCGAGGACGACGGCTACATCGTCCGCCAGGTAGCCTTGCTGGACCGCAAGAAGCTCGGCCTGAGCCTCACCGCCTTCGTCCTCATAGGCATGGATCGACACACACCGGAACGCTTCGAACATTTCCAGGAAGTCATCGGCAAATGCCCGGAAGTGCTGGAGTGCAGCCTGGTCACCGGGATGGACGCGGACTACCAGTTGAAGGTCGTGGTGCCGGACATGGACCACTACCAGAAGCTCCTGCTGGGTACCCTGACGCGCATCGAGGGGGTCTCCAGCGTGCGCTCCAGCTTCGTCCTCAACCAGGTGCTGGCGAGTACCGAACTGCCGCTGGAGCACCTGCGCGATTGATCGTAGCGAGACCTGGGACATGACACGGAACAGTCGGCATGCCGTATAATCGGCAGCCTGTTTCAGTTGTCATGCCCGCGTGGCCCCCGCATATAAAGAGCAGCCTGCTCGTAGAACGATAAACGCCTTGCCCGCCCCCCATGGCACGCTCCGTCCGACCGCGAGCCGGACTTCGTTTGCTTGAAAATCCGGAGGTTGCCAATGGATCCCGAACTGTTCGAAGAGTGGATGATGACCGGTCTGGTGACCGTGCTTATCCTGTTCATGGCTTTCATCGTGTGGGACCTGGCGAAGAAGTCGAAAGCCGGCAAGTTCGGAACCCTGATCCTGTTCTTCGCCCTCGGCCTGGGCGTACTGGGCTTCATCATCAAGGGCCTGGTCATCGGCAGCCTCGAAGGCGCGGGCATGTAACCCCGGCGCCACGCGCGTCATCCAACCACTCGTAATCATCCGCCGGCCCCGGCCAACGGGGCCGGCTCGCCTTGCCATTGCCTAGAACAAGGGAGTCGCCATGAACGCCGCCGACCGCGTCATGCAGAGTTATGGACGCTGCTGTGCCAGCACCGGATTCTTCGATGATTTCTACCGGCATTTCCTCGCCAGTTCCCCGCAGATTCGCGCCAAGTTCGCCACCACCGACATGACTGCGCAGAAACACCTGCTGCGTGCCGGGATCATGAACCTGGTGATGTACGCCCGCGGCATGTCCGACAGCAAGCTGCGCGCCCTCGGCGCCAGCCATTCGCGCGCCGCGCTGGATATCCGCCCGGAACTCTACGACCTGTGGCTGGACGCCCTGCTGATGGCGGTCGCCGAGCACGACCGCGACTGCGACGCCGAAACCCGCGACGCCTGGCGCGACGTGATGGGTCGCGGCATCGCCGTGATCAAGTCGTACTACTGATCGTTCCGCGCCCGCTGGACGACGCCACTCTCGTCAGTCCAGCCGCGCCGGCACTTCCCGCCATTCCCCGAGGCCCAGGCCGTCCAGGCTCCAGGGGCCGATCCGCACCCGCACCAGCCGCAGCGTCGGCAAGCCCACCGCCGCCGTCATCCGCCGTACCTGGCGATTGCGCCCCTCGCGGATCACCAGTTCCAGCCAGTGGGTCGGTACCGACTTGCGAAAACGCACCGGCGGCACCCGCTCCCACAACGTCGGCTCGTCCAGCAGACGCGCCTCGGCGGGCAGCGTCGGGCCGTCGTTGAGCGTCACTCCCTCGCGCAGGCGCCGCAATTGCTCCTCGTCAGGCGTGCCTTCGACCTGCACCCAGTAGGTCTTCGGCAGCTTGTGCCGGGGGTCGGCGATGCGCGCCTGCAGGCGACCGTCGTTGGTCAGCAGCAACAGGCCCTCGCTGTCGCGGTCCAGGCGCCCGGCCGGATACACGCCCGGCACCGGGATGAAGTCCTTGAGGGTCGAACGCCCTTGCTCGTCGTTGAACTGGGTCAGTACGTCGAACGGCTTGTTGAACAGCAGCAGCTTCGGCTCGCTCGGCGGCGCCTTGGCCACCCGGCGTGGCGCAGGACGGGCGGGATGACGCGGGGAAGGACGCGGGGGACGGGACATGACTGGAAACGAGTTGGCTTGATCGGGGTACCGGGCGGCATGCTAGGTTGTCCGCGAGCCTGACCGCAAGAGCATCCCCTCATGCCCTCCCTGCGTCCCACCTGGCTGATCAGCCTGCTGACCCTGGCCGGCTGCGCTGGCAGCGCCTATCAGGGTCCGCCTTCGGACCATTTCGACGGCGAACGTTTCCGCAATATCCAGCCGACCGCGCACAAGAGCCTGCGCGACCTGCTCAAGTGGCAGTGGAACCGCCCGCCGCAACGCCCGTGGGTCGCCCTGCCGCCGACGGCAACGCCGCCAAGGGTGAACGAGCGCGCCCGCGGCGAGGAACTGCGGGTCACCTACATCAACCACGCCACCCTGCTGATCCAGCACCGCGGCCTGAACATCCTCACCGACCCGGTCTGGTCGCAACGGGTCAGCCCACTCGCCTTCATCGGCCCGAAACGCCACCATCCGCCCGGGTTGACGCTCGACCAGTTGCCGCCGATCGACCTGGTGCTGGTGAGCCACAACCACTACGACCACCTCGACCTGGAAACCCTGCGCCAGCTCCACCGGCGCTGGCCGACAGCCAAGGTGGTCAGCGGCCTGGGCAACGCCGGGCTGATCCGCCAGACAGGTTTCGCCGACGTCGTGGAGATCGACTGGTGGCAGGCCGTGCCGTTGGGCGCTGGCCTGACGCTGCATGGCGTACCGGTGCAGCACTGGTCGTCGCGCACCCGCAGCGACACCAACCGCACGCTCTGGCTCGGCTTCGTCATCGACTCGCCGGACGGCCCGCTGCTGTTTCCCGGCGATACCGGGCTCGGCCCGGAGTTCGGGCTGATCCGCCAGCGCTTCGGGGCGATGCGTTTCGCCGCCCTGCCGATCGGCGCCTACGAACCGCGCTGGTTCATGCGCGACCACCACATGAATCCCGACGACGCGGTGCAGGCCCATCGCACGCTGCAGGCGCAGACCAGCATGGCCATCCACTTCAGCACCTTCAATCTCACCGACGAACAGCAGGACGACCCGCCCAAGGCGCTCCAGGCGGCGCTGCGCAGCCAAGGCGTGGACCCGGCGACCTTCGGCACGCCGAAACCCGGCGAGCAGTGGCGCGTCGCACCGCGCAACGTCGCTCAGGAGGCCGGGGCCACCAGGCGGGAGCAACAGTTGCGGTAGCGCTTGCCGCTGCCGCACGGGCAAGCCTGGTCGCCACGGCCGCCCAGGGCCAGCCAGCTTTCCAGGCGCGCGGCCATCCCGGCCAGGCGCTCGCGGGCCTCGTCGTCCAGGCCGGCGCGGGCCAGTTGGCGTCGCAGGCCGAGGTAGTCTTCCAGCAGGACATCGCGGCTGAGCGCCTGGTACTGGTCGGCCAGCGGCACGCCTTCGTAGCGCCGCTGCGGGTCGGCCAGGAAAGCGATGGCGCCCGCCTGCGGCAGGACATTCCACAGGTTGCCGCGCGGATCGCGCCAGCAAGCGCTGAAACGCGCGCGCAGGGCCAAGCCACGCCATTCTTCCAGGATCCAGCCGTCGACCCGCTCGCCGCCGAGGGCTTCGACCGCCCGCCCGACCGAGAACCACGGTTCGCCGGCCAGGCTTTCCGGCATCGGCAACGGCGCTGCCACTTCCGGTGCGGCATCGGGCACCAGGCGGCGGGCGAAGCGACGGAGCGGGTTGCTGAGATGAGTGGGGGCGCTGAACGGCATGGGGCTCACATCGATGGCAGGCGTGGTCGTTCCGACCGGCAGAAGGCAGCGCGGTTCCACGCAGGGCGAAGGGCCATCATTGTAGAGCCTCGGCCCCGCGAGGCGTAGAAGCGCGCCGCGGTTTCCGCGCGAAAACCGCGGCGCGGCCGATCAACGGAACGGCGGCTCGTCGAAACTCCGCAGCTTACGCGAGTGCAGCGAGTTGAGCTGGCTGCGCAGCAGGTCGAGGGCGGCGATTCCGATCCGCAGGTGCTGGTTCACTGCACGCTCGTAGAAGGCGTTGGCCGAACCGGGCAGCTTGATCTCGCTGTGCAGCGGCTTGTCCGAGACGCACAGCAGCGTGCCGTAGGGCACCCGCAGGCGGTAGCCCTGGGCGGCGATGGTGCCGCTCTCCATGTCCACCGCGATGGCCCGCGCCAGGTTGATCAGCGGCCGCTCCTGGGCCCAGCGCAGCTCCCAGTTGCGGTCGTCGTAGGTGAGCACGGTGCCGGTACGCAAGCGTCGCTTGAGCGACTCACCGCGCTCGCCGGTGACTTCGGCGGCGGCTTCCTGCAAGGCGACCTGGACCTCGGCCAGCGCCGGGATCGGGATGTGCGGCGGCAGCGCGCGGTCGAGGATGCCGTCGCGGCGCATGTAGGCATGTGCCAGCACGTAGTCGCCGATGGTCTGCGACTGCCGCAGGCCGCCGCAGTGGCCGATCATCAGCCAGCAGTGCGGACGCAGCACCGCCAGGTGGTCGGTGATGTTCTTCGCGTTGGACGGGCCGACCCCGATGTTGACCAGGGTGATGCCGTCGCCATCGGCGGCGATCAGGTGGTAGGCCGGCATCTGGTAGCGGTGCCAGACCACCCCGGCGACGATGGCGTTGGCCTCGCCTTCGTCCATCCCGCGCTCGATGATCACGTTGCCCGGCAGGACCATGCGCACGAAGCGCGGGTCCTCGCGCAGGCGAGTCAGGCCGAGGCGGATGAACTGGTCGACGTAGCGGTGGTAGTTGGTCAGCAGGATCCACGGCTGCACGTGGCGCCAGTCGCTGCCGGTGTAGTGCACCAGGCGGCGCAGGGAGAAGTCCACCCGCGCGGCGTCGAACAGCGCCAGCGGCAACTGGTCGGCGCGTTCCCATTCGTAGAGGCCGTCGGCGATGTCGTCGGAAGCGGCGGACAGGTCGGTGCTGGGGAACACCCGCGCCAGCTCGGCGGCGGTCACCCCGGAGCCGGCCAGTTCGTCGCCCTGCTCGACCACGTAGGGATAGGGGATGTCCTGCTGGCTCGGGCCGACCTGCACCTGCACGGTGAAATCGTCCATCAGCGGACGCAACTGTTCCAGCAGGTACTTGCGGAAGGCGTCGGGGTGGGTGACGGTGACGCTGTATTCGCCCGGCACCTGGACCTTGGCGTAGGCACGGGTGGTGGACGGCACCTCGCCCTGGCAGCGGTAGCCGATGCGCAGTTGCGGGTAGTGGAAGTTCTGCCGCTCGGCCTCGCTCGGCTCGATGCGCTCCTTGATGTAGCGCTTGAGCGCCTGGCTCAGCGCCGCGGTGGCCTGGCGGTGCAGCTCGGCAAGACGGTCGACGGCCTCCTCGGCCGTGCGGGCGACGACGAACCCGTCGTCGGAATCGATACTCATGGTGGGCTTCCTGTCGGTTCGCATGGAAAACATCTTGCCTGTACCGACAGGAAAACACAGCGCTTTTCTCCCGTTACCTCATTCGGCCAGCGCCACCACCGCCATGGTCACGGTGGCCTTGCTGAACAGGCGCCGCCGACCGTCCCGCTCGGCGAACACCTCGGCCTCGACCACCGTCACCTGGCGCCCGGCCTTGAGCACCTCGGCGCGACACAACAGGCGCGGGCAAAGCGCCGGGCGCAACAGGTTGAGCTTGAACTCCAGGGTCAGCACCGTCTGCCCCTCCTCCACCAGGGTCGCGGCGGCGGCCCCGGCGGCATGGTCGGCCATGGGTCGCCTGGACCCCGGCATGGATGAAGCCGTTCTGCTGGGCGTGGCGGGGCAGGATGTCCAGCCCCGCTTCGACCCAACCCGGCCCGCAGTCCAGCGGACGGATGCCGAGGTCGCCGACGAAACTGGCCGCGGCGAAGCCCTGCTCGACCAGCTCCCGGTAGCGCGGATGCGCCTGCATCGCGGCGCGCCTCAGGCCAGGTGCGGGGTGGCGCGAGCCAACAGCGCCTCGACCTCGACGCCGCGCGGCAGGGTGCCGTAGACCCGCCCGCCGTCCCCCAGGCGACTGCCGATGAAGGCGTCGGACACCGCGGAGTTGCCGGCTTCCAGCAACAGCTTGGCCTGCAGGGCGATCGCCACGTCCTCGGTGAGCTGGCGGGCGCGGTACTGGATGTCGGCGGTGTCGGCGAAAGCCGCCTTGAGATTGCCGATGTGTGCGGCGAGACGGGCGTCGCCATGGCCGTCGCCCAGTTCGGCGAACAGCGCGTCGAGCACCCCCGGCTCCTTCGACAGGGCACGCAGCACGTCCAGGCACTGCACGTTGCCGGAACCTTCCCAGATCGAGTTCACCGGGGCCTCGCGGTAAAGCCGCGGCAGGATGGTTTCCTCGACGTAGCCGGCACCGCCCATGCATTCGGAGGCTTCGTTGATCATCGCCGGGGCACGCTTGCAGATCCAGTACTTGCCCACCGCGGTGACCAGGCGGGCGAACTTCTCCTCCTGCTCGTCGTGGGCACGGTCCAGGGCATGCCCCATGCGCAGGGTCAGGGCCAGCGCCGCCTCGCTTTCCAGGGCCAGGTCGGCGAGCACGTTCTGCATCAGCGGTTGCTCGGCCAGCACCCGCCCGCCGACCTTGCGGTAGGCACAGTGGTGGGCGGCCTGGGTCAACGCCTGACGCATCAGTGCGCTGGAGCCGATCATGCAGTCGAAGCGGGTCATGGCGACCATCTCGATGATGGTCGGCACGCCACGGCCCTCCTCGCCGACCATCCAGGCCAGGGCGCCGCGATACTCGATTTCGCTGGAGGCGTTCGACCAGTTGCCCAGCTTGTCCTTCAGGCGCTGGATGTAGAACTGGTTGCGGCTGCCGTCCGGCCGGTGGCGCGGCAGCAGGAAGCAGGTCAGGCCCTTGTCGGTGTAGGCCAGGGTGAGAAAGGCGTCGCACATCGGCGCCGAGCAGAACCACTTGTGCCCGACCAGTTCGTAGGCCTGCCCCGGTCCGGGAATCCCCACCGGGTAGGCCCGCGTGGTATTGGCGCGGACGTCGGTGCCGCCCTGCTTCTCGGTCATGGCCATGCCGATGGTGACGCCCGCCTTCTGCGCCATCGGCACGTTGCGCGGGTCGTACTCGCGGGAGAGGATCTTCGGCAGCCATTTCTCGGCCAGGTCCGCCTGCAGGCGAATCGCCGGCACGCTGGCGTAGGTCATGGTCAACGGGCAACCGGTGCCGGCCTCCGCCTGGCTGTGCAGGTAGGACAGCCCGGCCCGCGCCACCTGGGCGCCGGGGCGCGGATCGGTCCAGGGCAGCGAGGGCAGTTCGTGTTCGATGGCGGCGCGCATCAGCTCGTGGTAGGCGGGATGGAACTCCACCAGGTCGACGCGGTTGCCGTAGCGGTCGTGGCTATGGAACTCCGGCTTGTGCTGGTTGGCCAGGAAGCCGGCCGCCATCAGCGGGCCGCCGGCCAGCTCGCCGTAGCGCTGCAGGCGCTCCTCGGCCCAGCCGCCCTGGTAGCGACGCACCCACTCCTGGAGAGGCAGGTCGAGGCGGTAGAGGTTGGCGCCATCCAGCGACGGTACCTGGTTGGTCACTTCGTGGGTTTCGGCGTACTGGTGCAGGTTCATGAGGGTTCCTCGCAGACAGGCGCGCCCACCGCGCGCAGGCAGAAGTTCACCAGAGCCGTACTCACCGGCTCCAGACTCGGTTCCGGCTGGCCGCTGTCGCGAGCGGCCCGCGCCGGGGGAGACAAGGGGCCGACCAGCGCCTCGGCAATGGCCCCGACCAGGCAGGCCGCGGCAAGCGGCACCAGGGAAAGCTGGAATGCGCCACTGCGCCGGCCCTCCTCGAGCAGTTCGACGAACAGCGCGGCGTAGGCCTCGCGATAGCGCAGGCGCTGCTCGTCGACTTCAGGATCCACCGGCTCGGCGATCAGGGCAAAGGCCAGCCGCTGGCTGCTCCAGGCGCGCGCGGCGAAGCGCCGCAAGCCCTCGGCCAGGCGCCAGGCGGGCGCGCCGGGACCGCGCAGAACGACGGCCAGGGCATCGACCTCACGCTGGCTGGCGCGGCGGAAGATTTCCGCCGCCAGCTCGCCCTTGCCCCGGAAGTGGCGGTACAGGCTGCCGGTGGCGATCCCCGCGTCGTCGGCCAGGGCCTGCATGGTCAGCGCGGCGAAACCGCCCTCCGCGACACGCCGCAGGCCTAGCTGGAGGATGCGCTCACGCAGCGCGGAATCGCGTTGCAGGCGGCGTTCGGTGACACGATAGACCATGACTGAATCCGGATTCACTTTTTCCCAGTGAATCACGCTTCAGGTTTTGCCTAAAGAGACATACAGGTCGCGCAGGCCGGCATTTCAGCCAGCCACGGAAAGGCTTCAGGCGGACTTGGTGATGATCGGCTGGCACAGCAGCCAATCGTGCAGCAGTGTCTGCAACTCTTCGAACTTGACCGGCTTGGCCATGTAGTCGCTCATGCCCGCCGCCAGGCAGCGCTCGCGATCGCCGCTGTGGCTGTGGGCGGTCAAGGCCAGCACCGGCAGTTCCGCGCAGCCGGGCAGCGCGCGGATCGCCCGGCAGGTGGCGAAACCGTCCATCACCGGCATCTGGCAGTCGAGCAGTACGCCGTCCGGCCGCTCGCGCGCCAGCAACTCCAGGGCCTCGCTGCCGTTGTCGGCGGTGCGCACCCGGTAGCCGAGCTTGAGCAGCATGCCGCGAGTCACCAACTGGTTGATGGCGTTGTCCTCCACCACCAGCACCGTGCACTCCTCGGGACGCCGCACCGCCTGCCCGCCGGCGCGCCGCGGCGGCGGCGCCAGGCCCTGGGCCGGCTGGGTCAGTTGCAGGCGCAGGAGGAAGCGGCTGCCCTGTCCTGGCCGGGACTCGTGGGTCAGCTCGCCGCCAAGCAGTTCCACCAGCTTGCGGCACAGCGCCAGGCCGATGCCGAGGCCTCCATAGCCACGGGTCAGCGAGCTGTCGGCCTGGACGAAACGCTGGTAGAGATCACTGCCGGCGGCCATGTCGAAACCGATGCCGGTGTCGATCACTTCCACCCGCAGCGCCACCCCGTCATGGGTACGCCCGGCGGCAACGCGCAGGGTCACGCTGCCCCTGGCGGTGAACTTGATCGCGTTGTCGACCAGGTAGCCCAGCGCCTGGGCCAGCTTGCCGGCATCGCCTTCGAGGGTGTCCGGCAGGCTGTCGTCCAGTTGCAGGGCGAAGCGCAGGCCCTTCTCCTCGGCGCGCGGCGCGTACTGCGCGCGCAGGCTGTCGAACAGGCCGCGCAGGCTGAACGGCTCGCGGCGCGGGTAGAGCTTGCCGGCCTGCAGTTCGATGAGGGCGAGGATGTCGTTGACCATCCGCATCATGTCCCGCGCCGAACCGGCGGCGGTACGCTGGTACTCGGCGAGTTCGACGTCCATCGGCACCGTCTGCATCAGCTCCAGCGAACCGATCACCCCGCTCATCGGGGTGCGCAGTTCGTGGGTGACGGTGGCGAGGAACTCGTCCTTCAGGCGGTTGCTGTTGGCCAGTTCCTGGTTCAGCGCCTCCAGTTTGCGGCTGGACTCCTGGAGGATTCGCGCGCGCTCCTCCTTCATCGCGTTGATCCGGTCCGCCAGTGCCAGCGACAGCAAGCCCACCTCCAGCGCCGAACCGATCTGGCTGGCATACATGGTGAGGAACATGTTCGGCAGGTAGCCGAGGACCATCAGGGTATTGACGATGCCGCCGAGAAGGAAGGCGGTCCAGGCGATGATGAAATAGCGCGCCACGCGCATGCCGCGCAGCCAGGCGAGGATGCCGGCGGCAAAGATCAGGCCGGTGAAGGCCAGCGCCAGGTAGGTGGCCAGGCGCAGGGCCACGGCGTAGCTCATGGTCAGCGCCATCAGCATGACCAGCGCGCCGACCGCCATCAGCGCCAGCAGGCCGCGATCGACCCACACGCTGTGGTCGCGGGTATGCAGGAAGCTGCGCGCGAACTGGCAACCGAACAGCGCCGCCGAACCGATCAGGAACGGCGTGGCGGCGTTCGCCCACCAGGGGTTGTCGGGCCAGAAGTACTCGATGCCGGCGCCGTTCACCGAGACCTGGTAGAGCCCGAACGAAGCGATATAGAGGATGTAGTAGAGATAGCTGGTATCGCGGACGCTGAGGAAGGTGAACAGGTTGTAGATCAGCATCACCAGCAGCACGCCATAGATGATGCCGAGCACATAGATGCGTTCGGGCTGCTCCTCCAGGTAGGCCTTGGGCGACCACAGCGTCAGCGGCGCCTGGATCGACCCCTGGCTTTCCAGCCGCAGGTAGACACGCTGCGGCTTGTTCGGCTCGAGGCCGAGTTCGAACAGGTAGTTGTTCTGCCGGATCGGCCGACTGGCGAACGGCAGGGTGTCGCCGGTGCGCTGGGCGAGACGGTAGCCGCCCTGACCATCGGGCAGGTAGAGGTCGAGCTTGTCCAGTGGCGGATAGGCCAGCTCCAGCAGCCAGGTGCGCGGGTCGTTGGAAGCGACCGGCCGGTAGTCCAGGTCCAGGCGCAACCAGAACACCGAGCGCGAGTAGCCGGCATTGAGCACGTCCTTGTCATGGCGGCGGAAGCTGCTGTCGATGGCCCGCGAGGTGATGTCGTTGATATCGGCGCTACCGCGCACGTCCTCGAACACGTCGATGGACTGCCCCAGCGGCAGGCGCTCGACCTGCTCGTTGAAGCTCACCGCACCCGCCAGGCACGGCAACGCAAGAAGAAAGAGAATCAGCCAGTGCCGCATGATGCCCCGCAGTGCTCCTCGAACGGACCGGGAGCCCCACCTCCCTCGTCATGGTCCGCCCTTGGCGAGCGTTGTATGAATATTCGCCGAACTTTAGCACACGCCACGCCACATCAGGCCCGGGGCGTGTCACACCCGGCCCGGGCGCGACGCCCGAAAGGTCGTCCGCGCAGCCGCCACGGAGCGCTTTTAGTGGTAAGCTCACGCGCCATGAAAACACCGACCTCCCGCCCCGTAGTGCTCTGCCTGTCCGGTCACGATCCCAGTGGTGGCGCCGGACTGCAGGCCGACATCGAGGCCCTGCTCGCCCAGGGCTGCCACGCCGCTCCGGCGGTCACCGCGCTGACCGTGCAGGACACCGTCAACGTCAGCGACTTCCGCGTCCTCGACCGCGAGTGGGTGCTGGCCCAGGCCAACGCCGTACTCGCCGACCTGCCCGTCGCGGCGGTCAAGCTGGGTATGCTCGGTTCGCTGGAAATGGTCGACACGGTGGCCGAGATCCTCGCCGCCCACCCGCACCTGCCGGTGGTCTGCGATCCGGTGCTGCGTGCCGGCGGCGGCGGTGCGCTGGGCAAGGGCGATGTCGGCTTCGCCATGCGCGAGCGGCTGCTGCCGCGCGCCACCATCGCCACGCCGAACCTGCCGGAAGCGCGCCTGCTCGCCGACCTGCCCGAGGGCAGCGCCGACCAGTGCGCCGAGCGCCTGCTGGAACACTGCGAGCACCTGTTGATCACCGGCGGACACGGCGACGAAAGCGAAGTGCACAATCGCCTGTACAGTCGCGACGGCAGCCGCCGCACCTTCACCTGCCAGCGCCTGCCCGGCAGCTACCATGGCTCCGGCTGCACCCTGGCCAGCGCCCTGGCCGGTCGCATCGCCCTCGGCGAAGCGCTGCACGGCGCCGTGCAGAGCGCCCTCGACTACACCTGGCGGACCCTGCGCGACGCCGAGAGTCCGGGCCACGGCCAATACGTGCCGCGCCGCCTGCCCACCGACTTCTGTCACTGAGAGCCAGCCGATGAAACTGCGCGGCCTGTACGCCATCACCGATAGCCAGCTACTGGACGACGGCCGCCTGCTGCCCTACGTCGAAGCCGCGCTACGCGGCGGCGCGCGCCTGCTGCAATACCGCGACAAATCCAGCGACCAGGCGCGGCGCCTGCGCGAGGCGGAAAGCCTGCGCGAACTCTGCGAACGCCACGGCGCGCAACTGATCGTCAACGACGACGCCGAACTCGCTGCGCGCCTGGGCGTCGGCCTGCACCTCGGCCAGACCGACGGTTCGCTGTCGGCGGCGCGCGCCCTGCTCGGCCGCCAGGCGATCATCGGCGCCACCTGCCACGCCCAACTGGAACTGGCCGAGCAGGCGGTGGCCGAGGGCGCCAGCTACGTCGCCTTCGGCCGCTTCTTCAATTCCAGCACCAAACCCGGCGCCCCCGCCGCCAGCGTCGAACTGCTCGACCAGGCCCGGCCGCGCCTGCACCTGCCGATCACCGCCATCGGCGGCATCAGCCTCGACACCGCGCCCGGCCTGATCGCCCGCGGCGTCGATCTGGTCGCCGTGATCCATGCGCTGTTCGCCGCCGCGTCCGCCGCCGAGGTGGAACGCCGCGCCCGCGCCTTCAGCGCCCTGTTCGAACCTGCCTGACGCCTCCGCGCCTCGCCCGAGAGATAGAGAGCTAGCCATGTCCCGTTCCGAAACGCTGTTCAACAACGCCCAGAAACACATTCCCGGCGGGGTCAACTCCCCGGTGCGCGCCTTCAAGAGCGTCGGCGGCACCCCGCTGTTCTTCAAGCACGCCGAAGGCGCCTATGTACTGGACGAGGACGACAAGCGCTACGTGGACTATGTCGGCTCCTGGGGCCCGATGATCCTCGGCCACAGCCATCCGGACGTGCTCGACGCGGTGCGCCGGCAACTCGACCACGGCCTGTCCTATGGCGCGCCGACCGCGCTGGAAGTGGAAATGGCCGACCTGGTCTGCTCCATGGTGCCGTCGATGGAGATGGTGCGCATGGTCAGCTCCGGCACCGAGGCGACCATGAGCGCCATCCGCCTGGCCCGCGGCTACACCGGGCGCGACAGCATCATCAAGTTCGAAGGCTGCTACCACGGCCACTCCGACAGCCTGTTGGTGAAGGCCGGCTCCGGCGCCCTGACCTTCGGCGTGCCGAACTCCCCGGGCGTTCCGGCGGCCTTCGCCAAGCACACCCTGACCCTGCCGTTCAACGACATCGAGGCGGTGCGCAAGACCCTGGGCGAAGTCGGCAAGGAGGTCGCCTGCATCATCGTCGAGCCGGTTGCCGGCAACATGAACTGCGTGCCGCCGGCGCCGGGCTTCCTCGAAGGCCTGCGCGAAGCCTGCGACGAACACGGCGTGGTGCTGATCTTCGACGAAGTGATGACCGGCTTCCGTGTCGCCCTCGGCGGCGCCCAGGCCTACTACGGGGTCACCCCGGACCTGTCGACCTTCGGCAAGATCATCGGCGGCGGCATGCCGGTGGGCGCCTTCGGCGGCAAGCGCAAGATCATGCAGCAGATTTCCCCGCTGGGCCCGGTCTACCAGGCCGGCACGCTCTCGGGCAACCCGCTGGCGATGGCCGCCGGCCTGACCACCCTGCGCCTGATCAGCCGCCCCGGTTTCCACGACGACCTGACCGCCTACACCACGCGCATGCTCGACGGCCTGCAACAGCGCGCGGACGCCGCCGGCATCCCCTTCGTCACCACCCAGGCGGGCGGCATGTTCGGCCTGTACTTCAGCGGCGCCGACGCCATCGTCACCTTCGAGGACGTAATGGCCAGCGACGTCGAACGCTTCAAGCGCTTCTTCCACCTGATGCTCGACGGTGGCGTGTACCTTGCGCCAAGCGCCTTCGAGGCCGGCTTCACCTCCATCGCCCATGGCGACAAGGAGCTGGAAATCACACTGAACGCCGCCGAAAAAGCCTTCGCCGCGCTGAAATGACCCTCTTCGCGGCGCCCTTCTCGGGCGCCGCCCTGCTCCCCGCCGGAACGCCTTCCTAGCCGAAATGCATAAACGCGCCGACAAAGTTCCCGAAAAGACAGTAAAGACTTTGTAAGGAGGCGTCGGCTTATTTCATAATGTGAGGGTCAGCGCATTTCGTTGGCCGGGCAGCCCTTGCCCGCCCCGATCCAGGAGGTGTCTTCCCCTCATGTTCCGTACCGGCCGCACCCTCGCCCTGGGTTGCCTGTTGATCCTCCAGCCGCTGCTCGCGCAGGCGGGAGGCAACTCGTTGCTGATTCCAGCGACCGGCCGCTGCGCGCTGAACACCGTTCCCGAGGAATTGCAACAGGCGCTCGCCGCCTGCCAGCAGGTCGCCAATGGCGGCGACGCCGAGGCGCAATACGAACTGGGCGAATTCTTCTACGACGGCGAGCGCATCCCGCGCGACCTCCAGGCCGCCCTCAACTGGTTCGAGAAAGCCTCGCTGCAGGGCCATGCCCAGGCCCAATACCACCTCGGCACCATGTTCTTCCGTGGCGAAGGGGTTCCGGCGAACAACGTACAGGCCTATATCGTGCTGAAGATGGCAGCGGTGAACGGCGCCGAGGACGCCCTGGACAGCGCCGACCTGGTAGCCGAGCAGATGAACCGCGACGAACTGGACATCGCCACCCGGGTGCTGGGGCAGATCTTCCGCAACTACCTGATCGAACTGCAGACTGCCGGCGGCGTCACGCCCTTCGCGCCGCTGCCCTGACGCCCCTTTCGCGAATCAGTCGCTCTTGCCGGGCATCGGCATGGGGAACGGCATGACATTGCCCGCGCCCTTGGCCTCGCTGATCTTCGGCGTACCCAGGCGCTCGACCTCGTCGATGCGGACGATCGCGTGCATCGGCACGAAGCTGCGCAGAACGCCTTCGAACTGCGCCTTGAGCTTCTCCTCGCTGGGGTCCACCACCACCTGGGTGCGCTCGCCGAAGACGAACTCCTCGATTTCCAGGAAGCCCCACAGATCGCTCTGGTAGATCTGCTTGGCATACATCTCGAAGACCTGGCCCTGGTTGAGGAAAATCACCTTGTAGATGGGGTTTTCGCGCTTGTTCATGGCGGGGAAAGCAATGCCGGAAAATGAAGGGCGCGAATCATAGCACAGCCTTTCGGCCAGCAACGCTAGGAACCGGCGGCCCCGCCCTCTATAATGCGCGGTCCTTTTCGAACTGTCCGACGAAGCGCATGGCCAAGAAGCTTTTCATCGAAACCCACGGCTGCCAGATGAACGAGTACGACTCGTCGCGAATGGCGGACCTGCTCGGTGAACACCAAGCCCTCGAGGTGACCGAAAACGCCGCCGAGGCCGACGTCATCCTGCTCAATACCTGCTCGATCCGCGAGAAGGCCCAGGAAAAGGTGTTTTCCAAGCTCGGCATGTGGCGCGAGCTGAAGCAGCAGAATCCCGACCTGGTGATCGGCGTCGGCGGCTGCGTGGCCAGCCAGGAAGGCGCCGCGATCCGTGAGCGCGCGCCCTATGTCGATGTGGTCTTCGGCCCGCAGACCCTGCACCGCCTGCCGGAAATGATCGACGCCGCGCGCAGCACGCGCAAGCCGCAGATCGACGTGTCCTTCCCGGAAATCGAGAAATTCGACCGCCTGCCGGAACCGCGGGTCGATGGCCCCACCGCCTTCGTCTCGGTGATGGAAGGCTGCAGCAAGTACTGCAGCTTCTGCGTGGTGCCCTACACCCGCGGCGAGGAAGTCAGCCGACCATTCGACGACGTGATCGCCGAAGTGATCCACCTGGCCGAGAACGGCGTCCGCGAAGTCACCCTGCTGGGACAGAACGTCAACGGCTTCCGCGGCCTGACCCACGATGGCCGTCTGGCCGACTTCGCCGAACTGCTGCGGGTGGTCGCCGCCGTCGACGGTATCGAACGCATCCGCTATACCACCTCGCACCCGCTGGAATTCTCCGACGCGCTGATCCAGGCCCACGCCGAGGTGCCGGAGCTGGTGAAATTCATCCACCTGCCGGTGCAGTCGGGCTCCGACCGCGTGCTGGCGGCGATGAAGCGCAACCATACCGTGCTGGAATACAAGTCGCGTATCCGCAAGCTGAAGGCCGCGGTACCGGACATCTGCATCAGCTCCGACTTCATCGTCGGCTTCCCCGGCGAAACCGAGAAGGACTTCGAGCAGACCATGAAGCTGGTGGAGGACGTCGGCTTCGACTTCTCCTTCTCCTTCATCTACAGCGCGCGGCCCGGCACGCCCGCCGCGGACCTCGCCGACGACCTGCCGGAAGAAGTGAAGAAACAGCGTCTGCAGATCCTCCAGAGCCGCATCCACCAGCAAGGCTACGAGATCAGTCGGCGCATGGTCGGCAGCACCCAGCGGATCCTGGTCACCGATTTCTCGAAGAAGGACCCGGGCATGCTCCAGGGGCGCACCGAGAACAACCGGATCGTCAACTTCCGCTGCGACAATCCACGCCTGATCGGCCAGTTCGCCCTGGTGCACATCGACGACGCGCTGCCGCACTCGCTGCGCGGCACCCTGATCGACAGCACCCTGCATTGAGGCCGACGACCGTACGGCGGGCTCGCTGAACCTTCCCGCCGCCACGGTGCACCAACGTTTCAGCGGGAACCGGGAAAGCGCCGCCGCGATACGGCAACTTTGCGCGACGATATCCAGCGGTTATTCTCTTTCCTATCAACCAGCCACTGGCGAGTACGACAGAACACCTTGAACGCCCCCCAGGAACTTCATCGCTTTATCCTCGAGCCGTTCGACGCCCGCAGCTTCGCGACACTTTGCGGGCAGTTCGACGAGCATCTCCACCAGATCGAGAAACGCCTCGACATCGAGATCCGCAACCGCGGCAACCAGTTCGAACTGGCCGGCGAACCGCGCCGGACCAAGGTTGCCGAACGCCTGCTGCAGCGTCTCTACCGCGAGGCGCAGAACGGCACCGATCTCACTCCCGGCACCGTGCACCTGTACCTGCAGGAGTCCGGCCTGGAAGACCTCGAGGAATTGCAGAGCGCGCCGCAGGTCACCCTGAAATCACGCAAGGCGCACATCCGCCCGCGCGGCGCCAACCAGCAGCGCTACGTCAAGGCGATCCTCGACCACGACATCAACTTCGGCATCGGCCCGGCCGGCACCGGCAAGACCTATCTCGCCGTGGCCTGCGCCGTCGACGCCCTGGAGCGCGAGCAGATCCGCCGCATCCTGCTGGTGCGCCCGGCGGTCGAGGCCGGCGAGAAGCTCGGTTTCCTTCCCGGCGACCTGTCGCAGAAGATCGACCCCTACCTGCGCCCGCTCTACGACGCGCTCTACGAGATGCTCGGCTTCGAACACGTGGCCAAGCTGATCGAGCGCAACGTCATCGAGGTCGCACCGCTGGCCTACATGCGCGGGCGCACGCTGAACAACAGCTTCATCATCCTCGACGAGAGCCAGAACACCACCGTCGAGCAGATGAAGATGTTCCTCACCCGGATCGGCTTCGGCTCCACCGCGGTGATCACCGGCGACGTCACCCAGGTCGACCTGCCCCGCGGTACCCGCTCCGGCCTCAAGCACGTGATCGAGGTCCTGCAGGACGTCCCCGGCATCAGCTTCACCCACTTCAAGCCCAAGGATGTGGTCCGCCACCCGCTGGTGCAGCGTATCGTCGAAGCCTACGAGCGTCACGAGAGCCGCCAGCAAGGCCAGGTGCGGCCGGTCGAGGGAACGGGCAAGGGCGGTCACGATGCCGCTTGAGCTCGACCTGCAGGTCGCCAGCGCCGCCCCGGACCTGCCCTCCGAAGCGCAGTTCCGCGCCTGGTGCGAACTGGCCCTGCGCCAGCGTCCGGAGTCGGAGCTGACCATCCGCCTGGTGGACGAGGCCGAAGGCCTGGAACTGAACAGCACCTACCGGCACAAGGACTATGCGACCAACGTGCTGTCCTTCCCCGCCGATGTCCCGGACGAGCTTCTCGATATCCCGCTGCTCGGCGACCTGGTGATCTGCGCCCCGGTGGTCGCCCGCGAAGCCCTGGAACAGCGCAAGCCGTTGCAGGCCCACTGGGCCCACCTGGTGATCCACGGCTGCCTGCACCTGCTCGGCTACGACCACATCGACGACGCCGAAGCGGAAGAAATGGAAACACTGGAACGTGAATTGCTGGCGGAACTGGGTCATCCCGATCCGTACGCCTGCGACGACGAAGAGCCACCGAGCAAGGAAAAATGAGCGAAGACCGATCGAGCAACGGGCACAAGTCCTGGCTGGACAAGATCACCCAGGCTTTTGCCCACGAGCCGAGAAACCGCCAGGAGCTCCTCGAGCTGCTGCGCGATGCCCACGACAACAAGCTGCTGGACAGCGAGGCACTGTCCATCGTCGAGGGGGCGATCCAGGTCGCCGACCTGCAGGTACGCGACATCATGGTGCCGCGCTCGCAGATGATGAGCATCCGTTCGACCCAGACGCCGAAGGAATTCCTTCCGGCCATCATCGAAGCCGCCCACTCGCGCTACCCGGTGGTCGGCGAAAGCCTCGACGACGTCATGGGCGTACTGCTGGCCAAGGACCTCCTGCCACTGATCCTGCACAACGACGAGCGTCCCTTCGACATCAAGGAACTGCTGCGTCCGGCCACCTTCGTCCCCGAATCCAAGCGCCTCAACGTGCTGCTCCGCGAATTCCGCGCCAACCGCAACCACATGGCCATCGTCATCGACGAATACGGCGGCGTGGCCGGCCTGGTGACCATCGAGGACGTGCTGGAACAGATCGTCGGCGATATCGAGGACGAGCACGACGTCGAGGAAGACAGCTACATCAAGCCGCTGCCCAGCGGCGATTTCATCGTCAAGGCGCTGACCCCCGTGGACGCCTTCAACGACTTCTTCGGCTCGGAATTCTCCGACGAGGAATTCGATACCGTGGGCGGCCTGGTGATGAGCGCCTTCGGCCACCTGCCCAAGCGCAACGAAGTGGTCGAGCTGGGCGAGTTCCGTTTCCGCGTACTCAACGCCGACAGCCGCCGCGTCCACCTGCTGCGCCTGTCTCCCCTGCAGAACTGAGCGCGCCCCCTCCGCCGCGGCGGAGGGGGCATCTTCCCGCAGCGTCCTTCTGGCGTCTCGCCAGCCCCTCCTTTACTCTTGCGCCTTGCGCCAGACTCCCCTGTCGCCGCGGACGTTGCCGTCCGGCAGCCGAAGGCGGCCCCGGTCTGCGCAGTCGGACATTGAACAGGCTCTAAGGACATTCGATGCGTTGGATTTCTCGTCCCGGCTGGCCCGGACACCTGCTGGCACTCGCCGCAGGCGCGCTCACCCCCCTGGCCCTGGCGCCCTTCGACTACTGGCCGCTGGCGATCCTCTCGATCGCCCTGCTCTATCTCGGCTTGCGCGGCCTTCCCGGCAAGTCCGCCTTGTGGCGCGGCTGGTGGTACGGTTTCGGCGCGTTCGGCGCCGGCACCAGCTGGATCTACGTCAGTATCCATGACTACGGCGCCGCCTCGGTGCCGCTGGCGAGCTTCCTCATGCTCGGCTTCACCGCCGGCGTCGCCTTCTTCTTCGCCCTGCCGGCCTGGCTGTGGGCGCGCTGCCTGCGCCGCGACAACGCGCCGCTGGGCGACGCCCTGGCGTTCGCCGCCCTGTGGCTGGCACTGGAGCTGTTCCGCAGCTGGTTCCTTACCGGTTTCCCCTGGCTCTACGCCGGCTATAGCCAGTTGCAGGGACCGCTGGCCGGGCTGGTACCGGTGGGCGGCGTATGGCTGTCCTCCTTCGTCATCGCCCTCAGCGCGGCCCTGCTGGTGAACCTGCCGCGCCTCTTCGCGCACGGTGCCAGCCTGCTTCTGGGGCTGGTCCTGCTGCTCGGCCCGTGGGCGGCCGGCCTCTATCTCAAGGGCCACGCCTGGACCCATTCGGCCGGCGAACCGCTGAAGGTAGTGGCGATCCAGGGCAACATCGCCCAGGAGTTGAAATGGGACCCGAATCAGGTCCGCGCGCAGCTCGACCTCTACCGCGACCTGAGCCTGCCGCAGCAGGACGTCGACCTGATCGTCTGGCCGGAAACCGCGGTGCCGATTCTCCAGGACATGGCCAGCGGCTACCTCGGCGCCATGGGCCAGGTCGCCGACGAGAAGAACGCCGCGCTGATCACCGGGGTCCCGGTGCGCGAACGTCTCGCCGACGGCAAGAGCCGCTACTTCAACGGCATCACCGTGGTCGGCGAAGGCGCGGGCACCTACCTCAAGCAGAAGCTGGTGCCGTTCGGCGAGTACGTGCCGCTGCAGGACCTGCTGCGCGGCCTGATCGCCTTCTTCGACCTGCCGATGTCCGACTTCGCTCGCGGCCCGGCCGACCAGCCGCTGCTCGAGGCCAAGGGCTACCAGATCGCCCCGTACATCTGCTACGAAGTGGTCTACCCGGAGTTCGCCGCCGCGCTCGCGGCGCAGAGCCAGGTGTTGCTGACAGTGAGCAACGACACCTGGTTCGGCACTTCCATAGGCCCGTTGCAGCACCTGCAGATGGCGCAGATGCGCGCCCTGGAAAGCGGTCGCTGGATGATCCGCGCGACCAACAACGGCGTCACCGGCCTGATCGATCCCTATGGCCGGATCGTCCGGCAGATCCCGCAGTTCCAGCAGGGCATCCTGCGCGGCGAGGTGATTCCGATGCAGGGCCTGACGCCCTATCTGCAATACCGCGTCTGGCCGCTGGCCGGGCTGGCAGGCGTGCTGCTGCTATGGGCTCTGCTCGGCCGCCAGTTGCGTCCGCAGGAACGACGCCTGTTCGGCTGAAGCCAGCCCCTCCTGGAAAGACCGGCGCCCCTGCGGCGCCGGTTGCGTCTCAGCGGTAGAACAGGCGATAGCCGACCAGGCCGATCGCCTCGTTCAGCAGCATGCCGCTCTGCCAGAAGGCCTGCGCTTCCGGCAACCAGCCGCCGAAGGGCCGCAGGTTGGCCCCGCCGAGGAAGCCGACCGGCGCCGGGATCACCTCGAACCCCTGGCGCTCGAAGCTCCAGCGTGCCCGCTGCATGTGCCAGGCCTGGGTCACCAGCACCACCCGGCGCACGCCGGCCTCGCGCAACTGCGGGGCGCTCAGGGTGGCGTTTTCCCAGGTGGTACGGCTGAGACCTTCCTGCCAGCGCGTCGGCACGCCGAAGTCCTGCAGCAGGGCATTGGCCATCAGCGCCGCCTCGCTGGGCGGGCGTCCGTAATGCAACCCGCCGCTGATCAGTACCGGCAGCGCCGAGGTCTTGGCCAGCCGCGCGGCGTAGCGCAGCCGCTCGGCCGCCAGCAGGCTCGGCGCATCGTCGCCCCAGGCCGGGTCGTTGGGCTGCCGGCCGGCACCGAGGATGACGATGGCGTCGGCGCGCTGCGCCAGGCCCGGCAGATCCTCCGCCAGCAGGGCCGGTTCGCTTTCGAGCCAGCGCCCCATCCACTCCACGCTGAGCGGCATGCTCATCAGCCACAGACCGAAGAACCCGCAGACACCGCACAGCCGCGCCAGCCGTGGTCGGCTGGCGCGCCACCAGAAAGCGAAAAACAGCAGCAGCAACAGGCCGCCCGGCGGCAGCAGAAGTTGCTTGAAGAAATAACGGATCGGCATCGCCCCCTCCCTGTCGGAAGAGGCAATCTAAAGGATTGCGCGACGCCTGGCGAAACTTCCCGGAAGGAGAAGACCCTAGCGGCCGTTACCCGAACGGAACAGTTGCGAGCCGCAATGACTACACGGCAACACACCATGCCCCTTGCTCCACTGCACCGGCGCACCGCAGAGCGCACAGAGTAGTTGCCGCTGTTTCAACGAGACGTGCCGACGGGGCGCCGGCGGTTGCGGCCGGGGCGGCCGGGGTGTCCTGCCGGGCTGGCGCTCGAGCAGCGCCAGCTCCTCGGCGGCCGCATGCCAGCCGCGCAACCAGTGCAGGTCCTGGTCGAGATAGGCGCGTATCAGCCCCATCTCCGCTTCGCTCAAACCCCGCAACTCGAGCTCCGTGGGATGCTCGTCACGCAGGCGCTCGGCCGTATCCGCTTCATCCAGAGCCAGGGCGAGACGCTGCAGCAGCCTCTCGTACAGCCCACCTCCCGTCACACTCGCGCGTTGCAGCTCAGCCATCGAACACCTCTGAAGGTACCACTGGGCAGCCAGCCATCGACGGCCCATAGGGCAAGCTTAGCGTTCCCGTTCGGCTGAACCGCCCCCGGCGACAAACGGCGCGGGCTATCGACAGGAGTGGGGGTCATGTATGCTACGAGGCTTTCGAACAGTCACGTCTAAGTAGCGCCATGCACGAGCAATATCAGCCACTCGAGATCGAAACCCAGGCCCAGAACTACTGGAAAGAAAACCAGTCCTTCCTCGTCAGGGAGCTACCCGACAAGGAGAAGTTCTACTGCCTGTCGATGTTCCCGTATCCGAGCGGCAAGCTGCACATGGGCCACGTGCGCAACTACACCATCGGCGACGTGATCAGCCGCTACCACCGCATGCAGGGCCGCAACGTGCTGCAACCGATGGGCTGGGACGCGTTCGGCATGCCGGCGGAAAACGCCGCGATGAAGAACAACGTCGCCCCGGCGGCCTGGACCTACGACAACATCGCCTACATGAAGTCGCAGCTGGACAGCCTCGGCCTGGCGATCGACTGGAGCCGCGAGGTCACCACCTGCAAGCCGGACTACTACCGCTGGGAGCAGTGGCTGTTCACCCGCCTGTTCGAAAAAGGGGTGATCTACCGCAAGAACGGCACGGTCAACTGGGACCCGGTCGACCAGACCGTACTCGCCAACGAGCAGGTGATCGACGGGCGCGGCTGGCGCTCCGGCGCGCTGATCGAAAAGCGCGAGATCCCGATGTACTACTTCAAGATCACCGCCTACGCCGAGGAACTGCTGGAGAGCCTCGACAACCTGCCCGGCTGGCCGGAGCAGGTGAAGACCATGCAGCGCAACTGGATCGGCAAGTCGCGCGGGATGGAGATCGGCTTCCCCTACGACCAGGCCTCCATCGGCCACGCCGGCCAGCTGAAGGTGTTCACCACCCGTCCGGACACCCTGATGGGCGCCACCTACGTCGCCGTCGCCGCCGAACACCCGCTGGCCACCCAGGCCGCGCAGAACGACCCGCAGTTGCAGGCGTTCATCGACGAATGCAAGCGCGGCGGCGTCGCCGAGGCCGACATCGCCACCCAGGAGAAGAAAGGCATGGCCACTTCCCTGTTCGTCGAACACCCGCTGACCGGCGACAAGCTGCCGGTATGGGTCGCCAACTACGTGCTGATGAACTACGGAGAAGGTGCGGTGATGGCGGTGCCCGGCCATGACGAGCGCGACTTCGAGTTCGCCAGCAAGTACGGCCTGCCGATCCGCCAGGTGATCGCCAAGGTCGAGGGCGACAACGACTTCGAGTCCAGCGTCTGGAAGGAGTGGTACGGCGCCAAGGACGAGTCCGTGCTCACCGTCAACTCCGGCAAGTACGACAACCTCGGCTACCAGGCCGCCTTCGACGCCATCGGCGCCGACCTCGAGGCCAAGGGCCTGGGCCAGGCGCGCACCCAGTTCCGCCTGCGCGACTGGGGCATCAGCCGCCAGCGCTACTGGGGCTGCCCGATCCCGATCATCCACTGCGAGGCTTGCGGCGACGTCCCGGTGCCGGCCGACCAGTTGCCGGTGGTGCTGCCGGAAGACGTGGTACCGGACGGCTCCGGTTCGCCGCTGGCGAAGATGCCGGAATTCTATGAATGCAGTTGCCCGAAATGCGGCCAGCCGGCCAAGCGCGAAACCGACACCATGGACACCTTCGTCGAGTCGTCCTGGTATTTCGCCCGCTACGCCTGCCCGCAGTTCGAAGGCGGCATGCTGGACAAGAAGGCGGCCGACTACTGGCTGCCGGTCGACCAGTACATCGGCGGCATCGAGCACGCCATCCTGCACCTGCTCTATGCGCGCTTCTTCCACAAGCTGATGCGCGACGAGGGCCTGGTCGGCAGCGACGAGCCGTTCAAGAACCTGCTGACCCAGGGCATGGTGGTCGCCGATACCTACTACCGGACCACCGCCAACGGCGGCAAGGACTGGTTCAACCCGGCCGACGTCGAGGTCGAGCGTGACGCCAAGGCCAAGGTCGTCGGCGCGCGTCTGAAGAGCGACGGCCAGCCGGTCGAGATCGGCGGCACCGAGAAGATGTCGAAGTCGAAGAACAACGGCGTCGACCCGCAATCGATGATCGACCAGTACGGTGCCGATACCTGCCGCCTGTTCATGATGTTCGCCTCGCCGCCGGACATGAGCCTGGAGTGGTCGGACGCCGGCGTCGAGGGCGCCAACCGCTTCCTCCGCCGCGTCTGGCGCCTGGCTCACGCCCACGTCAGCGCCGGCCTCCCCGGCGCGCTGGACATCGCCGCCCTGAACGACGCGCAGAAGCAGGTCCGCCGCGCCATCCACCTGGCGATCAGGCAGGCCAGCCAGGATGTCGGCCAGCACCACAAGTTCAACACCGCCATCGCCGCGGTGATGACCCTGATGAACGTGCTGGAGAAGGCGCCGAACCAGGACGCCCAGGACCGTGCCCTGATCCAGGAAGGCCTGGAAACCGTGGTCCTGCTGCTGGCGCCCATCACTCCGCACATCTGCCACGTGCTCTGGGGCCAGCTCGGCCATGCCGAAGCGGTGATCGATGCGCGCTGGCCGAGCGTCGACGAGAGCGCACTGGTGCAGGACACCCTGCAACTGGTGGTGCAGGTCAACGGCAAGCTGCGCGGGCACATCGACGTGGCCGCCAGCGCCAGCCGCGAGGATGTCGAGGCCGCCGCGCGCGCCAACGAGAACGTGCTGCGTTTCACCGAAGGCCTGAGCATCCGCAAGGTCATCGTGGTACCGGGCAAACTGGTCAACATCGTCGCCAACTGATACGCGATTCCATTGGACGCCCCCGGCCATCCGGGGGCGCTGATCAACAGGAATGAGGGAAGCTTGATGAAACGTATCCTGACCAGCGCCGCGCTGATCGGTATGACCACCCTGCTGGCCGCCTGCGGCTTCCAACTGCGCGGCCTGGGCGATGCGCAATTCGCGCTCAAGGAAATCGACGTGTCCGCGCGCAACGCCTACGGCCCGACCGTACGCGAACTGAAGGAAACCCTGGAAAACAGCGGCGTGAAGGTCACCAGCAACGCGCCCTACCACCTGGTGCTGGTCCGCGAGGACAACCAGCAGCGCACCGTCAGCTACACCGGTTCCGCGCGCGGCGCGGAGTTCGAGCTGACCAATACGATCAACTACGAGATCGTCGGCGCCAACGACCTGGTCCTGATGAGCAACCAGGTACAGGTGCAGAAGGTCTACGTGCACGACGAAAACAACCTGATCGGTTCCGACCAGGAAGCCGCGCAGCTGCGCAGCGAGATGCGGCGCGACCTGATCCAGCAGTTGTCCATGCGCCTCCAGGCGCTGACCCCGGCGCAACTCGACGAAGCCCAGCGCCAGGCAGAAGCCAAGGCCAAGGCGGAAGCCGAAGCCCTGCGCGCCGCCGACGAGGCGGAGCGCCAGCGCCGCGCCGCCGAGCCGCAGCAGTCGCCGATCGAGTTCCCCACCCCGTGATGCCCCGGGGCCGGTTTCGCCGGCCCCGTCTTCTCCTATGAAGCTGACTCCCGCGCAACTCGCCAAGCACCTCCAGGGCCCCCTGGCGCCCGTCTATGTCGTCAGCGGCGATGAACCGCTGCTCTGCCAGGAAGCCTGCGATGCCATTCGCCAGGCCTGCCGCGAGCGCGACTTCGGCGAGCGCCAGGTATTCAATGCCGAAGCCAACTTCGATTGGGGCCTGCTGCTGGAGGCCGGCGCCAGCCTGTCGCTGTTCGCCGAGAAGCGCCTGATCGAACTGCGCCTGCCCTCCGGCAAGCCCGGCGACAAAGGCGCGGCGATTCTCCAGGAATACCTGCAACGGCCGCCGGAAGACACCGTGCTCCTGCTCAGCCTGCCCAAGCTCGATGGCAGCACGCAGAAGACCAAGTGGGCCAAGGCCCTGATCGATGGCAACGCCGCGCAGTTCATCCAGGTCTGGCCGGTCGACGTCCACCAGTTGCCGCAGTGGATTCGCCAGCGCCTGTCCCAGGCCGGCCTGTCCGCCAGCCCCGAAGCCCTGGAGCTGATCGCCGCGCGCGTGGAAGGCAACCTGCTCGCCGCCGCCCAGGAAATCGAAAAGCTCAAGCTGCTCGCCGAGGGCAACCAGATCGACGCCGCCACCGTACAGGCCGCGGTCGCCGACAGCGCACGCTTCGATGTCTTCGGCCTGATCGACGCAGCTCTTGGCGGTGAAGCGGCCCACGCCCTGCGCATCCTGGAAGGACTGCGCGGCGAAGGCATCGAGCCGCCGGTGATCCTCTGGGGCCTGGCCCGCGAGATCCGCCTGCTGGCTGGCCTGGCCCAGCAATACGGCCAGGGCATCCCGCTGGAGAAAGCCTTCGCCCAGGCGCGTCCACCGGTCTGGGACAAGCGCCGTCCGCTGCTGACCCGTGCCCTGCAACGCCACTCCAGCAGCCGCTGGAACCAGATGCTGCGGGATGCCCAGTTGATCGACGCACAGATCAAGGGACAGGCACCCGGCAGCCCCTGGAGCGGTCTCTCGCTTCTCGCCCTGACCCTCGCCGGCCAGCGTCTCGGCCTGCCGGCAGCCTGAAGGCGCAACCGGCACTGGACAATCCACGGCGACAGGCAGATGATGCGCGCGCTGGCGAACGCCAGCCCGATCACCTTCGAGGACCTATGCCATGGCAAAGAAAAGCAAGCGGCCGAACAAGGCCAAATCCCTGGTCGCCCAGCCACTGTTCCGCAGCCGCCAGGAACAGGCGAAGAAAGGCAAAGGCAGCTACCGCCGCGAAGCCTCCCGTAACTGGGAGGCTTCTTTCGTTATGGCGGCCTGAAACAGCCGCTGGTCCATTCTTCCCGCAACGCCCTGCCTCTCCCACACGCCCCGCCATCCCCCGAAGCCCTTTCGACAAGACCAAGCTCACCGCCACCATGTGCCCATGGGCACACCATCGCCAGCGTACTGGACGTGGTCTCATCGGGTTGGGTGAAAAATCGATGGTTCCTCCATCACGATCCGCAGCCTCGACGCCTACTGGCAGTCCTCTGGCCACGGCAGCGCGAGAGCCAGGTTCGGGTATTCGATGCCGGCGCCGAAGCGGATAGCGATGTCGTGCAGAACGAAGACCAGGAAGCAGAAGACGAATGCCTCGGGCATACCCTGCGTCCCGCCTCCGATCCCGGACCGGGGCGCCGCGAGGCTTCGACAGGCGGCGGAGCGATACGGACGAAACCATTGGCCGCCCGGCAGTAACCGAACATATGGCGAACGATATCCACCGCGCCGATGCAACCACATTGGCGAACCCGGGGCCCCGCCGGCGCGTCCAACGACGGCAGACGCGTCCTGGCCGGCGTGCTAAGGTGGCCCGTCCCGAGGACCCTGCTGAGGAGAGCAATGCGTAACCCCGAACGATCCGCCCTGCTGAAGGTGAGCGGGCTGCTGGGCAGCACCGTCGTCGCCATGGGGCTTGGCCTCTCCAGCGCGTGCGCGCAGAAGAATCCGACAGTCGAATACAACCAGCCTGCCGCTCCCCTGCAGACCAAGGCGCCCTTCTCCGGCGCCGGCCCGGCCGCCTCGGTGCCCGCTGGCGCGCCGAACGAGGCCCAGCCTGGGCAAAGCTTCGAACAGTGGCGCGACGCCTTCCGTCAACAGGCGCTGGCCGGTGGAATCGATGCGCAGACCTTCGATCGCGCCTTCGCCGGCGTCCAGCCCGATCCCGCCGTGGTCGAAGCCGACCGCAGCCAGCCGGAATTCACCCGACCGGTATGGAAGTACCTGGAAGGCGCCCTCGATCCGCTGCGCGTTCGCCAGGGCCAGGCGCGCCTGGCGCAGCATGCGCGCATCCTCGGCGAAGTCGACGCGCGCTATGCGGTGGATGCGGATGCGGTGGTGGCGATCTGGGGCATGGAGAGCAACTACGGTTCGCACATGGGCAACAGGAACGTGATCCGCTCCCTGGCGACCCTCGCCTATGAAGGACGCCGCCCGGAATTCGCCCACGCCCAGTTGCTCGCCGCCCTGAAGATCCTCCAGCACGGCGACGTTCCGGCCTCCTTCATGATCGGCTCCTGGGCCGGCGCCATGGGCCAGACCCAGTTCATCCCGACCACCTACAACCAGTATGCCGTGGACTTCGACGGCGACGGCAAGCGTGACATCTGGGGCTCGCCCGGCGACGCCCTGGCCTCCACCGCCAACTACCTGAAAGCCTCCGGCTGGATCGCCGGACAACCCTGGGGTTTCGAAGTCCGCCTGCCGGCAGGTTTCGACTATTCCCTGGCGGAACTCACCATCCGCAAGCCCCTGGGCGAATGGCAAGGGATGGGCGTACAAGGCGTCAACGGCGGCCCTCTGCCCTCCGGACTCTCCGGCGAACAGGCCTCGCTGCTGCTGCCGGCCGGGCACCGCGGCCCGGCCTTCCTGGTGCTGCACAACTTCCGCGCCATCCTCAAGTACAACAACTCCAGCGCCTACGCCCTGGCCGTCGGCCTGCTCGCCGACAGCTTCAAGGGCGGCGGCCGGATAGTCGGCGCCTGGCCACTGGAGGATGTTCCGCTGAGCCGCTCGCAGCGCATCGAGCTGCAACGGCAACTGGCCGCCCGCGGACACGATCCGGGCGCGGTGGATGGCATCATCGGCGCCAATACGCGCAAGGCGATCCGCGCCTGCCAGCAGGAGTTCGGCTGGCCGGCGGACGGCTATCCGACCCCGGCGCTGCTCGACCGCCTGCGGACGCCATAGGGCCGCCGGCGGAGCTTACGGCCCCACGTCCGGCGCGACCGCTCGCGGCACACCGGTTCGCAGGGCGAATTATCCGCCGTCCCCCCGCCCCATCGGCGGATAACCGCGACGCGGTTATTCGTCCCACCGAGCAGACCTTCCGCACCGATTCGTAGGGCGGATAACGCATGGGCGTTATCCGCCGCTGCGGCGTCCAGGACCTAGTCATCCGTACAGAACCGCAGGATCGCGTCCGCCACCTGGGTGGCCGCCTCGCGCTGCGGAAAATGGCCGACGCCCTCCAGCACCAGCCGCTGGTAACGCCCGCTGAAGTAGTGCTCGCGTCCGCGGGAGCCGTCGGGGTGGGTGCAGGCGTCCGCGCCGCCATGCAGCACCAGGGTCGGCAGCGCCAGGCGCGGTGCCGGGAGCAGGCGCTGTTCCGCCGCCCCGTAGCGCGGCTCCCCCGCGACGAAGCCCCAGCGATGCCGGTAATAGTGCAGCACCACGGCGACCCAGTCCGGCCCGGAGAAGGCCTGGGCGGCCTCCTGGAAATCGCGCTCGGCATACCATCCCGGCGGCGACCAGGTGTCCCACATCTGCCGGGCGAACGCCTCGCCCTCCTCGCGCAGCGCGCGCTCTCCGCGTGGCGTAGCCATGAACCACTGGTACCAGAAGCTACGGGCCTGCGACAGGGAAAGAACTTGCTGCGGATCGTTGCTGGCGTACCCCACCGAGAGCATCACCAGGTGCGAGGCGACGCCCTCGCGCAGTCCGCAGGCGCTGGCCACCGCGCGAGCCCCCCAGTCATGGCCGACCAGCAGGGGACGTTGCAATTCCAGGCTGTCGACGAATGCCAGCAGATCGCAAGCCAGAGCCGCCAGTTGCCCGCTGCGCGGAGTGGACGCATCGCGGAAGCGGGTCGGGGCGAATCCCCGGAGGGCTGGTGCCAGCACCCGATAGCCGGCGTCCGCCAGGGACTTCGCCAGGTCTTTCCAGGCATGCGGGCTGTCCGGCCAACCGTGCAACAGGACGGCGCTGCGCGCCCCCTGCGGATTCCACTCCAGGTAGCCGATATCCAGGACATCGGTGGAAACGAAGGCATAGCGGCTCATCGGACCTCTCCAAGAGAAAGCGAAGGGACATCCTAGGACGCTTGCCAAGCGTGATTCATGAATAGTTAGCGTCTACTATTCATGAAACGAGATGAATGGAAGACCTCATGGAGCTTGCCGTCCCCACCTCCCAATCCCTGGATATCGTGTTGTTGCGTTCCTTTCTCGAAGTGGTCGACAGCGGCGGCTTCGCTCTCGCCGCGGACAATCTCGCGCTCACCCCCTCCGCAGTCAGCGGGCATATCAAGCGCCTGGAACAGACAGCCGGCGTCAGCCTGCTCAGCCGCACCACCCGCCGCCTGGAGCTGACCCAGGCGGGCGAGACGCTCTACGCCTATGCCCGCAACATCGTCGAGCTGGAGCGCGAGGCCCGCGCCAGGCTGCACGGCACGCCGATCCGCGACCGCCTGCGCATCGGCGCTTCGGAGGACTTTGCCAGCGCCTGGCTACCACGCGTCCTGCAACGCTTTCGCCGCTGGCACCCCGAAGCATCCATCGAACTCAAGGTCGGTATCACCACTGACCTGCTCCGCCAGCAGGCCCAGGGGCGCACCGACGTGGTGTTCGGCAAGCAGTGCCGGCGGGTCGGAGACGACGGCGAACTGCTCTGGGAAGAACCGCTGGTCTGGGCCGCGGCGACCGTGATCGAGCTGCCTACGGGCGAACCGCTGCCGCTGGCGCTGTTCCCCGAACCCTGCGTCTACCGCGAAGCGGCAATCACAGCACTCGGCGCCGCTGCGCGCCCCTGGCGCCTGGTGTTCGAGAGCGCCAGTATGGCCGGCTGCCTGTCCGCCGCGCTGGCCGGTTTCGCCGTGACGGTGGTGGCGCGCAGCCAGATGCGCGAGGGGCTGCGCGAACTGGGCCCGGAACAGGGTTTTCCGACGCTGCCGGAGGCGCGCTTCTACGCCTTCTCGCGCCAACCCAGCCTGGCGGCCGAGGCACTGATCGAGGCGGTGCGGCAACTCGGCCAGCGCAGTCGCTTCGTTACCGCGCAGGGATGAGCGCAAACGGCATTCACCTACGCGCCGGCGTATAACCCCATGCGGTTGTTCGTCCTACGCCCGAAGAGGCTTCGTGGCTGCCCAATGAAAAACGCCGCGTCCCTGCACGGGGACGCGGCGTCGGAGGGCATTGGCGCAGCGTCGATCAGCCGATCTTGTTGCCGTGCGCCTGCTGGTCGGCATGGTAGGACGAACGCACCAGCGGGCCGGACGCGACATTCTTGAAGCCCATCTTCTCGCCTTCCTCGGCGAACCAGGCGAAGGTATCCGGATGCACGAAGCGCTGCACCGGCAGGTGGTTGCGCGACGGCTGCAGGTACTGGCCGAGGGTCAGCATGTCGATGTCGTGCTCGCGCATCCGCTGCATGACCTCGATGACCTCGTCGTCGGTCTCGCCCAGGCCGAGCATCAGCCCGGACTTGGTCGGTACGTGCGGAACCATCTGCTTGAACTTCTGCAGCAGGTCCAGCGACCACTCGAAGTCCGAGCCCGGCCGCGAGGATCGGTACAGGCGCGGCACCGTCTCCAGGTTATGGTTGAACACGTCCGGCGGCTCGTTGGCGGTGATCTCCAGGGCGATGTCCATGCGACCGCGATAGTCGGGCACCAGGGTTTCCAGCTGGATCCCCGGCGACAGCTTGCGGATCTCGCGCAGGCAGTCGGCGAAGTGCTGGGCGCCGCCGTCGCGCAGGTCGTCGCGGTCCACCGAGGTGATCACCACGTACTTCAGCCGCAGGTCGGCAATGGCGATGGCCAGGTTGGTCGGCTCGTCGACGTCCAGCGGCTTCGGCCGGCCATGGCCGACGTCGCAGAACGGGCAGCGCCGGGTGCAGATATCGCCCATGATCATGAAGGTCGCGGTGCCGCCGGAGAAGCACTCGCCCAGGTTCGGGCAGGACGCCTCTTCGCAGACGCTGTGCAGCTTGTGCTTGCGCAGCAGTTGCTTGATGCGGTCGACCTCGGGGGAAACCGGGATGCGCACGCGGATCCAGTCGGGTTTCTTCGGCAGTTCCTCGGTGGGAATGATCTTCACCGGAATCCGCGCGACCTTTTCCGCGCCGCGCAGCTTCACGCCGACTTCCACCTTGCCCGGCTTGGCTTCTCCGGACTTCTCCACAACAGTGCTCATGTCAGTTCGATCCCGCCCGTAAGGGTCTTCTGTTCAGCGTAGCCAAGGCGTGAGACGAGCTCAGCGCGCAATCGGGTACACACCTCGGCAAAATCCACCGGCCCAACCAGGTCGCGCAGTTGGGTCATGGGCATCCCGGCGTAGCCGCAGGGATTGATTCGTTGGAACGGTCGCAGGTCCATGTCCAGGTTCAGCGCCAGGCCATGGAAGGAACAGCCGTTGCGGATGCGCAGGCCGAGGGAGGCGATCTTCGCCCCGTCGACGTAGACACCCGGCGCGTCCGGCTTGGCCACGGCCTGCACGTCATAGGACGCCAGCAGGCCGATCAGGCTCTGCTCGATCCGGCTGACCAGCTCGCGCACGCCCAGTCCCAGGCGGCGGACATCGAGCAGGAGGTAGGTGACCAACTGGCCGGGGCCGTGGTAGGTCACCTGGCCGCCGCGATCTACCTGGATCACCGGGATGTCGCCGGGGAACAGCACATGCTCCGCCTTGCCGGCCTGCCCCTGGGTGAAGACCGCAGGGTGCTGCAACAGCCAGGCTTCGTCCATTACCGATTTGTCGCGTTCGGCAACGAAGCGCTGCATGGCATGCCAGGTCGGTTCGTAGGGAACCTCGCCGAGCTCACGGAAGCCCAGCTCGAGTCCCATCAGAGCACCATGTGCACGCGTCCGGTCGCGCGCAGGTCGTTATGGATGGCTTGCAGTTGGTCGACATCGGTGGCGGTGATCAGCACCTGCACCGAGAGGAAGCGCCCCTTGCTGCTGTCGCGGACCACCAGGGTCTCGACGTCGAGATCCGGCGCGTGGCGCTGGATGATTTCCACGACCAGGTCGGAGAAACCTTCGCCGGCGTCGCCGATCACCTTGATCGGATAGCGCTCGCAGGGGAATTCGATTTTCGGGGGTTGAACGTCAGGGGTATCGGTCATGGCGGCGGCGGACCCGTGGTCCGCGGGGACGGGCGCCCGCTGGCCTCATGAGCGGGCGGGCGCCGGTCGGTCAGTTGAACAAACCGTAGAAGAACAGGCGGATGCTATCCCACAGGCGGCGGAAGAAACCACCCTCCTCGACGGCGTTGAGGGCGACCAGGTCGGCGCTGCGGATGACCTTGTCGTCCAGCTTCACTTCCACCTTGCCGATCACCTGGCCCTGCTGGATCGGCGCCATCAGCTGCGGCTCCAGGACCATGCTGGCCTGCAGCTTCTGCATCTGGCCGCGCGGCAGGGTCATGGTCAGGTCTTCGGCGAGGCCGGCTTTCACTTCATGCTCGGACCCCTTCCAGACCAGGCCCTTGGTCAGCTCGGTGCCCTTCTTGTAGAAGTTGCGGCTTTCGAAGAAGCGGAAGCCATAGGTCAGCAGCTTCTGGGTCTCGGCGGCGCGGGCCTGCTCGCTGTTGGTGCCGAACACCACGGCGATCATGCGCTGGCCGTCGCGTACCGCGGAAGCCACCAGGCAGTAGCCGGCTTCGTCGGTGTGGCCGGTCTTCAGGCCGTCGACGGTCTTGTCGCGCCACAGCAGCAGGTTGCGGTTCGGCTGCTTGATGTTGTTCCAGAGGAATTCCTTCTGCGCGTAGATCGCGTAGTGGCTCGGCTCGCCGTAGATGATCGCGCGGGCCAGCACCGCCATGTCGCGGGCGGAGGAATAGTGGTCCGGGTTGGGCAGGCCGGTGGCGTCCATGAAGTGGGAGTTGGTCAGGCCCAGCTTCTGCGCGGTGGTGTTCATCATGTCGGCGAAGGCGTCTTCGCTGCCGGCGATATGCTCGGCCAGGGCGACGCTGGCGTCGTTGCCGGACTGGATGATGATGCCATGCAACAGGTCGCTCACCGAGACCTGGCTACCGACCTTGATGAACATCCGCGAACCGCCGGTGCGCCAGGCATGTTCGCTGACGGTGACCAGATCGTTTTCGCCGATGCGGCCGGCCTCGATCTCCTTGGTGGCGATGTAGGCGGTCATCAGTTTGGTCAGGCTGGCCGGCGGCAGGCGCTGGTCGCCATTGTTCTCGACCAGAACCTGGCCGCTCTCGCCGTCCATCAGGACGTACGACTTGGCGGCCAGTTGCGGCGGCGCCGGAACCATGGATTCAGCAGCCCAGCCAGCCGTAGGGGCGATGAACAGGACAAGCAGTGACAAGCGTTTCGCGATAGTGGTGATGTTCATCCGTCTCTCTGGTTCTACCAATGGTCAAACAATCCCTTGCGGGAATTCCCTGCGTGAGTAGGCGCTCAGTCGGGGCGTACCAGCGTCGGCTGGCCAAGGTTGGCCACGCGGATGCTGTCCTGGGTGCGGCTAGCCTCGTCCGCCGAACCGATCGGTCCCAGCCGCACCCGGTGCAGTATCTGCTGGTTGCGCACGACCGAGCTGATAAATACCGGAGCAGCCGTCACGCTGCTCAGCTTGGCCTTCAGCAGTTCCGCCGCATCCGGGTTGGCGAAGGCGCCCACCTGGAGATACAGGCCATCGGCTGGTAATGAAGCGTTTTTTTTTGAGTCGATCTGCACCGGCAGCACGGCGGCGGCGTGCTGCGTCGGCGGCGGGGTATAGGTCTCGATCGGCTGGGCCATCGCCACCGCCTGCGTCTGCGCCGCGGCGGGAACGGCCTGGGCCACCGCCTGCTTGGGCTGCGCCAGGACCATCGGCGCCGGCCGGCCGCGCTGGGCCCACCATTGCACCGGGTCGATGCCTTCGACCTTGACCCGCGCGGTGCCGGTCTCGGCATAGCCGAGCTTCTTCGCCGCGGCGAAGGACAGGTCGATGACCCGGTCGGAATAGAACGGGCCGCGGTCGTTGACGCGGACGATCACGCTCTTGCCGTTGTCCAGGTTGGTCACCCGCACATAGCTCGGCAACGGCAGGGTCTTGTGCGCGGCGGTCATGCCGTAGAGGTCGTAGGTCTCGCCGTTGGCGGTGGCCTGGCCGTGGAACTTGGTGCCGTACCAGGACGCGGTGCCGACCATCCGGTAGGCCCGCGCATCGTTCATCGGGTAGTAGGTCTTGCCCAGCACGGTGTAGGGGTTTGCCTTCACCGAACCGTTGTGCGGCATCGGCACCGCATCGGGGATCCGCGACACGTCGACGTCCCACCAGGGGGCGCCGTCGCGATGCGGACGGGAATAGTCGCCCGGCCCGGAAATGCCCGCCTGCCTGGCCGGCTGCTGGGGCGCCTTGCTGGAGCAACTGCTCAACAGCACGGCCGCCAGCCCGAGGCCGCAGACGGCGGGCAGGATCAGGGAGGAGCGGACACGCTTGCTCAATGGGCACCTCGCGCGCGGGCAATCTCGCCCGCCAGCTGATAAACCGCCATGGCATACATGGCGCTGCGATTATAGCGGGTGATCACGTAGAAGTTCGGCAAACCGACCCAATACTCGATGCCCTTGTCGCCGACGAAACGCATCGCCGTGACCTTCTGCTCGTCGCGCAGCGCATCGTGGGTGCGCCAGCCGCGGGCACGCAACTCGCCCAGGCTCATGGTCGGGTCGACGCCCCTGGTCACCGCGCTCTCGGCGCTCTCGTCGTTGATCTCGGCCACCGAGACCACCGGCTCGCCGGTGACCCAGCCGTGCTGCTTGAAGTAGCTGGCGACGCTGCCGATGGCGTCGGTCGGGTCGCTCCAGATATTGATGTGGCCATCGCCGTCGAAGTCCACCGCGTAGGCGCGGAAGCTGCTCGGCATGAATTGCGGCAGGCCCATGGCGCCGGCGTAGGAGCCGGTCAGGCTGAGCGGGTCGACCTGCTGTTCGCGGGCGAGCAGGAGGAACTCGCGCAACTCCTTGCGGAAGAAGTCGGCCCGCGGCGGGTAGTCGAAGCCGAGGGTGGACAGCGCGTCCATCACCCGGTAGCTGCCGGTGTTGCGGCCGAAGAAGGTTTCCACGCCGATGATCGAGACGATGATCTCGGCCGGCACGCCGTATTCCTTCTCCGCCCGCGCCAGGTCTTCGGCATGCTTGTTCCAGAAGTCGACGCCACGACTGATGCGCGCGTCGCTGATGAAGATCGGCCGGTATTCCTTCCACTGCTTGACCCGCTCGGCCGGGCGCGAGATCGCATCGAGGATCGACTGCTTGCGGTTCACGTCGCGGAACAGCCCCATCAGCTGCTCTCCGGCGAAGCCGTAGTCGCGGGTCATTTCGCTGACGAACTCGGCCACTTGCGGCGAGCCGTCGTAGTCCCCCGCCTGGGCCGCCCCGGACAGGCCAATGACGCCGGCTACGCCGACCCATTGGACGCCCCTGGCCGCCCATGTACGCAGTACTTGCATTGCGTTCTTCACTCTTGGTCTCAAACCTGGGCGATCCACTTCCGATGGGTATGGATCGACATCAGAACCCCGAACCCTGACAACAGGGTAACCAGCGAAGTTCCGCCATAACTAATGAAAGGCAGCGGTACCCCCACCACCGGCAACAATCCGCTCACCATACCGATATTCACGAAGACATAAACGAAAAACGTCATGGTGATGCCACCGGCCAGCAGTTTGCCGTAGAGCGTCTGCGCCTGGGCGGTGATCACCAGGCCACGACTGATCAGCAGCAGGTAGAGCACCAGCAGCAGGCAGACGCCGACCAGGCCGAACTCCTCGCCGAGGACCGCAATGATAAAGTCGGTGTGGCTTTCCGGCAAAAAATCCAGGTGCGATTGGGTGCCCAGCAGCCAGCCCTTGCCGAATACCCCGCCGGAACCGATGGCCGCCTTCGACTGGATGATGTTCCAGCCGGTGCCCAGCGGGTCGCTTTCCGGGTCGAGGAAGGTCAATACCCGCTGTTTCTGGTAGTCGTGCATGATGAAGAACCACATCGCCACGGCGATCGGCACCGCCGCCGACACCGCGCCGACGATCCAGCGCCAGCGCAGGCCGCCGACGAACAGCACGAAGCCGCCGGAAGCGAGGATCAGCATGGCGGTGCCGAGGTCGGGCTGCTTCAGGATCAGCACGAACGGGGTGATGATGATCGCCAGGCTGATCACCATGTGCTTGAGCCCCGGCGGCAGGTTGCGCTTGGACAGGTACCAGGCCACCGTCATCGGCATCAGCAGCTTCATGAACTCCGAGGGCTGGAAGCGGATCACCCCGGGGATGTTGATCCAGCGCGTCGCCCCCTTGGCGTCGTGGCCGATCACGTCGACCACCACCAGCAACGCGACCCCCACCAGGTAGCCCAGCGGCACCCAGCGGGCCATGAAGCGCGGCTCGATCTGGGCGATGACCACCATCATGCCCAGTCCCAGGCCGAACGAGGTGGCCTGCTTCATCAGCATGTCCCAGCTCTTGCCGCTCGCCGAATAGAGGACGAACAGGCCGGTGGCGCCGAGGATCAGCAACAGCAGCAGGAGAATCCCGTCGATGTGCAGGCGCTGCAGCAGGCTGGCGCGCCGGCGCATCACGTCTTCGTTGGACAGGGTGCGGTCGAAGTTACTGTTCAAGGGCGGGCGCCTCCGGCTCGGCTGCCGTGGGTTCGGGCTTGGCCACCGCCGCCGCGAGCGGCGCGACGGGTTCCGCGTATTCGGCCTTGAGCTTGCCGTGCTCGTCGAGCAGCCAGGCGTCCATCACCTGCTTGACCACCGGGGCGGCGACGCCGGAGCCGGACTCGCCGTTCTCCACCATCACCGCCACCGCGATCTGCGGGTTGTTGGCCGGCGCGAAGCCGACGAACAGGGCGTGGTCGCGGTGCCGCTCGAGCAGCTTGGAGCGGTCGTAGCGCTCGTTCTGCTTGATCGCCACCACCTGGGCGGTACCGCTCTTGCCGGCGATCAGGTAGGCCGAGGTGGCGCCGACCTTGCGCGCCGTGCCGCGGGCGCCATGCACCACCTGCTGCATGCCGTAGTCGACGCGGTCCCAGTTGGCCGGGTCGCGCAGCACGATGTCAGGCATCGGGTCGGGGTCGACCGGCGGCTGGCCGTCGATGGTCTTGGCCAGGTGCGGGCGGATCCAGTGGCCCTTGTTGGCCAGCAGCGCGGTCATCTGCGCCAGCTGGATCGGCGTCGCCTGCATGTAGCCCTGGCCGATGCCGAGGATCAGGGTCTCGCCCGGGTACCAGACCTGGCGGCGGGTCTTGCGCTTCCATTCGCGCGAGGGCATCAGCCCGTCGGCTTCGCCGAACATGTCCAGGGCGACTTTCTGGCCGAAGCCGAAGCGGCTCATGAAGGCATGCAGGCGGTCGATCCCCAGCTTGTGCGCGAGGTCGTAGAAATAGGTGTCGTTGGACCGGTAGATCGCCGACTCCAGGCTCACCCAGCCATCGCCGTAGCGGTTCCAGTTACGGTACTTGTGGTCGTAGTTGGGCAACTGGTAGTAGCCGGGGTCGAACACCCGCGAGGTCGGCGTGACCACGCCGGCGTCGAGGCCGGCCAGCGCCACCGCCGGCTTTACCGTCGAGCCTGGCGGATAGAGCCCGCGCAGAACGCGGTTGTACAGCGGCCGGTCGATGGAGTCGCGCAGCTCGGCATAGGCCTTGAAGCTGATGCCGGTGACGAACAGGTTGGGGTCGTAGCTCGGCTGGCTGACCATCGCCAGCACGTCGCCGGTGGACGGCTGGATCGCCACGATGGCGCCCCGCCGCCCGGCCAGGGCGTTCTCGGCGGCCTCCTGCAGGCGGCTGTCGATGCTCAGGACGATGTCCTTGCCGGGAATCGGGTCGGTGCGCTTGAGCACCCGCAACACCCGCCCGCGGGCGTTGGTCTCGACTTCCTCGTAGCCGACGGTGCCGTGCAGTTCGCTCTCGTAGAAGCGCTCGATGCCGGTCTTGCCGATATGGTGGGTGCCGCTGTAGTTGATCGGGTCGAGGTTCTTCAGTTCCTGCTCGTTGATCCGACCGACGTACCCGACCGAATGGGCGAAGTGCTCCTTCAGCGGGTAGTGGCGGACGAACTGGGTCGCCACGTCGACGCCCGGCAGGCGGAACTGGTTCACCGCGATGCGGGCGATCTGTTCCTCGTTGAGTTCGAACATGATGGGAACCGGCTCGAACGGACGCCGCCCCTGCTTCATGCGCTTCTCGAAGATGGCCCGGTCGTCCTCGGTCAGGCCGAGGATCTCCACCAGCGTGTCGAGGGTCTTCTGCAGGTCCTCGGTGCGTTCGCGGGTGATGGTCAGGCTGAAGCTCGGCCGGTTGTCGGCGATGATCACGCCGTTGCGGTCGAAGATGATCCCGCGGGTCGGCGGGATCGGCTGCACATGGACCCGGTTGTTCTCCGACAGCGTCGAATGGTACTCGTACTGGGTCACCTGCAGGTGGTACATGCGCGCCACCAGCACCAGGGTCAGCAAGACCACCGCCACCGCCCCGACGATGACGCGCCGACGCACCAGGCGGGCGTCTTTCTCGTGGTCTTTCAGGTGGATCGGCTGCGGCATCGGGACTGGGGACTATTTGTGGTAGGGGTGCCCGGACAATACGGTCCAGGCCCGGTAGATCTGCTCGCCGACCAGGATCCGCACCAACGGGTGCGGCAGCGTCAACGGCGACAGCGACCAGCGCTGCTCGCTGCGCGCGCAGACCTCCGGCGCCAGCCCTTCCGGGCCGCCGACCATGAGATTCACGGTGCGTGCGTCGAGACGCCAGCGATCCAGTTCGCGAGCCAGTTGCTCGGTGCTCCAGGGCCGACCTTCGACCTCCAGGGTCACCACCCGTTCCCCCGGCTGCACGCGCGCCAGCATGGCCTCGCCTTCCTGACGGATCAGGCGCGCCACGTCGGCGTTCTTGCCGCGGGTATTGAGCGGGATCTCCACCAGTTCGAGGGACAGCTCGGCCGGCAGGCGCTTGACATACTCCTGCCAGCCTTCCTCGACCCAGCGAGGCATCCGCGAGCCAACCGCGATCAGGCGCAACCGCATGCCGGCGTCACTCTTCCGGCTGGTGCTGGGCGCGGCTCTGCTCGGCGCCCTGCCACAGGCGCTCCAGGTCGTAGAACTGGCGGGTCGCCGGGAGCATCACGTGGACCACCACGTCGCCCAGGTCGAGCAGCGCCCATTCGCCGGACTCCAGGCCTTCGCTGCCCAGGGGCTTGACGCCGTTTTCCTTGGCCTTGGTCAGGACGTTGTCGGCCAGCGACTTGACCTGACGGCTGGAACTGCCGCAGGCGATCACCATGTAGTCGGTGACGCTGGTCTTGTCCCGCACATCGAGGGTCACGATGTCCTGGGCCTTGAGGTCTTCCAGGGCATCGATGGCCACTTGGACGAGTTGTTCGGTTTGCATTGAGTCGGTCTCTGTTTCTTTATCAGTGTGGCGCCCGATACAGGTGGTGCGCCTCGATGTAGTTCAATACCGCGTCCGGCACCAGGAAACGCACGGAGCGCCCGGCACCCAGCAGCGCGCGGATCTGGGTGGCGGACACCGCCAGCGGCGTCTGCCAGACGAAGGTGATCTGCCCGCCCGGCCCTTTCAGGGCCTGCGGGTCGGCCACGCTCCGCGCCGCCAGCAGGTCGCGCAGCGACTCCGGCGGCTCGCTGTCGGCATCCGGACGCTGCAACACGACGATGTGGCAGTGATCCAGCAACGCCTCCCAGCGGTGCCACGTCGGCAAGCCGCAGAAGGCATCCCAGCCGATCAGCATGAACAACTGGTCGTCGGCCGCCAGCTCCGCCCGCACCGACTCCAGGGTGTCGATGGTGTAGGACGGCTTGTCGCGCTGCAGTTCGCGGGGATCGACCGTCAATCGCTCGACTCCCGCCACCGCCCGCTCGACCATCGCCAACCGCTGCGCGGCCGACACCTGCGGGGTTTCCCGGTGCGGCGGCCGCGCATTGGGCAGCAGGCGCAGTTCGTCGAGGGCGAACTGCTCGGCCATTTCCACGGCGCTGCGCATATGTCCGATATGCACGGGGTCGAACGTGCCGCCGAACAGGCCGATACGTTTGCCCATCAGGTGCGCACGTGACCGTCGCCGAAGACGACGTACTTCTCGCTGGTCAGGCCTTCCAGGCCGACCGGGCCGCGGGCGTGCAGCTTGTCGGTGGAAATCCCGATCTCGGCGCCGAGGCCGTACTCGAAGCCGTCGGCGAAGCGGGTCGAGGCGTTGACCATCACCGAAGCGGAATCCACTTCGGCGAGGAAACGCCGCGCATCGCTGAAGTTCTCGGTAATGATCGCGTCGGTGTGCTGCGAGCCGTAGGTATTGATGTGCTCGATCGCCGCGTCCAGCCCGTCGACGATGCGGATCGACAGGATCGGCGCGTTGTACTCGGTACGCCAGTCCTCCTCGGTAGCCTCCAGCACGTCTGCGCCGAGCAGCGCGCGGGTCGCGGCGTCGCCGCGCAGTTCCACGCCCTTCTCGCGGTAGATAGTGGCCAGCGGCGGCAGCACCTGCTCGGCGATGCCGGCATGCACCAGCAGCGTTTCCATGGTGTTGCACGGTGCGTAGCGCTGGGTCTTGGCGTTGTCGGCGACGCGAATCGCCTTGTCCAGGTCGGCGGCGACATCGATGTAGACGTGGCAGATGCCGTCCAGATGCTTGATCACCGGCACCTTGGCCTCGCGGCTGATACGCTCGATCAGGCCCTTGCCGCCGCGCGGGACTATCACGTCGACATACTCGGGCATGCTGATCAGCGCGCCGACCGCCGCGCGGTCGGTAGTTTCCACCACCTGCACGGCGGCGGCCGGCAGGCCGGCCTCGGCCAGGCCCTGCTGGATGCAGCGGGCGATCGCCTGGTTGGAGTGGATCGCCTCGGAGCCGCCACGCAGGATGGTCGCGTTGCCGGACTTCAGGCACAGGCTGGCAGCGTCGATGGTCACGTTCGGCCGCGACTCGTAGATGATCCCGACCACGCCCAGCGGCACGCGCATCTTGCCGATCTGGATGCCCGAGGGCACATAGCGCATGTCGCGGATCTCGCCGATCGGGTCGGGCAGCGTGGCGACCTGGCGCAGGCCCTCGATCATGTCATCGATGCGCGCCGGGGTCAGCGCCAGGCGGTCCAGCATCGCCGGCTCCAGGCCATTGACGCGGCCGGCGGCGAGGTCCTGCTCGTTGGCGCGGGACAACTCCGCGCGGGCGGCGTCCAGCGCATCGGCCGCAGCCAGCAGGGCGCGGTTCTTCTGCGCGGTGGCGGCGCGCGCGAGCAGCCGCGAGGCGGCGCGGGCATCGCGGCCAAGGCGGCTCATATAGTCGAGGACGGACTCGGTCATGGTCTCGGCATCTGGCGTCAGGGAAATGCGCGATTATAGCGAGCCAGCCCCGGCGCGCCCAGCCGCAACAGCCGGTCGGTAGACAGTGCGTTCCGTCACCCCCGGCGGTAACGCGGCGGCCCCGCTGCGCCTGGGCCTGTGCGCGAGACGGTGACACCCGGGCGCAGGCGCCGGCCGAAGGATAGGTAAACAAAATTGCTACCTCTGTTTACCTTCGAGGCGAGCCTGGCCACTGCCACCCACCGGCACCCGCTCGGCAGAACAACAATAACGACGCACACACCGCGGGGCCTCGCCATGCGCTACCGTACCGACTACAGCGCGCAGTCGCTGAGCAGCGAACCGGATATTCTCCTCCTAGACGGCTGGCAACTGCGCTACCAGGCCTTCGCCGCCCGCGCCGACGACCCGCGCCCACCGGTGCTCCTGCTGGGCGGCGCCTTCCAGAGCTTCCGCTCGTTCGCCGGCGAGGTCAGCGAACTGCTCGCCGAGCATCCGGTGATCCTGCTCGACCTGCCGAGCCAGGGCGGCAACCTGCAACTGGCGGCGGAACTGAACCTGGAAGGCCTCGCCGACCTGATCGCGGCCTTCGCCGAACGACTCGACCTGCCGCCATTGATGCCCATCGGCCTGTCCTACGGCTCGGCCCTGGCCGCGCTGTTCGCCGCCCGCCATCCGCGCCGCTGCGCGCGCCTGCTACTGGCCGGCATCACCGCATTCGGCCGACCCGGTGCGCGTCTGCTGCTGGAAGAAGCGCTCGCCCGGCTCGACGAAGGCGACCAGAGCGCCTTCGCCCACGGCGTACTGACCGGCCTGATCAACCCGCTACAGCTGGAACGTACCGGCGTCTCCCCGGTGTTTCGCAAGGCCATGCTGCGCCAGTTGCAACGCCTGACCGCGGCGGAGATCGAACGCTACCGGCAGAACAGCCGGCGGCTGCTGGCCTTCGGCGGCTTCGAGCGGCACCCGACCTGCCCGACCCTGGTGCTCGCCGGCGAGTACGACCATTTCACCCAACCCTGGGAACATGCGGTGTTCGCCCATGCCTGCGGGAACGCCGAGTTCGCCCTGATCCACGACGCCGACCATCTTGCCCAGTTCGAACGACGCGAGGCCTGCGCCCGGCTCTACGGCCCGTTCCTGCGCGGCGAGGCGCTGCCGGAGCGGGCGGAGGGCAGTACGCGGATCCCACGCACGCGCCTGCTCGGCCTGGAGCGACGCTTCGAGATCCGCCATCGGCCAGCCCAGGGGCACGCTCGGCTGGAACATCCGCAGCTCGGCGTCTATGCGGCGGAACTGGTGGAACTCGGCTACTTCGGCGGGCGGCTGCACGCCGAGCTGCCCGAATCCCGCCCGCAACGCGGCTGGCGGATGTGCTGCGACGGCCTGGCGGAATTGGACATCCTGCCCCTGCGCTCGACCGCCGGCGGCTTCGCCTTCATCTTCCCGCACTCCGATCCGGCGGCCAGCGCCGGACTGGCCACCTTCCTCGCCGCCTGGCAGCGGGCGGAGGTCGCCTGAGAGGCGGCTCTATGCCGTGCGGCTTTCGATCACCCGCACCAGGCTCGGCAGGCGTCCCTGCGGCAAGCCCAGGGCGGCGCCTTCGCGCTGCGGGTCGAGCACCAGGGTGGAGGCGAAGCCGCAGCGGGCGAAGGCCGCCTCGATTTCCGCGGCATTGCGGTAGTGCAACGGATAGCTTCCCCGCGTCAGCCGCCCGATGATCCCCACTCCCCAGCGGATCTGCCGGTAGCGCGGGTGCTCGCGGAGATCGGGATAGAGGTCGGTCAGGTAGGTGCCCTGGGGGAAGCGTTTAAGTTCGGTCGCCAGGCGACTCCAGAAGGCCTCGATCACCGGGCGCTGGAAATAGTTCACCAGCCCCTCGGTGATCACCACCAGCGGGCGCTCGCGGTCGAGCCCGGCGAACAGCGCGGCGAGGCTGCGTTCGCCGTCCTCGGCGAGAATATCCACGGCCGCCACCGCGTGCTCCGGGCCCAGCCAACCCTGCTCGCGGAGCAGCGCCGCCTTGCGCGCGGCCATCGGCGGCAGGTCGGCCTCCAGGTAGCGCAACTGTGGATAGCGTTGCCGGAAGCGTCGCCCGCGCGGCGAGAGTCCGCAAGCCATTTCCACCACCTGGACCACCCCCTCGCGTTCGACGGCCTGGGTCAGGCGCGCGTCGATCATGAGGTGTCTTTGTAACAGGAAATCCTCGATGTTCAGCCCGAAACCGAGCTGCGCGCCCCAGTTGATCGGCGCGACGAAGCCGTGTACCCAGCGGCCGAAGACGGTGGCGAAGGCCGGTTCGGCGAGCCGATGGCGGAACCAGACGTAGCCGGTGTAATGGGCGCTGGGCGTGATGTGGGCACTGTCGACACGCTCTCGTTCAACCATGATTCAGGCTCTTGTTGTTATCATTCGCCAGCCTATGACTGCCATGGTCCCAGCGACAATCCCATGTCCCGCGATCCCATCCTTAGTTTGCCCTGGCCCGACGCCCGGCCGCTCCCCGACACCTTCTTCGATCGCGATGCGTTGCTGGTCGCCCGCGAGCTGCTGGGCAAGGTGATCCGCCATCGCCAGGGAAATCTCTGGCTGGCGGCGCGAATCATTGAGACCGAGGCCTACTATCTGGAGGAGAAAGGCAGCCATGCCTCGCTCGGCTACACCGAGAAGCGCAAGGCACTGTTCCTCGACGGCGGGCACATCTATATGTATTACGCGCGCGGCGGCGACTCGCTGAACTTCAGCGCCGGCGGCCCGGGCAATGCGGTGCTGATCAAGTCAGGCCATCCCTGGCTGGATCGCATCAGCGACCACGCGGCGCTGGAGCGGATGCAGAGCCTGAACCCGGACAGCCAGGGCCGGCCCCGCGAGATCGGCCGCCTGTGTGCCGGCCAGACCCTGCTGTGCAAGGCCATGGGGCTGAAGGTGCCGGAGTGGGACGCGCAGCGCTTCGATCCGCAGCGACTGTTCGTCGACGATGTCGGCGAGCGCCCCAGCCAGGTGATCCAGGCCGCTCGGCTGGGCATTCCGAAGGGGCGCGACGAACACCTGCCGTACCGTTTCGTCGATGCCGCCTTCGCCGCCTTCTGCACCCGCAACCCACTGCGCCGCGGCCAGGTCGCCGGGCGCGACTATCATCTACTCGGACACCAGGACCCGCACCTGCAATGAGTCTCGACAGCTTCAACGCCTGGATGGCCGCCAACCCCGAGTGGCTGGGGCTGGCCATCTTCCTCATCGCCTTCCTCGAATGCGCGGCCATCGTCGGTATCGTCCTGCCCGGGGTGGTGCTGCTGTTCGGCGTCGCGGTGATCGCCGGCAGCGGCGCCCTCGGCCTCGGCGAAACCCTGCTGCTGGCCTACGCCGGCGGGGTGCTGGGCGACCTCGGCTCGTACTGGATCGGCCGCCGCTTCCACCAGAACATCCGCCGCCTGCCCGGCCTGCGCAGCCATCCGCAGTGGATCACCGCCGCCGAGGTGTACTTCGAGCGCTACGGTATCGCCAGCCTGCTGGTCGGCCGCTTCATCGGCGCCCTGCGGCCGATGCTGCCGATGGTCGCCGGCATGCTCGACATGCCGTTCGGCCGTTTTCTCGGCGTTTCGCTGATCGCCGCCGCCGGCTGGGCGGTCGCCTACCTGTTGCCCGGCTGGGCCACCGGCGCAGCCCTGCGCCTGCCGTTGCCAGAAGGCTTCTGGAGCGAAGCCGGGATCGTCGCGGCCTGCCTGGCGGTGCTGGTCGGCGTGGTAGTCCAGGCCAGCCTGCGGCGCAAACGCTGGGCAACCGCTGTAGCGGCCGCGCTGAGCCTGGTCCTGCTGCTGGCGATGACCGTCGCCTGGCCGTACCTCCAGGACCTCGACCAGGGCCTGATGACGCTGGTCCAGGAACACCGCAACGCCGACCTGAACCCGGTGATGGTGGTGGTCACCCGGCTCGGCGATTTCCGCACCCAGTTCATCGCCGGCGCGCTGCTCGGCGGTATCCTCCTGCTGACCCGGCAATGGCGTCCGGCCATCTTCGCCATCGGCACCCTGGTGGGCACCGCGCTGGCCAACCAGACCCTGAAGACCCTGTTCGCCCGCGCCCGCCCGGAAGTGCTGGCCGAACCGCTGAGCAGCTTCAGTTTCCCCAGCGGACACAGCTCGGCGTCCTTCGCCTTCTTCCTCACCCTGGGCGTCCTCGCCAGCCGCCAGCAACCGCCGCGCTGGCGCCTGACCTGGGTACTGCTGGCGGTGATCCCGTCGCTGAGCATCGCCCTGTCGCGGGTCTACCTTGGCGTGCACTGGCCGTCGGACATCGTCGCCGGCGCCCTGCTCGCCACTACGGTCTGCGCCGCCAGCCTGTGGCTGAGCCAGCGCCGCGAGTCGCTGCCGGCGCTGCCACAACGGGTCTGGTGGCTGCTGTTGCCGGTCTGCGTGGCGACCCTGGCGATCGCCGCCGGCTGGGCCCTGCCGGAAGCCATTGCGCGCTACCGGCCGCTGTGAGGGTTGGCGCTCAGTCGATACCCAACTCGCCCTGCAGGTGCTCCAGCAGCACCTGGATCCGCGCCAGTTGCATCTGCGCGTCGGGCAGGGCAAGCAGTTCGAGCTTGCGTTCGGTATCGAACGGCAGCAGGTAGGCCAACTGGTTGGCCAGGTCCTGCTGGCCGCCGGGCTCGCCGCCCATCTCCAGCGCGGCCACCATCGGATGCTCGGCCAGCACGCTGAGCAACGCGGCGAGATCGTTGTGTTCGTAGGTCAGGGGTTGCTCCGGCAGGTCTTCGAACCACTCGATCTCGCCGACGCTGAGCTGGTCGGCCTGGACCTCCACCGACAGCACCTGGAAACGCCGACCGCCTTCCACGCGGATGCCCAGCAGGCCATTCGGGCGCTGCTGCCAGTCGCGGACAGAGGCCTCGCAGCCGACCATCGCCAGGCGGCTCGGCGCTTCGCCGACCTCCCGCCCCTCGCCGATGGTCACCACGCCGAAACCGCTGCCCTGCTTCATGCAGCGGCTGATCATGTCCAGGTAGCGCGCCTCGAAGATCTGCAGGTCCAGGCGACAACCGGGGAACAGCACGGCGTTGAGGGGGAACAACGGCAACTTCATCGCGACTCCTCGGGCATCGTCAGGCAACCAGCGCTACCGCCAACGGTAGCAGCACTGCGGTGGCAACGCCCATCAGGCTCATCGCCAGGGCGGCGAAGGCGCCGCACTCCTCGCCTTCCTGCAAGGCCCGCGAAGTGCCCACCGCGTGGGCTGTCATGCCCAGCGCCATGCCCTGCGCGGCGGGGTGCCGCACGCCGATGGCGCGCAGCAGCTCCGGTCCGAGGATCGCCCCGAGCACCCCGGTGATCAGTACGAACACGGCGGCCAGCGCCGCCACGCCGCCGATCTGGCTGGCCACCAGCATGGCGATCGGCGAGGTCACCGACTTCGGCGCCATGCTCATCAGCATCCGCGGCTCGGCACCGAACAGCCAGCCGAATGCGATGCCCAGCACCGTCGCCAGCGTACCGGCGACCACCAGGGTCAGCAGGGTCGGCCAGAACAATTGGCGGATACGCCGCAGGTTGAGGAACAGCGGCACCGCCAGGGCCACCGTGGCGGGGCCGAGGAGAATGGTCAGGACCTTGGCGCTGGCACTGTATTCGTCGTAGTCGATGCCGCAAAGCAGCAGCACGCCGATCACCACCAGCATCGATACCAGCACTGGCTGCAGGAACACCCAGCGGGTCCGTTCATAGGCGGCCAGGGCCAACTGGTAGGCGCCCAGGGTCACGCCGACGCCAAACAGCGGATGGTGGATCACCGCCTCGAGGGCGGCCTGCCAGGCCATCAGGACTCCTCCCGGCGACGTTGCTGGCGATCGATGAGCTTCTGCATCATCCAGCCGGCGAACAGGAACGACAGCACCAGCGACAGTACCAGCGCGCCGACGATGGCCCAGAAGTCGGCGGCGATCTCCCGCGCATAGGCCATCACCCCGACCGCCGCCGGCACCAGCAGCAGCGGCAGGTAGCGCAGCAACGAGCCGGCCGCCTCGTTGACCGGCTTGCCGACCTCGCCACGCGCCAGGAAATAACCGAACAGCAGCACCAGGCCGATGATCGGACCGGGCAGCATGGGCAACAACAGAACGTTCAGACCTGTGCCGAGCAACTGGAACAGCACCAGCCAGGTCAGACCACGAAGCAACATGGGCACCTCCAGCAAGGGCCGACCATTATGCCCAGCCCGCCGGGACATTGGCACGCTCCTCGCTTATCCATCAGTCGCAGCCGCGGTACCGCATGACGCGATATTCGCCAGGCCGATGGTTTCTTGACCCGGTCGCCAACGCGTGCTGATCTTCCTGCACCATGAGAACAACAGCCATCCTCCCGGAGGATTTATGCCATTCGTACCCGTAGCAGCGCTCAAGGACTATGTCGGCAAGGATCTCGGCCATTCCGAATGGCTCACCATCGACCAGGAGCGGGTCGACCAGTTCGCCGAATGCACCGGCGACCACCAGTTCATCCACGTCGATCCGGAGAAAGCGGCGAAGACACCCTTCGGCGGCACCATCGCCCACGGTTTCCTGTCCCTGTCGCTGATCCCGAAGCTGATGGAAGGCCTGCTGGTGCTTCCCGAAGGACTGAAGATGGCGGTCAACTACGGCCTCGATACGGTGCGCTTCATCCAGCCGGTGCGGGTCGGCTCGCGGGTCCGCCTGGGCCTGACCCTGCTCGACGTCAACGAGAAGAATCCCGGCCAGTGGCTGATCAAGGCGCGCGCCACCCTGGAGATCGAAGGCCAGGAGAAACCCGCCTACATCGCCGAGACCCTCAGCCTCTGCTTCGTCTGAGCCCACCCCAGCGAGCACTGCCGTTCGCTTGACGGCCAGGCGCCTTCGCGCCCCTCCCCCTCCAAAAGCCCCCGCTCGCGGGGGCGCTCTGGGCCGGCAGGGAAATACCCTACTGCCAGGCAACGATTTTTCCGCCACACTGTCTCCCCTTCACCCTCGGACCGAACCACTCATCGGGAACGCCGCATGCTTCGCCCCGCCAGGTCTCTCTCGCTCTGTTCCGCCCTGGTCATCCTGCTCGCCGCCTGCGGCGAGGGCGAACCGCTGCTCCCGGCCGATGCGCGCCTGCCGGACGGCGCGCGCTATCGCGGCGAGTTGGTGGACGGGCGCCTGGAAGGCCAGGGCCGGCTGGACTACGACAACGGCGCCTGGTACGCCGGCCGCTTCGAGCATGGCCTGCTGCACGGCCATGGCACCTGGCAAGGCGCCGACGGCAGCCGCTACAGCGGTGGCTTCGCGGCCGGCCTGTTCGACGGTCAGGGACGCCTGGCGATGGCCGATGGCAGCGTCTACCAGGGCGGCTTCCGCCAGGGCCTGTTCGATGGCGAAGGCAGCCTGGAACAACAGGGCACTCGCTACCGCGGCGGTTTCCGCAAGGGCCTGTACAGCGGCCAGGGCACGCTGGACGGCAGCGATGGCAGCCGCTACCAGGGCAGCTTCCGCCAGGGCCGCCTGGAAGGCGAAGGCAGCTTCAGCGACAGCCAGGGCAACCAGTACGCCGGTACCTTCCGCGACGGGCAACTGAACGGCAAGGGGCGCTGGAGCGGGCCCGATGGCGACCGCTACGTCGGCCAGTTCAAGGACAACCAGTTCCATGGCCAGGGGCGCTACGAAAGCGCCAGCGGCGATGTCTGGATCGGCCGCTTCAGCGAAGGCGCGCTGAACGGCCCCGGCGAGCTTCTCGGCGCCGACGGCAGCCGCTACCGCGGCGGTTTCCAGTTCTGGCGCTTCCATGGCCAAGGCCTGCTCGAACAACTGGACGGCACCCGCTACGAAGGCGGTTTCGCCGCCGGCGCCTATGCCGGCCAAGGCACCCTGGACCGCGCCGACGGCAGCCGTGAGCAGGGACTCTGGGCCGACGGCAAGCGCATCCGCGACGCTGCCGGCAAGGCCCTGCCCGACACCCTGGAAATCGGCCTGTTGGCCCAGGGTCGCCTGCTCGACGAAGAACTGCGCAAGATCCCGGCCTCGACGCCGGCCAGCGAACTCTATGCCCTGAGCCTGGGCGGCGATGGCCGCCAGGGCGTGTTCCTGCGCGAGGCCGATTACGCCGGCGACCTGCTCGGCCAGCGTTTCGCCGCTCGTGGCGTGATTCGCCTGGTCAACCACCGCGACCACTTCGGCGACCGCCCGCTGGCTACCCGGGAAAGCCTGTCCCGCGCCGTGCGCACCCTGGCCGAACGCAGCGGGCCGGAAGACCTGGTCTTCATCTACCTGACCAGCCACGGCTCCAGCGACCACCAGTTGGCCCTGGACATGCCCGGCCTGAACCTCGGCGACCTGCCGGCCGCGGAACTGGCCGAACTGCTCGCGCCGCTGCGCCAGCGCGACAAGGTGCTGGTGGTATCGGCCTGCTACAGCGGGGGCTTCATCCCGCCGCTGAAGGACGAACGTACCCTGATCCTGACCGCCGCGCGTGCCGACCGGGTCTCGTTCGGCTGTTCCGACGACGCCGAATTCACCTATTTCGGCCGCGCCTTGCTGGCCAATGCGCTGAACCGCACCGACGATCTGTCCAAAGCGTTCGAACTGGCGAAAGAGGAAGTGCGTCAAAGGGAGAAGGAGGAAGGTTTCGAAGCTTCGGAACCGCAAGCCTGGTTACCGGAACGCGTGCTCGCGCACTGGCGGACGCTGCGGGGGCAGCAAGCCGAGCGCGCGCTCGCGTCCCGGGAAGGAAAAACCGGCGAGGGCGCGGCGGGCAAATAGATACGCCGCGCACTACGCTCATTGGTGTGGAAGGGGAGAAACACACATGCACTCGACGCCCAAGCGCGTTCTGCTCGCCGGCGCGACCGGTCTTACCGGCGAGCACCTGTTGGATCGGATATTGAGCGAGCCGACCCTGGCCAAGGTCATCGCCCCTGCCCGCAAGGCGCTGGCCGAGCATCCGCGGCTGGACAACCCGGTCGGCCCACTGGCCGAGTTGCTGCCGCAACTCAACGGCAGCATCGATACCGCCTTCTGTTGCCTCGGCACCACGATCAAGGAAGCCGGCTCGGAGGAAGCCTTCCGCGCGGTCGATTTCGACCTGCCGCTGGCGGTGGGCAAGCGCGCTCTGGAGATGGGCGCCCGGCATTACCTGGTGGTCAGCGCCCTGGGCGCCGACGCCAAGTCGTCGATCTTCTACAACCGGGTCAAGGGCGAACTGGAGCAGGCCCTGCAGGAACAGGGCTGGCCACAACTGACCATCGCCCGGCCATCGCTGCTGTTCGGCCCGCGCGAGGAATTCCGCCTGGCCGAGATCCTCGCCGCGCCGATCGCCCGCATCCTTCCCGGCAAGTACCACGGCATCGAGGCCTGCGACCTGGCCCGCGCGCTCTGGCGCCTGGCGCTGGAGGAAGGCAAGGGCGTGCGCTTCGTCGAGTCCGACGAACTGCGCAAGCTGGGGAAATGAGCCTGGGGCGGGTCCCGCCCTACATGCCGCCGCTGACGCCGAGGTTGAGGCCGATGGCGGTGGCCAGCGAGAACGGCAGCAACAGGGTGTCCAGCAGCGCGCTGCCCGGCAGGTCGAGCCCCGGATGGGCCGGCGCCTCCGCGCCGAAGCGTTCCATCGGGCAGCAGCCGCCGTGCAGGCTGTACCAATCCAGCCGGGTGCCGGCGTAGACCACCGGCGCCCCTGGCTTGGCCGCATCCAGGGTGCGCACGGTGGCGCAACCGCCCATCTGCACCGCCAGGACCAGCAGCAGCACCCTACTCGTCGCTGACAAGGTGCTGTTCCCCCCAGCGCGGCAGCATGTCCTGGGGAATCCCCAGGGTGTTGAGGATTCGCGCGACGACGAAGTCCACCAGGTCCTCCACCGATTGCGGCTGGTGGTAGAAGCCCGGCGCCGCCGGCAGGATCACCGCGCCGAGGTTGGACAGCTTGAGCATGTTTTCCAGGTGGATACTGGAGAACGGCGCCTCGCGCGGCACCAGCACCAGCGGCCGGCGCTCCTTCAGGGCGACATCGGCGGCGCGCTCGATGAGGTTGTTGCAGGCCCCCGTGGCGACCGCCGACAGGGTGCCGGTGGAACACGGGCAGATCACCATGGCATTGGGCGCGCTGGAGCCGGAGGCCGGCGGCGCCATCCAGTCGTTCTGGCCGAACACGCGGATCTGTCCGGCGGCGGCACCGCAATATTCGGTAAGGAAGGCCTGCATCGCCTGCGGCTTGGCCGGCAGGGCCACGTCGGTCTCGGTGGCCATCACCAGTTGCGCGGCCTTGGAGATCAGGAAGTGCACCTCGCGCTCTTCCTGCACCAGGCAATCGAGCAAGCGCAGGCCGTACTGGGCGCCGGAGGCGCCGGTCATCGCCAGGGTAATGCGTTCCGGACCGCTCATCGCGCCCCTCACTCGGCCAGCGCCGCGGCCAGCTTGCCGTGCAAGCCGCCGAAGCCGCCGTTGCTCATGATCACCACTTGCGCGCCGGGCCTGGCCTGCTGGCGCACCTGCTCGATGATCGCCTCCAGGGTATCGCAGACCTGCGACGGTATCGCGCATTGCGCGGCGGTGGCGGCCAGGTCCCAGCCCAGGTTCGGCGGCGCGTACCAGAGCACCTGGTCGGCCTGGCGCACGCTGTCCGGCAGGCCGTCGCGATGAGCGCCGAGCTTCATCGAGTTGGAACGCGGCTCGACGATGGCGATCACCTGGGTATCGGCGCCAACCTGCTTGCGCAGGCCATCGAGGGTGGTGGCGATGGCGGTCGGATGGTGGGCGAAGTCATCGTAGAGGGTCACGCCCCGGACCTCCGCGACCTTCTCCATGCGCCGCTTGACGTTGCGGAACTCGCGGAGCGCCGCCGCGCCCTGGCTGGGCAGCACGCCGACATGGCGCGCCGCCGCCAGGCTGGCGAGGGCGTTGGCGACGTTGTGCAGGCCGGTCAGCGGCCAGTCCACCTCGCCCTGGACGATGCCGTCGAACAGCACCTCGAAGCGCGAACCGTCCTCGGCGAGCAGGCGCGCCTGCCACTGGCCGCCTTCGCCGGTGGTCTGCACCGGGGTCCAGCAGCCCATCCCGAGTACGCGCTCCAGGGCTTTCTCGGCGCTCGGGCGAATGATCAGGCCCTCGCCCGGCACGGTGCGCACCAGATGGTGGAACTGCCGCTCGATGGCCGCGAGGTCGGGGAAGATGTCCGCGTGGTCGAATTCCAGGTTGTTCAGGATCGCCGTGCGCGGGCGGTAATGGACGAACTTCGAGCGCTTGTCGAAGAAGGCGCTGTCGTACTCGTCGGCCTCGACCACGAAGAACGGCGTACCGCCCAGGCGCGCCGAAACCCCGAAGTTCTGCGGCACCCCGCCGATCAGGAAGCCCGGGCTCATGCCGGCGTGCTCCAGGATCCAGGCGAGCATGCTGGTGGTGGTGGTCTTGCCGTGGGTACCGGCCACCGCCAGCACCCAGCGTCCTTGCAGCACGTGGTCGGCCAGCCACTGCGGGCCGGAAACGTAGGGCAGGCCCTTGTTCAGGACATGCTCCACCGCCGGATTGCCGCGCGACAGGGCGTTGCCGATCACTACCAGGTCCGGCGCCGGCTCCAGGTGGGCCGGATCGTAGCCCTGCATCAGCTCGATGCCCTGGGCTTGCAGCTGGGTGCTCATGGGGGGGTAGACGTTGGCGTCGGAACCGGTCACCCGGTGGCCCAGTTCCTTGGCCAGCACGGCCAGCGAGCCCATGAAGGTCCCGCAGATGCCGAGTACGTGGATGTGCATGCAGACTCCTGCAGATCAAGCCGTCGAAGGCGCTGTGAATGGGCGGCAGATTAGCACAGCGGAGGCGCCGGCCGCCCGGCGTCGCGGCATCAGACGACGCGGCGCCGGCGGGGTTCCCGCCGGACTCGCGGCGGCCCGCCTGGAGCCGTCCCGCCCGTCAGGCCTGGCCGCGCACCAGGCCGTGCCGGCGCAGCTTGCGATACAGGGTGTTGCGGCTGATCCCCAGTTGCTCGGCCACCCGGCTCACGTGCCAGCGTTGGCCGTCCAGGGCCGCCAGCAACGCGGCTCGCTCGGCGTCGTCCAGGCTGTTGCCCGCGGCCGGGGCGGGCGCCGCTGCGGCGGGCGGCAGCGCCGCCAGGGCCTGGCGGATATCCGCGGGCAGGTCGCGCAGGCCGACCCGGCCGTCCTCGCAGAGTGCCACCAGGGTCCGCAGCACCGTGCGCATCTGCCGGACGTTGCCCGGCCAGCGGTAGGCCAGCAGGCCCTGGCGGACCTCGCCGTCGAGCTGGATGCGCTGGCCCCTGGCCTCCTCGGCCAGCAGGTAGTCCAGCAGCTCCTCGCGGTCGCTGCGCTCGCGCAGCGGCGGCAGGCTCACGACCATGCCATTGAGGCGGTAGTAGAGATCCTCGCGGAAGCGTCCGTCGGCGACCAGCTCGGCCAGGTCGCGGTGGGTAGCGCTGATCAGACGCACATCGACATCCTCCGGCTCGCCACCCAGCGGCACTACCCGGCGCTCTTCCAGCACCCGCAGCAGGCGGGTCTGCAAGGCCAGCGGCATGTCGCCGATCTCGTCGAGGAACAGGGTGCCGCCGTCGGCCTGCTGCAACTTGCCACGCATGCCCTCCTTGCGCGCGCCGGTGAAGCTGCCGCCGCGATAACCGAACAGTTCGCTCTCGATCAGGGTTTCCGGGATCGCCGCGCAGTTCAGCGCGACGAACGCCTGTTCCGCGCGCGGTCCGGCCAGGTGCACGGCCTTGGCGAAGGCTTCCTTGCCGGAACCGGTCTCACCGTTGAGCAGCAGCGGTACGTCGCGCGCATAGACTTTCAGCGCCCGGCGGAAGTCGGCGGCCAGCTCGGCGTCGCCCAGGCACAGGCCGGGCGTGGCGGGCGCCGGCCTCGCTGCCGTGGGCATTACCAGGGCCTGGGGTATCGCCCGCGGCGCGCCGCGCAGCATGGCGTACAGGGTCCGCCCCTCGCGGGTGCGCAGCGGCCAACTGGCGCTGGGCTGCGGCGAGGCGCGACCGAGCAGGTCGTCGAGACGGCAGTCGAAGAAGGCCTCCACCGGCTGGCCGAGCAGGCGCTGGCGCGGACAACCGAGCAGGTTCAGCGCGCTCTGGTTCACCGCGCGGATCCGCCCGTCTTCCTCGAAGGCCAGCAGCCCTTCGCTGAACAGGCCGACATAGTCGCCCTGGACATGGAAGCGCAGCAGCCAGGAGCCCTCGAAGCGACGGAGGAAATAGCAGCCCTCGATGATCTTCGCCGACAGGTTGACCAGCGCCATGGTGTGGAACTGGCTCTGCCGCGAGACTTCCTGGCGCGCCGAAGACACGTCGAGCACGGCCATCAGCTCGCCCTGCGGATCGAACACCGGGCTCGCCGAGCAGGTCAGGCCGGTGTGGCGGCTACGGAAGTGCTCTTCCTGCTGGATGGTCAGGGCCTGCCGCTCGACCACGCAGGTGCCGATGCCGTTGGTGCCTTCGCAGGGCTCGCTCCAGTCGGCGCCGAGCCAGAGGCCGGCGTGTTCGAAGGTCTGGCGCTGGGCGTCGGCGTTGACGCAATTGAGGATCACCCCGCGGGCATCGGTGAGCAGTACCGCGTGGTCGTTGCCGGAAAGCTGCTGGTAGAGGCTGTGCATCTCGCCATCGGCGATCTCCAGCACCTGTTGCAGGCGCTCGCGGCGTTCGAGCATGCGCGCGTGCTCCAGCACCATCGGCGCCATCGGCTGGCCGGGATCGAGATGGTGCTGTTCCAGGCAGCGCAGCCAGGAGCGGGCGATGGACGGATCGGTCGCAGGGCCGCCCGGCGGGATCTTGCCCTGGGCGACGGTCAGCACTTGCCGCGCGTGGCGGCTCATGGAACTGGCAGGCATTGTTATGGTTCTCCGCGAGGGACGGGCCGTCTCTTGCCTGGGCGCGGTGGATCGGTCCGCGACTCTCCGGACGGCTATCGGTGCAGCATCCAACAGGCCGGGGCGCAATGCAACGACGGACTGACCGATGAGTCATGCGCTGCGCCGAAAACGGTACAGAGTGTCACCCGCGAGCGTCCCGCCCGCGTGACAGGGAGCGTTCGCAAGCCCCCCTGCGAAACCTCCAGGACGCTCTACTTCGGGCCTTTCGCCACTCTGGCCCGGCCCTTGCTCCAGGCTTACGACAAGCGCAACAGCGCGTCCTCCCCTAATAAGCACAAGAGCCAGGAGATACCATCATGCGTTACGCCCATCCCGGTAGCGAAGGCGCCATCGTTTCCTTCAAGGCCCGCTACGGCAACTACATCGGCGGCGAGTTCGTGC
>NZ_KV811262.1:0-245 GCF_001813025.1 Pseudomonas sp. HMSC066A08
TGCCGGATCGGCATCGCCATAGACCTTGGTCTTGCCGTCGGCAATTACACTCAGCAAGGCCTTGGTGATGGTCAGGTTGTTGCCCTGGTAGTTCAGGTCGTAGTTCGCGCTGACCAGGCCCAGGCCGCCCTGGTTGATGCCGTACACGCCGACATTCTCGCCAGCCACGCGGCTCAGGCTGCCGCCGTTGAGCACCGCGCCAGCGGTGTCGCCGTTCTTCAGGCCGCTGACCTGGTAGGTCAGTG
>NZ_KV811263.1:0-51369 GCF_001813025.1 Pseudomonas sp. HMSC066A08
CCTCGGCATACTTGTTGGTCAGGCCGCTGCCCTGTGCCTGCATGACCCGCTTGCTGGTGTAGTTCTCCGAGGCGATCAGTTCGAGATGGTCTTCCTGGCGGGCCTCTTCGGCGTCCATCGCGGCGAGCAGCTCGTCGTCGTAGCCGCGGATCTGGTCATGCTTGCTGAACATCGCTGGGTCTCCCTGCGGCGCCGGAACCGCGCCGGAATGGCTGCAACGGGACACGCGGTCCCTTTGCCAGCGATGGTATGACCGGCCCTGCCGGCCCAGATGCCTATGCACGCCACGGGGAAGTGCGTTTGCGACATGTCGGAAAACCCCGAAAACGGACACTTTTCATGGTGGGAACCGCTCCGGACGCCCAGAATGCCCGTTGGAAACCACGTCAGGAAGACACTCCGGCCCCCGGGCCGTTCTCCATGCGCACGGAGCGAGACATGTCCAAGCCCGCCGCCCGTCTGGGCGATACCAATGCCTGTCCACTGCCCGGACACGGCAGCAACCCCACTGTCAGCGGTTCCCCCGACGTCCTCATCAATGGCCTGCCGGCTCTTCGCGTCGGCGACAGCAGCGCCTGCGGTGACGCCGTCGCCGAAGGAATAGGCTGCATCCTGGTCAACGGCCAGCCCATTGCCTTCCTCGGCAGCGCGACCGCCCATGGCGGGGTGATCGTCAGCGGTTCCGGCGACGTCCTCGTCGGCACCCAGCACACCCCCGCACCGTTCGTGGCGCCGACGCCAATGCCGGGTGGGTTCAATTGCCAGTTGCGGTTGTCTGCCGCCAATGGGCAGCCATATTCTCACCTGTCATACCGCGCCGTACTCGAGGATGGTTCGGTCCGCCAGGGTGTGACCGATTCTGCCGGTGCGACGCAGCCGATCCGTACGGCTACGCAGATGACAATCATCAGTATCCAACTGCTGCCGCCAGCGATTGCTGCTTGTTGTAGCCGACACGATCCTGCTCAGGGCGGTGGTCTGACGATGCCGCTGAGCGGAGTGCGAACCGCGCCGGCCAAAGGACAGAATGTGAATACGGTTCCCTTGAGCAAGGACGACAAGTCCCGAGCGCTGACCAGCGGCGAACTGGCGATGGCACAGAGCTTGTTCAAGGATTCGATCGACTACTCCAGAGTGAAGGTCCACAACGAGGAGTACCTGCCTTTCGGCCTGCAACCAGACAACACGGCCATGACCCCGAACGGCGAGTTGTACTTCAATCCCGACTACTACAAGGACGACTTTTCCATTTCGGCCACGGACCAGCACTGGTTCATGCACGAGATGGCGCATGTCTGGCAGTACCAGTTGGGCTATTGGGTAAAGCTGCATGGACTATTGCTGCATCCCGGTTCGCTCTGGGGTCTGCTGGGCGATCCTTACCGGTACGAGTTGAAGCCTGGCGACAAGCTTCAGGATTTCAACATGGAGCAGCAGGGCGACATTCTGGCCGACTATTACTGCTGGACAATCGGAAACCCGACCAGAAGCACCAGCGGTCAAGCAGTTGCCAATATCGGGTTGCATCAGTCCGTACTCAGTGACTTCCTGAGAAATCCCAATGACAAGAATCTCCTTCCTTAGGCTGCTGTCGATAGTGTTCGCCATCGCCTGTGTCAGCCATGTCCAGGCCATGTCCCGTCATCACGATGGCGCGGCGCGGGTCTGGATGCAGGGTGGCCGGCTCTGCCTGGGCGTCGGCGCCGACTATGAGGTCGGCGGCTTCTTTTCCGGCACTGCGCAGGTCGACGAGAACCAGGTCGGTCTATATGCCATACAGGTGAGCCAGCAACAGGCGCCGGCCTGGGTGCAGAACCGGCCTCCGGGCACGCTGGGTGCGTTTGTGCGCCTGCGTTCGGATACCTGTGTCGAATACGGTCGGGCAATCGGATCGTTCGATACTCAGGTTCCGGCCAGGCGCTTGGAGCCCGGCGTCTACGAGGTGATGTTGCAGGCTGGCGACCAGAAGAAGCGGCGAGCCTGGTTTTACAAGCGCTTCTGTCTCGCCGGCAAAGATGGGGAATGGTCGGTTTCCGGGGTTCACCGTGTCGAAGGGACTGCCGAATGGCGTTGCGACGAGTAGTCGGGAACCTGCTCGGGGGCGTGCTATCCGGCGATGCCAGCGATAGCCGGAGGCGGACTGGAGGCCTCCATGGCCTGTCGCTCGCGGGTCTTGTCATGGCGCTGCTCGCTTCCGGCGTAGGCCATGCCCGCACAGCCTTTCCCGTCGAGTCCCGGCCCATCGGGGGCGACGAGTCATTTTTTCGGTTGGCCGAAACCTCCGAGAGTCCGGTGGAGTACATGGGCAGGCTCCCACCGCGGAATCCGCGAATCGAGGAGGGCCGTTTTGACGAGGAGAGCGGCCTGTTGCGCTACAAGGTACGCAACGACGATGTGGAGCCTGGCCGGGATTTCTTCTTCCTGGCCAAGATCCTGGACTTCGATTGGTCCTACTACCTGTATCACGATCTCTACGCCGCATCGTTCCGCTTCCTTTCGGTCAGGGCCGTTGCAGTGCTGGACTCCGGTGACCGGCAGGCCGCCTAGCTGCCGGCCAGGACGGACATGTCATATCTCATGGAAAGTCCTGCGCTCGAAAGGGCGCTGTATCGGAAGGCCCTCGACCAGGGCGCTCCCGATCTGCCGTGCATGAATGCCCGGGACCGTGCCGGGTAGCCAATGCCGCGTTGCACGAGGCCCCGGCCAGGAATGTAGGCCAACGCCGGAACCCCTGACTTCCACATGCCCATACAAGCGATGCGAAACGCCCCGCGCTGCGGCTAAACTGCCAGCTCTTCGTCCTGCGAGAACACCATGAAACGCCCGCTGATCTTCCTTTCCGCCGTGCTGCTCGGCGCATCCCTGCAGGGGTGCGGGGGCGGCGATGAGAAACAGGCCGCCGTGCCCGCGCCACCGGCCGATTCCTGCACCGGCCATGAACTCGAAGTGGCCTTGCCACCGGCCGGCAAGCCACTGTTCGGCTACGACTTCCTCTCCCGCCAGTGCGGCTACAACGATGCAACCGTGGTCTTCGGCGCCGCCGACGGCGGCAAGCGCCTGGAGATCGTCCTCACCGACACCGGCCTGCCGGCGCCGCCGACCGAGGGCGACGCGCTGGCCTATCGGGCGGCGCAGGACAAGCTGCGCGAGATGACCCAGACCAACCTGACCCTGCTTCACAAGACCCGCGAGACCGCGCTGAAGAACGGCACCGCCGAGCGCTTCGGCGGCGAGGACTACCTGCCGCTGATCGATACCACGCGGATGGGCGACCCGCTGGGAGTGATGGTCCCGGCCAAGGGTGAGGAGGGCGTCTCGACCCTCAGCGGAGTGATCAAGAACCGCTACGTACTGACCCTCAGCACCCGCGACACGCCCAATGGCGGCAGCGCCACGGCGATGCGCCAGGTGCTGGTGCCGTTCGTCGAGCAGATGAAGCTGACCAAGCTACCCTGACAGACTGTGTCGGCACGTACCCGTGCCGGCACGACCGCACGGAGCCCCACAAGGGCTCGGCAACCGTTCCATCCGAGGCCCACATGACCGATCACACCCAACAGTTCGCCAGCGACAACTATTCCGGCATCTGCCCCGAAGCCTGGGCGGCGATGGCCGAAGCCAACCGTGGCCACGAACGCGCCTATGGCGACGACCAGTGGACCGCGCGTGCTTCGGACTACTTCCGCCAGTTGTTCGAGACCGATTGCGAAGTGTTCTTCGCCTTCAACGGCACCGCCGCCAACTCCCTGGCCCTGGCTGCGCTGTGCCAGAGCTACCACAGCGTGATCTGCTCGGAGACCGCCCACGTCGAGACCGACGAGTGCGGCGCGCCGGAGTTCTTCTCCAACGGCTCCAAGCTTCTGCTGGCGCAGACCGAGGTCGGCAAGCTGACCCCGGCGTCGATCCGCGACATCGCTCTCAAGCGCCAGGACATCCACTATCCGAAGCCGCGCGTGGTGACTCTCACCCAGGCCACCGAGGTCGGCACGGTGTACCGCCCGGACGAGCTGAAGGCGATCAGCGCCACCTGCAAGGAGCTCGGCCTGCACCTGCACATGGACGGCGCGCGCTTCTCCAACGCCTGCGCCTTTCTCGGCTGCTCGCCGGCGGAGCTGAGCTGGAAGGCCGGGGTCGACGTGCTCTGCTTCGGCGGCACCAAGAACGGCATGGCGGTGGGCGAGGCGATCCTGTTCTTCAACCGCGACCTGGCCGAGGACTTCGACTACCGCTGCAAGCAGGCCGGCCAACTGGCCTCGAAGATGCGCTTCCTCGCCGCGCCCTGGGTCGGCGTACTGCAGGACGATGCCTGGCTGCGCTACGCCGATCACGCCAACCGCTGCGCACGCCTGCTGGCCGAGCTGGTGGCCGACGTTCCGGGCGTCAGCCTGATGTTCCCGGTAGAAGCCAACGGCGTGTTCCTGCAGCTTTCCGAGCCGGCGATCGAAGCCTTGCGCGCGCGCGGCTGGCGCTTCTACACCTTCATCGGTGAAGGTGGCGCGCGTTTCATGTGTTCCTGGGATACCGATATCGAGCGGGTCCGCGAACTGGCGCGGGACATCCGCCTGGTGATGGGCGCCTGAGTCCGCTCTCGGCCGCCTCCATGGCGCGGGGCGGCCGCTCGTTCCCCAAATCCTGTGGATAACTCTGTGGGCTAACTGTTCGGGAGCTATGCAAAAGTGCTCCCTGGAACGTCCTTCCTGTCTCCGCCTGAGACGCCGAAAGCCTTTATTCACGCGGCTCCACTCCAGTGGCGGGATAACCAGTCCAATCCACAAACACTGTGGAACCGAATGTGAATAACGTGTTCGCAGTCGCTTCCGGGCGGCGCCCCGCCGGGCTCTCCGGAGGCTGGTCGGTTTTTGAGCGAAAACAGCCGTTTGTGAACAGAGGATGACGGTTCGGGTGAAATGCGCTGACGAAACGGTGACGGGTATTGTCCCCTCCAGGCCCATGCAAGCCTGTGGATAGAAAAGAAGGGAGCGAAGTGGGCGCAAAAGTCGAAAACACCCTGCGCGGACGTAACAGCTTGAGGAAAAAGACAAAACTCTTCCGTTCCGAAGTCGCTGGGAGAATGGAAGCAATCGCCCAGGGGAATTTCCCCCAATTCCTGTTGAGGTCGATGTGAAGAGCCTGTTTATAGAGTGCGGAGAGCCAGAGGGGGCGCGCCTTTCAGGGTACTGGTCAAGAATTGATCGGATATTCTGTCAACAGGTGGTGGGCTTGCTTTAGGGAGCTTGTGTATAAACGCAAGGTTGCCCACAAAAGGCCTGGAAAGTCTTGTGGACAACCTGTATGGATAGCGCCAGAAGCCGCATAGGGCTGGGCCTGCGCTGGCTTGATCAATAAATGATCGGTGCATATGGGAAGAGCCGGATTGCCAGAGAAGGCAGAGGTTTTTCTTCATGCTGTGAATATTTTTTTGTTTTTCCCCAAGGGAAGTGCAAAGCCCTGTGGAAAAGTTGTTCGCTCACGCTTGGGCGGGCCGTACGGCGGGGTCTCTGGCGTATTGATCGTTAAATGAGCAGGAGAGTGCGGCCAGCCCGAGCGTGCGGCGAAGCGCGATTTACCCGGAAGGGAAGCCGGATGGGCTTGCGGAGCCCTCGCGCCACGGAGGGGTATTGTCGGTATGTTGTTCCTGGAGCCGCAGGACATAGGGGAGGCGATGGATTGCACAACTTGTGGATAAGTCTGTGATCAACCTAGCCTGGAAAGGGCTTCCCGGAGGCAGGGAAGGGCTGAGTAACCGGGCCCTGAAATGCACTTGTATCTTTAAAATTTACCTTTTATTTCAAATGCTTGAGTGAATATATGGCGAGCATCCACGCGGCGAGGGAACACCTGTATGGAATTCCAGTCCGTATGTGGACAACCTTGGCGCCCTGGTGTTTTCCAGTATGAGAAGGTCAGCTTCGCCGTGGCTCTGGTGGTTGGCCGGAGCCTTGATTACCCTTGGCTTTTGCCAGGAAAGTGGGATGGATCATGGATGATCGGATGTCAGACAAGCCGCTCGGCCGCTTGTTGCTCGAAGGCCTCGGCGAGATCGCCTGGATCGCCGTGCTGGTGGCCCTTGGCGTCCTCCTGCCGTTGCCGCTGGTAGCGCTGGGTTGGGCGCTGCTGCTGGGCGCCGAGTGGGCCACGGATCGTTGGCGCGGCAAGGTGCCGTATCGCCTGCAACAGGCGCTGTTCTTCTGGGTTCTGGGTGGCGGCATCGCCCTGGGCCAGGCACTGCCGGGCTTCTGGCTGGGACTGGGTGGTGGCTTGCTGGCGGTGATCGGCGGCGTGCTGTTGCAGATCCGTTTCGAGCGCGGCCTGCGCCTGGAGCGCCAGGCTCCGCAAGCGCTGGACGTACCGCTGCCGGCCGGAGGTAGCGCCTGGGGCGGCGCAGCGCCCGAGCGGACCCCCGAGGGCGAGGCGATCCGCCTGTTCGACGGCGGCGAGATCGCCATGGGCGGCCCGCTGGTATGCCACTACCTGATGCCCGACGGCTGCTTCATCCCCGACTGCAATCCTTCGGCACGCTTTTCCAGCGATGGCCGCCACTTCGTTTCGCCGCTACCGAGCCGAGGCGCCTGGGGCCTGGCGATCTTCGACCGGCAGGAGCGGTTGCTCTACCGCTGTGCCGTGGACAACTTCTGGGAGCTGGACAGCGTCACCGAGCGCGAGGTGATCGGGCGGCACAGTCCGCTGACGTCCAACGCACCGCAGCGCCTCGAGCTACAGATGCTGAAGGCCGGCAGCGAGGCCGAGTCCTTCGTTGCCATCGGCGACCTCTGGCTGCCCGAGAGCGAATGGCAGCGCTGGAGCAGGGATCTGCGAGCGCAACCGTTACCGACCCCGCTTGGCGGACCCGCGCTGGAAATCCGCCCCTGGCTGCCGGACAGCCTGCTGGCCCTGGACGATCCTTTCGCGCCGCTGCGCGCCAACCGCGGCGAGCTGTGGATAAACGGCGAGGCCAGCGGCCTCTACCTGTCCCGTGAAGCGCCGCCATTGGTTTGGAACGATGACGGCCGGGCGCTGGCGCTGCAGGCTGCAGGCGAGCCGCTGGGGCAGGGTACCTACTGGCTTTGGCGAGAGGACGGCGGTCTGCGTGCGCTGGGCGAGCCGTGGTCGGCGTTGCCTGCCGAGCCCCATGCCGGCGGGCCCGAATTGCTCGGGCTGGAGAGTGGCTGGCTGCGTTTCGGCCTGGACCTGGCGCAACCCTGCCTGACCTACGAACGCTACGGCACGCTGGGTTCGTACAGCCATTCCAGCCTCTACCTTCTGCACGCTCGCGATGCGGACGACCGGCCGCGCTGGCGTGAGGCCGACATGCCGCGCCTGGACCTGTTGCTGCCGCTGGATGGCGCGGCTGGCAGGCCGGGATGCCTGTTGCAGAGCGCACCGCTGGCCGATGGCAGCCGGGCCGTCTGGGAGTGGTTGCGCGACGATCAGGAGGCGGAGCGTGGCGCCTATGCCTTGCGCCTGGGCGACTGGCGCCTGGATGGCGAGTGGACGCTCGACCACCGCGTGTCCGATTGCGGTCGCTACCTGGCCGTGGTGGCCTTCGCCGAGGCGCCGACCCTGCCGCAGCGCCTGGCCATACTCGATAGCCGGGAGCGGCGCCTGGAGTGGCTCGCCGAGCCGCTGGCCGATCTACACCTGCAAGGTTTCATCGATGGCCAGGTGCATCTGCTCCACCTGCTCGGCCGCAACGCCTACCAGCCGCCGGGCGGGCCGGGCGAAGGCGACCCCGGCCTGTTGCGACGCTTCGACGAAGGCTTGCCCGAGCCCGGCGCCTGGCACGCATTCGGCCGCTTCCACGACGACTGGCGGCATTACTACGAGCAGGCGCGGGTGGCGTTCGATGGCACGGCCTGGCGGCTGTGCCCCGCGTCGCGCTGGCTGGAGGCACCGCCGCGGCCCTGGAGCGACGGCGACTTCGTCTTGCCGTCGGTGGGCGCGGAGGACGCCGCCTGGGGCTTCGGTTTCCACTACGAGGGCATGCACCGCGACGAGGACGTGCGCGCCGGGTTCAGCCGCGACGGCTACCTGCTGACCGCGTCGGGCATCGGCTTGGGCAACCTGGCGGCGCCAATGATCTGGTCGGCGGACGGTCGCTACCTGGCGCTGACCCGGCACGTCCAGCGCTACGAGGAAAGCGACCTGGAACGGGACCAGTGGCGCCTGCTGCTGCTCGACGTGCAAGAGCGGACGTTGCGTCGCTACCGCGACGACCTCGGCGAGTACCCGTGCTTCGACAGCTTCGACGACGACCTGTGCTTCCGCTGCGCGGGGACGGGGCGCTACGTGCTGGCCCTGGACTCGCTGCTGAAGGCTCCCGCCGAGCCGCTGCAGGCCTGCGCCGGACGCTGGCTGCCGGCCGAGGAACTGCCGCGGCGGCGCTACTGGGAGCGCCTGGCGTTTCCCTCGCGCCCTCAGTAGTCGATGACCACGTCGCCCTTGAGTACGCTGCAGCAGGAGAGGATGTAGCCTTCGGCGACATCCTCGTCGGTGATCCCGCCGTTGTGCTCCATCTCCACCTCGCCGGCGGTCTTCATCACCTTGCAGGTGCCGCAGATGCCCATCCCGCAGGCCTTCGGAATGTGCAGGCCGAGCTTGGCGGCGGCAGCGTGCACGGTTTCCCCGGGGCTGACGCGGATGCTCTTGCCGGTGGCGGTGAATTCCACCTGGTGCTGGTCGGCGACCGGTACCTCCGGCGCCTCGGCGGCTTCTGCGGCCAGTTCCCTGACGTCGGCGCGGACCTCCGGCGGAGTCGGCCCGAAGGCTTCCTCGTGGTAGCGGCTCATGTCGTAGCCGTGGCCCTGCAGCAGGTGCTTCACCGCGCTCATGTAGGGCGTCGGGCCGCAGCAGAAGATTTCCCGCTCGAGGAAGTCCGGGGCGATCAGTTCCAGCATGCGCAGGTTCAGGTAGCCACGGTAGCCGGCCCAGGCTTCGCCGAGGCCGTGGCGCTCGCAGATGATGTGCAGGCTGAAGTTGTCGATCCGCGAGGCCATGTGCTCCAGCTCGCGGTGGTAGATGATGTCCTTCGGCGAACGGGCGCTGTGGACGAAGACCATGTCGACGTTGGCGTTGGTGTCGAAGAACCAGCGCGCCATGGACATCACCGGGGTGATGCCGACCCCGCCGGAGAGGAACAGCACCTTGTCGGCCGGGAAGTCGATGGCGTTGAACAGGCCGACCGGGCCGTGCACCGGTAGCTCCTGGCCTTCCTTGAGGTTGTCGTGCAGCCAGTTGGAAACCCGCCCACCCGGTACCCGCTTGATGGTGATGGAGAAGCTGTAGGGCACCGAGGGCGAGCTGGAGATGGTGTAGGAGCGCATCACCGGCTCGCCGTCGATCTCCAGCTCCAGGGTGACGAATTGGCCCGGCTTGAAGAAGAACAGGATCGGCTGGTCGGCCATGAAGCAGAAGGTGCGCACGTCCCAGGTTTCCTGGATGACCTTGACGCAGCGCACGAGGTGCCGGCCGTTGGCCCAGGTCTGGGTGGTGACCGGATTGAGGAAGTTGCTCGACATGATGATCTCTCCGCGCGCCCGGGGCCGGACGATGGCCTGATGGGGCGGATTGTGCGCATCGCCGTGGCCGCTCATTTACCTGCCAGCGACATTTACATGCTTATCGCGACCTGCCTGCTGGGGCGCGGCCCGGAGCGTCGGAAACGGATGCGGTCATGTCGCCCATGGATAAGGTCGGTGGCGGGCGCGGGCCCACACTCCAGACCAGCCGAGACGAGGGTTTGCATGAACCCCGGGAGGGTAGAGCCCGGACGTGTAGAGCGACTGACCTTCATTCCCGCCACGGCGGGGCCCGTCCATCGGCAGGGCGGGATTCCGGACGCCGCGCCGGGATGAGGAAGGCTGTGAACGCCACCTTGCGTAGCAACCGTATCAGCCACTTTTTCCGCCGCCACCCGCGCGGGGGCGGCATGAGGAGTTACCGATGGACGTCACTTCCACCCTGAGTCTCGGCGATCCCCTGGAACCGGCCCGCAAGGCCACCGCCGACATGCTGCGCAGCCGCGACCACGGCTTTTCGCTGCCGCAACCCTTCTACTGCGACCAGCGCCTGTTCGAGATCGACATGCAGGAGATCTTCCACAAGGAATGGCTGATCGCCGGCATGACCTGCGAGATTCCCGCCAAGGGCAATTTCCTCACCCTGCAGATCGGCAAGAACCCGGTCCTGGTGATCCGTGGCGCCGAAGGCCAGGTGCATGCCTTCCACAATGTCTGCCGGCACCGTGGCTCGCGCCTGTGCGTGAGCGAGAAGGGCAAGGTGGCCAAGCTGGTCTGCCCCTACCACCAGTGGACCTACGAGCTGGATGGCCGCCTGCTGTTCGCCGGCACCGAGATGGGCGCCGACTTCGACATGAAGGAGTACGGCCTGAAGCCGATCCAGGTGAAGACCGCCGGCGGCTACATCTTCATCAGCCTGGCGGAGAACCCGCCGGCCATCGACGACTTCCTGGCGACGCTCGAGCACTACATGGAGCCGTACGACATGGAGAACGCCAAGGTGGCGGTGCAGACCACCATCCGCGAAGCCGCCAACTGGAAGCTGGTGATCGAGAACAACCGCGAGTGCTACCACTGCAACGGCTCCCATCCGGAACTGCTGAAGACCCTGCTGGAGTGGGACGACGTCACCGACCCGCGCGCCAGCCAGGCGTTCAAGGACCAGGTGGCGGCCTGCACCAGCGCCTGGGAGGCCGAGAAGATCCCGTACGCCCATGCCAGCTTCGGCCTGCGCAATCGCATCGTGCGCATGCCGCTGCTGGACGGCACGGTGTCGATGACCATGGACGGCAAGCAGGGCAGCAAGAAGCTCATGGGCCGGATCAAGAACCCCGACCTCGGCTCGATGCGCATCCTGCACCTGCCGCACTCCTGGAACCACTGCATGGGCGACCACCTGATCGTCTTCACCGTGTGGCCGATCAGCGCCCAGGAGACCCTGGTCACCACCAAGTGGCTGGTGCACAAGGACGCGGTGGAAGGCGTCGATTACGACGTGGCGCGCCTGCGCGAGGTATGGGACGCGACCAACGACCAGGATCGTCGGCTGGCCGAGGAGAACCAGCGCGGGATCAACTCCGATGCCTACCAGCCTGGTCCATACTCGAAGACCTACGAGTTCGGCGTGATCAATTTCCTCGACTGGTACAGCGAGCGCATGCTGAACAACCTTGGCGAGGAGTCCGCCCACGTGCGCAAGGTGGCCGGCAGCTGAGCCGGACGAGGCGCCCCCTGGCGGGGCGCCGCTGCGGAGGAAAGGTCATGGACAACCTGCTGTTCTACGTCAGTTCCGCTTTCGTCAGCCTGCTGCTGGCCTGGAACCTGTTCGCCTGCTGGCGCCGCCAGCGGCCGCCGGAGAAGTCCCGGCCCTGAGCCCGCGCGCTCGCCTTGCCTCCCGCCTCCGCCCCCTGACAGCCTCCCGGCAAAAGGACTAAGGTGAGAGGACTCAACCTGAACGGGCCGCTCAAGGGCGGCCTCTGGAGGCAAGCGTGGAAAACAATCCCCTGTGGGCCGAACTGGGCAAGCACTGGAAACTGGTGGCCCTGCGCGGCGTGGCGGCGCTGGTGTTCGGCGTCCTGACCCTGCTCTCGCCGGCCCTGGCGCTGACCGTGCTGGTGCTGTTCTGGGGCGCCTACGCGCTGGTGGACGGAGCGTTCGCCCTGATCGCCGCGTTCAACATGCGCAGCGATGGGCAGTTCAACTGGCCTCTGGCGCTGGTCGGGGTGATCGGCGTGGCGGCCGGCCTGGTTGCGTTCTTCTGGCCGCAACTGACCGCCATCGGCCTGCTCCTGATCATCGCCGGCTGGGCGCTGGCGATGGGGATCTTCCAGATCGTCGCGGCGATCCGCCTGCGCAAGTCGATCCAGAACGAGTGGTGGATGATCCTCTCTGGCGCCATCTCGGTACTGTTCGGCGTGCTGATGATCGCCAACCCCGGCGCCGGGGCGCTGGCGGTGGTCTGGGTGATCGGCGCCTACGCGGTGTTCTTCGGCGTGCTGCTGGTCATGCTCGCGCTGCGCCTGCGCAAGACCTCGACCCTGAAGGCCTGACGCGGTGGCGGCGAAGCCGGCGGAGGAAACGCGCTGGTGCCTGTGGCGCCAGGACGACAACGGCAATGCCTTCGTCATGCGCCGCGACCTGACGCGCGACGAGGCCTGCGCGCTGGTCAAGAATTACCAGGCGCGCGGGCATCGGCAGCTGTATTGGGCGAGTCCGCAGGCGCGCGACTAGCCGGATGCCCCGGCGATCCGCTCGACCAGCGCCTCCAGGCGCTGCTCCACCGCCCGCAGGCGCGGCGACTCGCCGTCGTTCGCGCCGAGCTGGCGGGCGCAGAGATTGAGCGCGGAGAGCACCACCAGCTCGTTGCTGGTGACGTAGGGAAACTTGCGCTTGTTGGCGTCCACTTCCGCCTGCAGCAACGCGGCGGCGTCCGCGAGGGCCCGCTCCTCGCCGGCCGGCACGCGGATCGAATAGTCCCGACCGAGGATCGACAGGACCTGGACGCCGTCGCGGCTCATGCGCTAACCGGTTGCTGCGCGCTGAGGCGCTCGACCAGGGCTTCCAGGCGGGCCTGGGTGCCGCTCTGCTTTTCTTCCTGCTCGAGCATGGAGAGTTGCAGGGTTTCGTTTTCCTCGGTGGCCTGGCGCAGCTGCTGCTGAAGCTGGTCGTGGCTGTCGCGCAGGGCCTGGTTCTGTTGCAGCAGCTCGGCTACCAGGGTTTCCAGGCGTTCCAGGGTGTTCTCCAGCATGATCTCGTCCCAGTCGTTCAAAGGGCGCGCAGGATAAAGAAAAGCGTCTGCCGAAGCCAGGTCCGTGGTCGGTTGCCAGGCTTCGGCACCCGGCTTCACCAGTGAAAGCTGCCGCCCAGCGAGTAGTGCCCGGGGTCGGCGACGAAGGGATCGCGATCGGTGGCCGGCGGGCAGTTGCGCCGTTTCAGGCAGTCTTCGGCACGCTCGGCGTAGCTGCGTTCGTCGCCGCTGACGCGGACGTCCGGAAGGATGCCGGAGAAGGAGGGATAGCCCTGGGCGCAGCCGACCAGGAACAGGAACGGCAGAAAAGGGAAGAGGCGTCGGCTCATGGGGATACTCCGGTGGGCGGGGATCATTGGGGTTGCTCGACGATGCGACGGATGGTGCCGCCGCAGATGTCGGTGAAGCAGCGGTCGTAGTCGGAACTGCAGTTGAAGTTGCCGGAGCCGCCGAAGCCGTTGTAGCCGAACGAGGAGGAATAGCCTGGTGCCAGGCACTCCTTGCGCGCCTGCTTCTTGCTCTTGCCCTGGCTGCAATAGTGGTAGCTGCGCCGTTCCGCTTCGCGCAGGCGGTTTTCGTTCTGCCATTCCAGGCGCGCGAGGCTTTCGCACTGGCTCTGTTGCGTGCGGCACTGGGCGACGCAGGTGCGTCCCGCCTCGCTTGGCGGCATCACGTACTGGTAGCGGACGGAGGGGCCGCAGCCCGAGGTCAGGGCGAGCGCGAGCGCAACGCCTGAGAGGTTCAGGTGTCTGTTCATGGTTTCTGGTTGGGAAAGGGTGGAGCGGGGATCAGTCGTCCGCGACGTATTCCAGGATGTCGCCCGGCTGGCAGTCCAGGAAGGCGCAGATCTTCTCCAGGGTGTCGAGGCGGATGCCCTTGACCTTGCCGTTCTTCAGCAGGGACAGGTTCTGTTCGGTGATACCGATGGCTTCCGCCAGCTCCTTGGAGCGGACCTTGTTCTTCGCCAGGATGACGTCTAGTCGGATGATGATCATGAGGTCGTCATATGAAGGCTCTTACTTCTTCGTCCAGTTTCCTGGCTTCGCTCATCATCAGGCCGAACGAGCAGAGAAAGATCGCCTTGAGAAACTCGTAGGCCGCTTCGGAAGTGAGTCCTATCGAAACGCTCAGGACACGCTCGCCGTCGGGCAGGTCGAGAGATAGTACAAGACCTTGCAGCGTATTGATAAATGGCTGGAGCAAGAGTGCCAGGAAGGACAGCAGGCCGATGTGCACCAGGGTCCTGGCGTTGCGCTGCGACCAGCGTTCGCCCTTGGCCAGGCGGCGGAAGAACAGGCCGGTGAGCGCCAGGCCGAACGCGGAAAGCAGGGTCGGCAGGTAGTCCAGCAGCATCAGCAGCGCCCGGCTGCTCCAGGACAGGACGAAGCCGTCGCTGGCCAGGCGCGGCATTTCATCGCTCCAGGCCTGCAGGTAGCCCTGCTCGCTGAGGCCGGAGAACCAGAGGTGGGTGTTCGCTCCGAGTTCGATGCAGGCCATGCCCCAGGCCAGGATGGCGCAGAGCATGCCGAGCAGATAGAGCTTGTGGTTGCTGAGATGCGTGGACAGCGCCATGCCGGGTTCCCCTGTGTGTTTCGCGTCTGGATGGCGAAACTAGGGAATAAATTATCGTAAAACAATAATTTATCGTCACCACGTCATAATCTGTGATCTGGCGCACAGTGCGTTCTGACCCGCTTCAGCGGATCACGCCTTCCTCGCGCAGGAGCTTGAAGATGGCTTCGGCGCCGGCTTCCGCCGATACATCCTTGAGTACCTGCCCGGTACCGCCGGAGGCCTTGGCGGTGGCGGCTTTCATCCGCTCGGCGCCGGTCTTCGCCTTGATTACCTTGAGCCGCTTCGGTCGCGGCCGGGCCGGTTGCAGGCTGTCTTCGGCGAGCAGCGGGTCGTCGGCCACCTCCACCTCATGGGCCTCGATCTCGCCACGCCTAGCCGGGCCGAAGGCGCTCTGCCGGGCCGCCGGCGCGGCATTGTCGACGCTGGCGACGAACGGCAGGCGTACCCGCAGCCGGCGTCGCTGGCCGCGAGGCAGAGCCTGGAGGACCTGGGCGCTGCCGTCTTCGACCTTCTCGACCTCGGCCAGGCCGACCACCAGTGGCCAGCCCAGGCGCTCGGCGAGGAGGAAGGGCAGCATCCCGGAGCCTTCCCCGGTTTCCGCCTGGCTGCCGGTGAGCACCAGTTGCGCGCGGGAGTCGCGCAGGTGCTCGGCCAGTGCAGGCAGGGCGTCGGCGCCGGCCGGCTGTTCCAGCACGGACAAGCGTTCCAGGCCCATGCCGAGATAGCCGCGCAGCGCCTCGGCGTGCGGGTCGCCGGCGTGCAGAACCTGCAGGCGCGGGCCGCTCAGGCGCAGGCCGAGTTCCACCGCGCGGGCGTCCTGTTCGGCGCGGCGAGGGCGTCCGGAGGCGGGATGGGCGCCGATGGAGACCAGCGCGACGATGTTCAGCTCAGTCATGGTTCGATACCGATGAAAGGTACGTGGAAGCGGGTTCAGGCCGCATCGCGGGCGGCGCCGTTGCGGTGTGCCTCGGCCAGGCGGATCAGCGCGCGGAGGATTTCCGTCGAGTCGCCGATCACCGAGAGATCGGCGCGCTTGATCATGTCGCAGCCGGCGTCGCGGTTCACCGCCACCACCTTGTCGCAGGCGCCTATGCCCTGCAGGTGCTGGATCGCCCCGGAGATGCCCACCGCCAGGTAGACCCGCGCGGTGACCCAGGTACCGGTGGCGCCGACCTGGCGGTTGCGCGGCATGTGCCCGTCGTCCACCGCCACCCGCGAGGCGCCCTCGGTGGCGCCGAGGGCGGCGGCGGCCTGGTGGAACAGCGTCCAGTCCTGCACGCCGTTGCCGCCGGAGAGAATGAACTCGGCCTCGGCCATGGGAATCCGCGCAGGGTCCACGGCCACCGGGCCGAGGTCCTCGATGCGTGGCAGGTTGCGCGCCACCTGCTCGGCCATGTGCAGTTCGCGAACCTCATGGCGGGTCTCGCTGACCGGCTCGGCGCATTCCGCCGCGGCCAGCAGCAGGCGCGGCAGGGCGCGCTGGATGTCCTCGCGGCCGGCGCCGGCGCGGCCGATGCAGCGGCCGTCCTCGACCTGCCAGACGCGTCCGGCCGGCCGTTCGCCGAGCGCGGCGGCCAGGCGCCGGCCCAGTTCGCCACCGCCGTTGCGACTGTCCGGGAACAGCCAGTGACGCGGGGCGAGCTGGTTCTCCAGGTTGCGCAGGGCGAGTATTCGCTGCTCGGGCGCGTAGCCGTCGTATTCGCCGCCGGAGAGGTGCAGCAGGCGGTCGACGCCGGCGCTGTCGAAGGCGCTTTCCTTGTGTTCGCCGAACACCACGGCGAGCACCGCGCCGTCGTTGCCGGCAAGCTTGCGGGCCAGTCCGAGGAGGTCCTTGTCGTGGCTGGAGAGACGGCCTCCGACCATGTCCGGGACTACCGCGACGAGGAATGCCGGTTGCTCGACCACATGCAGCGGCAACTGCGCTTCCTGCGTTACGCTGGCGCGGCGCGCGCCGCTGCCCTGCTGACCGCCGGAGCGATCGATGCGGCGGATACCGTTGGGGCCGACGAAGCCGACGGCGTGCGGGTTCTTGCGGACCACGCCGTGGGGGCCCATCCAGCGCACCTCGCCGCCTTGGGCGGAGTGCATGGCCGCGTGCAGCGGATGCAGGCGGTTGCGGGCGATCCATTCGGCGCGTGGATCGCGACGGACGATGTCGTTCATGCGGAATGCTTCCTGTGGCTGCGGCTACCCGATCCCGCGGCCCCCTCCCTGGAGGGAGAGGCCGCTATCCGTGCTGCCCCGGTCAGCAGCGGATTCGATGCGAAGCTTGACACTCTCATCAATGCACCTCCGCCACGGCTTCACGCCGCACCGGCTTTTTTGCCGGCGCTTCCGCCTGTTCTATCAGCGCTTCCGCCACCAGCTCGGCGATGTCCTTGATCTCCGGCCGCGGCGCCACCACGCCTTCGAGCATCGCGGTGCACTGCGGGCAGCCGACGGCCACCAGCTCGGCGCCGGTCTCGCGGATGTCGGCCATGCGCATGTCGGGAATCCGTTGCTTGCCGGGGATGTCGGTGATCGGAGCGCCGCCGCCGCCGCCGCAACAGCGCGAGCGGAAGCCGGAGCGTTGCATTTCCTTGACCTCGATGCCGAGTGCGCGCAGGACGTTGCGCGGCGCCTCGTACTCGCCGTTGTAGCGGCCCAGGTAGCAGGGGTCGTGGTAGGTGACGCTGCCGGCCTTGCTGCGGCCCAGTCGTAGCGTGCCGGCACGCAGCAGTTCGTCGATGAAGGTGCTGTGGTGCAGCACCTGGTAGTCGCCGCCGAGGGCGCCGTATTCGTTCTTCAGCACATGGAAGCTGTGCGGGTCGCAACTGACGATGCGGGCGAAGCGGTATTTCGCCAGGGTCGCGATATTGCGCCTGGCCAGGTTCTGGAAGGTCGCCTCGTCGCCCAGCCGGCGCGCCACGTCGCCGCTGTCGCGCTCCTCCAGGCCGAGCACGGCGAAGTCCACCGCGGCCGCCTTGAGTATCTTCACGAAGGCGCGCAGGGTGCGCTGGTTGCGCATGTCGAAGGCGCCGTCGCCGACCCAGAACAGCACCTCGGCGCTCTTCTTCTCGCTCATCAGCGGCAGGTTCAGGTCGGCCGCCCAGTTCAACCGGCCGCCGGGGGCGAAGCCGCCGGGGTTGTCGGTGGCGATCAGGTTGTCCAGCACCTCGGCGCCCTTGTTCGGCGTGGCGCCTTTCTCCAGGGTCAGGTGGCGGCGCATGTCGACGATGGCGTCGACGTGCTCGATCATCATCGGGCATTCCTCGACACAGGCCCGGCAGGTGGTGCAGGACCACAGGGTGTCGGCGTCGACCAGGGCCTTGCCCTCCAGCGCGACGATCGGCTGGTGCGGGCCGCCGCCGTGCTCGCCCAGCGGTTTGCCTGGATAGGGGCTGCCGGCGAACTTCGCGTCGTTGCCGCCGGCCAGGCCGATGACCATGTCCTGGATCAGTTTCTTCGGGTTCAGCGGCTGGCCGGCGGCGAACGCCGGGCACATCGCCTCGCACTTGCCGCACTGCACGCAGGCGTCGAACCCGAGCAACTGGTTCCAGGTGAAGTCGCTGGGCTTTTCCACGCCCAGCGGCGCCTGCGGATCGGCCAGGTCGAGCGCCTTGAGGCCGGTGGAGCGGCCGCCGCGCCCATCTTTTCTGGAGAACCGTTCGGCGCGGCGGTGCCAGGCCAGGTGCAGGGCACCGGCGAAGGCGTGCTTCATCGGCCCGCCCCAGGTCATGCCGAGGAACAGCTCGGACACACCCCAGGCCACGCCGATGGCGAGGAGGCCGGCGAGGAACCAGCCGCCGAAGCCTTCCGGCAGGATCCCGGCCACCGGCAGGGTGGCGAGGAAGAAACTCGCGGCGAACGCCAGCAGGCTCTTCGGCAGGCGCATCCAGGGGCCCTTAGACAGCCGCGAGGGTGGGTCGAGGCGGCGGCGGGCGACGAACAGCGCGCCGACGAACATCAGCGCCGTGGCCGCCAGCAGGGCGAAGCCGAGGATCCGGCCGTGCAGCCCGAAGCCGTGCACCAGGATCGCCAGCAGCGCCGCCAGGACGAAGCCGCCGGCGGTGGCGACGTGGGTCCTGGACATGTACCTGTCGCGCTCTACCACATGGTGCAGGTCCACCAGGTAGCGACGCGGCATCTGCATGAGGCCGCCGATCCAGTCGACCTTGGCGGGTCGGCCGCGGCGCCACATGAGGAAGCGCTTCGCGGCGCCGAGCACGGCAAGTGCCAGGGCGGCGAAGAGCAGGAGGGGGAGGAGGGTGTCGAGCATTTCTGGTCTCCCTGCGGGACGTCAGGCGGCGCTGGATCGGCTCCTCTCCCGCTTGCGGGAGAGGGGGGCGACCGTGCCGGTCGGATGCCACGAGGCGTGTCTTAGAAATCCTTGCACAAGCGCAGCGCGTCATAGATCGCCGCATGGGTGTTGCGCTGGGCCACGCAGTCGCCGATGCGGAACAGCAGGTAGCCTTCTCCGGGCTGGCTGAGGCAGGGCTGCGGCTGGATCGCGAACAGCGCCTCGACGTCGATCTGGCCCTTGTTCCGCGAGCCCTGCTTGAGCGCGTAGTAGAGGCTCTCGTCGGGGCGCACGCCGTTTTCCACCACCACCTGGTCGACCACCCGCTCTTCCCGCGCGCCGGTGTATTCGTTCTCCAGCACCGCCACCAGCTTGTCGCCCTCGCGGTAGACCTTCTCCAGCATGAGGTCGCCGGTCATGATCACTTCCTTGGGATACATGCTGCGGTAGTAGGTGGGGAAGGTGGTGCCGCCGATGGCCACGCCCGGCTTGATGTCGTCGGTGACGATCTCCACCTGGGCGCCCTTGTCGGCGAGGAAGTCCGCCACCGACATGCCGCTGAACTCGCAGATGGTGTCGTAGACCAGCACGTTCTTGCCTGGCTCGACCGTGCCGTCGAGCACGTCCCAACTGCTCACCACCAGGCCTTCGGCGGCGCCCCAGTGTTCGTTCTGCTCGAGGAACGGATGTCCGCCGTTGGCCAGCACCACCACGTCCGGGCGCAGGTCGAGGATGGTCTCGGGGTCGGCCGCGGTGCCCAGGCGCAGGTCGATGCCCAGGCGCGCCAGCTCCAGTTGGTACCAACGGGTGATGCCGGCGATCTGGTCGCGTTGCGGCGCCTTGGCGGCGGTGGTGATCTGGCCGCCGAGCTGCTCCTTCTTCTCGAACAGGGTCACGTCGTGGCCGCGCTCGGCCGCCACGCGGGCAGCTTCCATCCCGGCCGGCCCGCCGCCGACCACCACCACCTTGCGCTTCGGCCCGGCGGACTTCTCGATGATGTGCGGCACGCCCATGTATTCGCGGGAGGTCGCGGCGTTCTGGATGCACAGCACGTCCAGGCCCTGGTACTGGCGGTCGATGCAGTAGTTGGCGCCGACGCACTGCTTGATCTGGTCGACCTGGCCCATCTTGATCTTGGCGATCAGGTGCGGGTCGGCGATGTGCGCGCGGGTCATGCCGACCATGTCCACGTAGCCGCCTTCGAGGATGCGCGTGGCCTGGTTGGGATCCTTGATGTTCTGCGCGTGCAGCACCGGCACGTCGACCACTTCCTTGATGCCGGCCGCCAGGTGCAGGAACGGCTCCGGCGGGAAGGTCATGTTGGGGATGACGTTGGCCAGGGTGTTGTGGGTATCGCAGCCGGAGCCGACCACGCCGATGAAGTCGAGCATGCCGGTATCGCTGTAGTACTTGGCGATCTGCTTCATGTCCTCGTGGGACAGGCCGTCCGGGTGGAACTCGTCGCCGCAGATGCGCATGCCGACGCAGAAGTCCTCGCCGACCTCGGCGCGCACCGCCTTGAGCACCTCGAGGCCGAACTTCATGCGCCCCTCGAAGCTACCGCCCCATTCGTCGGTGCGCTTGTTGACCCGTGGGCTCCAGAACTGGTCGATCATGTGCTGGTGCACGGCGGACAGCTCGACGCCGTCCAGGCCGCCTTCCTTGGCGCGGCGGGCGGCCTGCGCGTAGTTGCCGATGACCCGCCAGATCTCCTCCACCTCGATGGTCTTGCAGGTGGCGCGGTGCACCGGCTCGCGGATACCCGACGGCGACATCAGGGTCGGCCAGTGGTAGCCGTCCCAGCGCGAACGGCGCCCCATGTGGGTAATCTGGATCATGATCTTGGCGCCGTGCTTGTGCATGGCGTCCGCCAGGTTCTGGAAGTGCGGGATGATCCGGTCGGTAGACAGGTTCACCGAACTCCACCACTGCTGCGGGCTGTCGATGGCGACCACCGAGGAGCCGCCACAGATGGCCAGGCCGATGCCGCCCTTGGCCTTTTCCTCGTAGTACTTCACGTAGCGCTCGGTGGTCATCCCGCCGTCGGTGGCGTAGACCTCGGCGTGGGCGGTGGAGAGCACGCGGTTGCGGATGGTCAGCTTGCCGATCTGGATCGGCTGGAACATTGCTTCGAAGGCCATGACCCTTTCCTCGGCTTACAGGGGTTTGACGACGAACAGGCCGTCTTCGTGACCGTCCTCGGCGCCGCTGTAGACCTGTTCGGCCACGGTGCGCAGGCTGCTGCCACGGGCGGCGAGGATCTGGTCCATGGCGCCGGCGAACCAGCCGGTGAACATGTAGTCGACCTTGCGATTGACCTTGCCGTAGACGTAGACGAAGGCGGAGTGCCGCAGGCGGACCTCGGCGGTGCCTTCCTCGAGGTTGATCCGCTCGATCTCGAACAGGCCCCAGCCGCGCTGGGACAGGCGCTTCATGTAGTGCTCGAACACCGCCACGCCCTCCAGGCCGTGACATTCGGCTTCCTTCTCGCACCAGTGCCAGGCGGACTTGTAGCCGGCCTTGTAGAGGATCTCGGCGTAGGCGTCGGCGCCCAGCACTTCCTCGATGCCCATGTGGTTGTTGACGAAGAAATGTCGCGGTACATAGAGCATCGGCAGGGCGTCGGTGGTCCAGACGCCGGTCTCGCTGTCGACCTCGATGGGCAGTTGGGGGGCGTGTTTGGCCATGGTGTAAGCTCCGATTCTTTTGACTCCCTCTCTCCCTTCAGGGAGAGAGGCGGGGAGAGGGAAGATGGGTGCGATGCAATGCCCCTCCCTGGAGGAAGAGGCGACGAGTCGGGAGTGGGCCGGGAGTTACTCGCCCCAGACGTCCTGCAGGACCCTTACCCAGTTCTCGCCCATCACCTTGCGCACCACGCGCTCGGGCATGCCGCGCTCGAGCAGGGTCTCGGTGAGGTTGGGGAATTCGCCGACGGTGCGGATGCCCAGCGGGTTGACGATCTTGCCGAAGTTGGTCAGGCGCCGGGCATAGCCCTTGTCGTGGGTCAGCCACTCGAAGAAGTCGTGGCCGTGGCCCTGGGTGAAATCGGTGCCGATGCCGATGGCGTCCTCGCCGACGATGTTCATCACGTACTCGATGGCCTCGGCGTAGTCGTCGATGGTCGAGTCGATGCCTTTCTTGAGGAACGGCGCGAACATGGTCACACCGACGAAGCCGCCATGATCGGCGATGAACTTCAGCTCCTCGTCGGACTTGTTGCGCGGGTGTTCCTTGAGACCGGACGGCAGGCAGTGGGAGTAGCAGACCGGTTTCTTCGATTCGAGGATGACCTCTTCGGAGGTCTTGCTGCCGACGTGGGAGAGGTCGCACATGATGCCGACCCGGTTCATCTCCGCGACGATCTCCCGACCGAAGCCGGAGAGTCCGCCGTCACGCTCGTAGCAGCCGGTGCCGACCAGGTTCTGGGTGTTGTAGCACATCTGCACGATGCCCACGCCGAGCTGCTTGAACACCTCGACGTAGCCGATCTGGTCCTCGAATGCGTGGGCATTCTGGAAGCCGTAGAGGATGCCGGTCTTGCCCTGCTCCTTGGCCTTGCGGATGTCCGCGGTGCTGCGCACCGGGATCACCAGGTCGCTGTTGTCGCGGATCAGCTTGTTGCTGGCGACGATATTGTTCACCGTCGCCTGGAAGCCTTCCCATACCGACACGGTGCAATTGGCGGCGGTCAGGCCGCCCTTGCGCATGTCCTCGAACAGTTCGCGGTTCCACTTGGCGATGATCAGACCGTCGATGACGATGCTGTCGGCGTGCAATTCGGCTGGGCTCATCTGGCATACCCCTTTCAGGCTGGGCGCGCCGGGACTTGTGCCGACGCTTTGGGGGCAGCATATCGTCGGGGCCCGGCGCGACCCGGCCCGAAAACGACCAGGGTCGTGCCGAAAGCGTCAAGCGTGCGACCGCAACGACGGAGGGCAATGTCGCGGATGGAACAGGTGCTGGCCGCCCGGGACCGGCAACGGAGCGCGCGCGCCCCTGCCGGTGCGGGTTCAGAGGCCGAGTTCGCCGAGCGGCGGATGGTCGTCCGGCCGGCGCCCCAGCGGCCAGCGGAACAGCCGCTGGTCCTCGCGGATCGGCAGGTCGTTGATGCTGGCGTGACGTTCGTACATCAAGCCCTGCTCGTCGAACGCCCAGTTCTCGTTGCCGTAGGAGCGGAACCAGTTGCCCGAGTCGTCGTGCCATTCATAGGCGAAGCGCACGGCGATGCGGTTGCCGGTAAACGCCCAGAGTTCCTTGATCAGCCGGTACTCCTGCTCGCGCTGCCACTTGCCGCTGAGGAATTCGACGATCCGCTCGCGGCCGCGGATGAAGGTCGAGCGATTGCGCCAGACGCTATCGGGGCTGTAGGCCAGCGAGACGCGCTGCGGGTCGCGGCTGTTCCAGCCGTCCTCGGCGGCGCGGACCTTCTGCGCGGCGGTTTCGGCGGTGAAGGGGGGAAGCGGGGGACGGACGTCGCTCATGGCGGGCTCCTCGGTCTGCGGTGGTTTTCGATGGGAACAGCGTAGGGCAGGGCGAACGCGGCCGAATGACGTCGATACCACGGATCCTGCCAATCCCGCCTCGCTCCCTGGCTGTTTGCCAGGCTGGCCAGACCTACCCCGGAGAGGGCTATGATGGCCACCACCGGAGTGGACAAGGATCGACCTCGCGCAATGACCTCCACCACCTACCTCGGCCTGCTGCTGGTCGGTATCCAGGTACTCGGCTTCGTCGCCGCCATCCATGCCGTGCTCACCGTGCGCACCGCCCAGGGCGCGATCGCCTGGGCCACCTCGTTGGTATTCATGCCGTACCTGACCCTGCTGCCGTACCTGGTGTTCGGTCGCAGCCGTTTCGACGCCTACATCGAGGCGCGGCGCCAGGCCAACCGCGAGATGCACCTGGCGGCCGCCGAGCTGGACTGGCGTCCCTGGGTCGAGGAGGCCCTGGCGGCCCGCCAGGTCAGCGGCTACAAGGGGCTCAAGGCGCTGGTGCGGATGACCCGCACGCCGACCCTGGCGAACAACCGGGTGCGCCTGCTGGTGAACGGCGAGGCCAGCTTCGAGGCGATGTTCAAGGCGATCTCCGCCGCCCGTCAGGTGATCCTGGTGCAGTTCTTCATCGTCCGCGACGACGCCCTCGGCCAGCGCCTCCAGCAACTGCTGCTGGAACGCGCGGCCAACGGCGTCGAGGTGTTCTTCCTCTATGACGCCATCGGCAGCCACGCGCTGCCGCACCGCTATGTCGAGCGGCTGCGCCAGGGCGGCGTGCAGGTGCATGGCTTCAGCACCGGCAGCGGCATGCTCAACCGCTTCCAGGTGAATTTCCGCAACCACCGCAAGGTCGTGGTGGTGGATGGCGAGTGCGGTTTCGTCGGCGGGCATAACGTCGGCGTCGAGTACCTCGGCGAGAAGCCGCCGCTGGCGCCCTGGCGCGACACCCACATGGAACTGCGCGGGCCGGCGGTGGCGTGCCTGCAGGAAAGCTTCGCCGAGGATTGGTACTGGGCGACCCACAGCCTGCCGCCGCTGATCCTGCCGCCGCAGTACGACAGCGAGGGCGCGCTCTGCCAGGTGGTCGCCAGCGGCCCGGCGGATGCCCAGGAAACCTGCTCGCTGTTCTTCGTCGAGATGATCAACGCCGCCCACGAGCGGGTCTGGATCACCTCGCCGTATTTCGTTCCCGACGAAGCGGTGATGGCCGCCCTGCGCCTGGCGGTGCTGCGCGGCGTCGACGTGCGCCTGCTGATCCCCTCGCGCCCGGACCACCGCACGGTGTATGCCGCGTCCAGCCTCTACGCGCTGGAGGCGATCCGTGCCGGAGTCAAGGTGTTCCGCTACCAACCCGGCTTCCTCCACCAGAAGGTGGTGCTGGTGGACCGCGACACCGCCGCCGTCGGCAGCGCCAACCTGGACAACCGTTCGTTCCGCTTGAATTTCGAGGTGATGGTGGTGACCGTCGACGAGGGCTTCGCCGGCGAGGTGGAGGCGATGCTCGAGGCGGATTTCGCCGAGTCGCTCGAATTCACTCCGGAAGACCGCCGCAGCGTGCGCCGCCTGCAGCAACTGGGGATGCGCGTGGCGCGGCTGGTCTCGCCGATCCTCTGAAAACCTTCGCGGACTCTGCACGTCGGCAAAACTGCGTTGGAAACGGCTTCTTCCCCGGCCGTTTTCGCCCGGCTTCTCCAGCTCGCCAGATCGTCGGCAGGTCCTGAGCGACGCCTCTGCCGCCCGCCGACCGCGCGGGCGTGCAGCTTTTCCCTAGCCAGCGACTACAAAAATCATAATTTCGCTATTCCCCGGCTCTGAACAGAATGCGGCCATCACGCAACCGCAGAACAAGAACGACCAGAGTCCGAGGAACCGAGCCATGACCGACCTGAATCGCACCGCCTTGCCCTCGCGCACGGACGGGATCGTGGAAAAGACCGACACCCTCGTCGTCGGCGCCGGCCAGGCCGGCGTGGCGATGAGCGAGCACCTGAGCCGGCTCGGCGTGCCGCACCTGGTCCTGGAGCGCAACCGCATCGCCGAGGCATGGCGCAGCGGACGCTGGGACTCGCTGGTGGCCAACGGCCCGGCCTGGCACGACCGCTTCCCGGGAATGGAATTCGACATCGATCCCGACGGTTTCCCCGGCAAGGACCAGGTGGCGGCCTATTTCGAGGCCTACGCGAAGAAATTCGACGCGCCGATCCGTACCGGCGTCGAGGTGAGGAAGGTGGTGCGCAATGTCGGCCGCCCCGGCTTCACCGTGGAAACCTCCGCCGGGACCATCGAGGCCAACCGCGTGGTCGCCGCCACCGGCCCGTTCCAGCGTCCGGTAATCCCGCCGATCGCGCCGCGCGACGAGCGTATCCGGCAGATCCACTCGGCCCACTACTACAACCCGCAGCAGTTGCCCGAAGGCGCGGTACTGGTGGTCGGCGCCGGTTCGTCGGGGGTACAGATCGCCGACGAGCTGCAACGTGCCGGGCGCCAGGTCTACCTTTCGGTGGGCGCCCATGACCGTCCGCCGCGTTCCTACCGCAACCGCGACTTCTGCTGGTGGCTGGGCGTGCTCGGCGAATGGGACGCGGAAGTCGCCAAGCCCGGCCGTGAGCATGTGACCATCGCCGTGAGCGGTGCCCGCGGCGGACATACCGTGGACTTCCGCGCCCTGGCGCATCAGGGCGTGACCCTGGTCGGACTGACCGAATCCTTCGTCGATGGCGTCGCGACCTTCCGGCCGGACCTGGCGGAGAACCTGGCGCGCGGCGACGAGAACTACCTGGCGTTGCTCGACGCCGCCGACGCCTATGTCGCCCGCAACGGCCTCGACCTGCCGGAAGAGCCCGAGGCGCGCCGCCGGCTGCCGGACCCGCAGTGCGTGACCGATCCGATCCTCGAACTGGACCTGGCCGAGGCCGGGGTGGGCAGCATCATCTGGGCCACCGGCTATGCCGTCGACTTCGGCTGGCTGCAGGTCGATGCCTTCGACCGCAACGGCAAGCCGCGCCACCAGCGTGGCGTGTCCAGCGAACCCGGCGTGTACTTCATCGGCCTGCCCTGGCTGTCGCGGCGCGGCTCCTCGTTCATCTGGGGCGTCTGGCACGACGCGCGCCATGTCGCCGACCACATCGCCATCCAGCGCAAGTACCTCGCATACCGCGACGCCGTCCAGCGCCAGGAGCAGGACCGCGCCTCGCAAGCTCCGCAAACCAGCCTCCAGGAAGTCAGCTGATGCCTACCCATACCCGTATTCGCATGTTCAACACCAAGGACACCTACCCCAACCAGTCCCTGGACAACGATCTCTGCCAGGCCGTGCGCGCCGGCAACACGGTGTACGTGCGCGGCCAGGTCGGCACCGACTTCGACGGCAACCTGGTCGGCCTCGGCGACCCGCGCGCCCAGGCCGAGCAGGCGATGAAGAACGTCAAGCAACTGCTGGAGGAAGCCGGCAGCGACCTCTCGCACATCGTCAAGACCACCACCTACCTGATCGATCCGCGCTACCGCGAGCCGGTCTATCGCGAGGTCGGCAAGTGGCTCAAAGGGGTGTTCCCGATCTCCACCGGACTGGTGGTCTCGGCCCTCGGCCAGCCGCAGTGGCTGATGGAGATCGACGTGATCGCGGTGATTCCCGACGACTGGCAGCAATGAGGAGGCGCGCGCCATGACCTTTTCCATCGTCGGCCGCTGTGCCGAAACCGGCCAGCTGGGCATCGCCATCAGCTCGTCGAGCATCGCCGTCGGCGCCCGTTGTCCCTGGCTGCGCGCCGGCACTGGCGCGGTGGCTACGCAGAACATCACCCTGCCGGCGCTCGGCCCGCAGATCCTCGACCGCCTCGACCAGGGCCTGGCCCCTGGCGAAGCGCTGGACCAGGCGCTGAGCAGCAACGGCTATGGGCAGTATCGCCAGGTCACGGTGATCGACCAGCACGGCCGCACCGCGTTGTTCACCGGCCGCGAGGCGCTCGGCGTCCACCATGCGCGGGCCGGCGAACAATGCGTGGCGGCCGGCAACCTGCTGGCCGCGCCGGAAGTGATCGAGGCGATGGTGGATGCCTTCGAGAACGCCGAAGGCCTGCTCGCCGAGCGCCTGCTGGCGGCGATGCGTGCCGCGCTGGCCGCTGGCGGCGAAGCCGGGCCGGTGCATTCGGCGGCGCTGTCGGTGGTCGGCGACCTGCTCTGGCCGGTGGTCGACCTGCGCGTCGACTGGGTCGAGCACGACCCCATCGGCCAGCTCGAGCGACTGTGGCTCGCCTACAAGCCGCAGATGCAGGACTATGTGACCCGCGCCCTCGACCCGACCCGTGCGCCGAGCTACGGCGTGCCCGGCGACGAGTGAGCGGGTCGTTCCCTTCCTCGACGGCGCAGCGCGAGACCTGCGCCCTGGAGTTCGACATGCCCGGCAGCCGCGACATCCTCGCCGACCTGGTGGCCTTCGACACCGTCAGCCGCGAGTCCAACCTGGCGCTGATCGACTACGTCCGCGACTACCTGGCGTGTTTCGGCGTCGACAGCGAACTGTTCTTCGATGCCGACGGCCGCAAGGCCAATCTCTATGCCACCATCGGCCCCAGCGACCGTGGCGGCGTCTGCCTTTCCGGGCATACCGACGTGGTGCCGGCGGACGGCCAGGCCTGGAGCGTGCCGCCGTTCCGGCTCAGCGAGCGCGATGGCCGCCTCTACGGGCGTGGCACGGCGGACATGAAGGGCTACCTGGCCTGCGTGCTGGCGGCCGTCCCGGCGTTCCTCGCCGCGCCGTTGCGCCTGCCGGTGCACCTGGCGTTCTCCTACGACGAGGAAGTCGGCTGCCTGGGCGTCCGTTCGCTGCTCGCGGCGCTGGAGCGGCGTCCGCACAAGCCGTTGCTGTGCATCATCGGCGAGCCCACCGAGCTGAAGCCGGTGCTCGGCCACAAGGGCAAGCTGGCCATGCGCTGCGAGGTGCACGGCGCGGCCTGCCATTCGGCCTACGCGCCGCAAGGGGTGAATGCCATCGAATACGCTGCGCGGCTGATCGGTCGCCTCGGCGAGATCGGCGCGCGCCTGGCGGCACCGGAGCGCCACGACCGGCGTTTCGACCCGCCCTATTCGACGGTGCAGACCGGACTGATCCAGGGCGGCCGGGCGCTGAACATCGTGCCCGCCGAGTGCCGCTTCGACTTCGAGGTCCGCGCGCTGCCGGCGGACGACCCGCGACAGGTCGCCGAGGAACTCCGCGACTATGCCGAAAGCGAACTGCTGCCGCGGATGCGCGCGGTGGAGCGAAGTACCGATATCCGCTTCACGCCGCTATCGGCCTATCCCGGCCTGCTCACCGCAGACGACAGCCAGGCGGCGGAGCTGATCGGTCTGCTCAGCGGTTCGACGGATTTCTCCACCGTGGCCTTCGGCACCGAGGGCGGGCTGTTCCACCAGGCCGGTATCCCGGCGGTGATCTGCGGTCCCGGCAGCATGGACCAGGGCCACAAGCCGGACGAGTTCGTCAGCCTCGCTCAGCTCGAGGCGTGCGACGCCCTGCTGGCGCGCCTGGCGGCGTGGCTGCGGGAGCCTTGAGCGGCAGCACCGCGCGATCCTGGCTGGGACTGGCGGCGAAGCGTGCGCGGTAGCTGCGGGAGAAGTACGAAGGCGACTCGAAGCCGCAGGCCAGGCTCACCTGTAGCACGCTGAGGTCGGTCTGGCGCAGCAACTGGCGGGCCTTGTCCAGGCGCAGGCCGAGGTAGAAGTTCGAGGGCGTGTCGTCCAGGTGCACGCGGAACAGCCGTTCCAGCTGGCGGCGGGTGACCTGGATGCGCTCGGCCAGCTCCAGGGTGGTCAGTGGCGGCTCGGTATGCCGCTCCATCTCGCCGATCACCTGCACCAGCTTGCGGTTGCTCACGCCATAGCGGGTCGCCACCTGCAGGCGCTGGTGATCCTGGCGCGGGCGGATGCGGCCGAGCACGAACTGCTCGGAAACCTGCACCGCCAGTTGCGGGCCATGGGCCTGGGCGATCAGGTCGAGCATCAGGTCGATGGAGGCGGTGCCGCCGGCCGAGGTGATGCGCGGACCGTCGATCTCGAACAGCTCCTGGGTCACGCTCAGTTGCGGGTAGGACTCCTGGAAGGCGCCGATGGCCTCCCAGTGCAGGGTCGCGCGGCGCCCGTCGAGCAGACCGGCCTCGGCCAGCACCACGCTGCCGGTATCGATGCCGCCGAGGGTCACGCCGTTGCGGTCGAGCTTGCGCAGCCACTGCACCAGGGCCGGGGTGACCGCCCGCAGCGGCTCGAAACCGGCCACCACGAACAGCAGGTCGCCTTTCTTCAACGGCTCCAGCGCGCCGTCGCTGTTCACCGACATGCCATTGCTGGCCAGCACCGGGCCGCCGTCGGCGCTGAGCACGTGCCAGCGGTAGAGGTCGGCGTGGAAGCGGTTGGCCACTCGCAGTGGCTCCACGGCGGAAACGAAGCCCATTACCGAGAAGCCGGGCAGCAGCAGAAACCAGAAGTCCTGGGACATGGGGCGCTCCGGGGTCGAGGTTGCGCAGCCTGTGTGTAGCGCAGGCCCGCCGCGCTTGGCAATGGCCAGGTCGCTGCAGTGCAAGAGCTGGTCGCCGCAGTGCGCTTCGCCGCCATCCCGGCTGCGTACCTTGGTCGCCAGGGCCGGTCTCGCAAGGGGCCGGCGCCCACCTCGCAGAAAAACAATCAATAGCCGCACGAGGGGAGACCGATGAAGACGACGATTCGCCAGCTGGGCTGTGCCCTGCTGATCCTGGCCAGTGGCGCCGCCCTGGCCGCAGAACCCGAGCAGTGCCGCACAGTGCGCCTGGGCACGGTGAACTGGACCGACGTGGTCGCCAGCAGCGCCGTGGCCGAAGCCTTGCTCGATGGCCTGGGCTACCAGGTGAAGCAGACCAGCGCCTCGCAACAGATCGTCCTGGCCGGCCTGGCCGACAAGCAGCTGGACCTGTTCCTCGGCTACTGGCAACCGACCATGCAGCCGGTCGCCAGGCCTTACCTGGACAAAGGCCGGATCGAAGTGATCGAGCCGCCGACCCTGGCCGACGCGCAGTCCACCTATGCGGTGCCTAGCTACGTCGCCGAGGGCGGGCTGAAGACCTTCGCCGACATCGCCCGCTTCAAGGACAAGCTTGGCGGCCGCATCTACGCCATCGAGCCGGGCAGCGGCTCGAACCGCATCACCCGGAAGATGATCGACGACAACCGTTTCGGCCTGAAGGGCTTCCAACTGGTGGAGTCCAGCGAGGCCGGGATGCTCACGGCGGTGAAGCGGGCGATCAAGCGCAAGCAGTGGGTGGTGTTCTTCGGCTGGAAGCCGCATCCGATGAACCTGCAGATCGACATGACCTACCTCACCGGCAGCGAGGATGTGTTCGGTCCCGACGAAGGCGCGGCCACCGTCTCCACCATGACCGCCGCCGGCTACCAGGCGCAGTGCGGCAACGTCGCCCGGCTGCTGCACAACCTGCGCTTCAGCAGCGCACAGGTCAGCCAGGTGATGGCACCGATCCTCGATCGCACCCAGCCCCTCGACGCCGCGCGCCAGTGGCTGAAGGCCAACCCCGAGCCACTGAAGGCCTGGCTGGATGGCGTGAGCACCTTCGACGGCAAGGACGGCCTGGCCGCGCTCCAGGCCTCGCTGAAGTAATCCGCACCTATCCGTTCCGCCCGGCGCGGCCGGGCGGGGCTTCGTACACCCGAATACAGGAAGCTACCACCGTGAACCATGAAGTCATCGTCACCTGCGCGGTGACCGGCGCCGGCGATACCGTCGGCCGGCATCCGGCGATCCCGGTCACCCCGAAACAGATTGCCGAGGCCGCCATCGAGGCGGCCAGGGCCGGCGCCACCGTCGCCCACTGCCACGTCCGCGATCCCGCCACCGGCAAGCCCAGCCGCGACGTGGCGCTGTACCGCGAAGTGGTCGAGCGTATCCGCGAAAGCGACACCGACGTGATCATCAACCTCACCGCCGGCATGGGCGGCGACCTGGAGATCGGCAAGGGCGAGCGGCCCCTGGAGTTCGGTGCCGGCACCGACCTGGTCGGCCCGCTGGAGCGGCTCAGGCATGTCGAGGAGCTGCTGCCGGAAATCTGCACCCTGGACTGCGGCACCCTCAATTTCGGCGACGGCGACTACATCTACGTCTCCACCCCTGCGCAGCTGCGCGCCGGCGCCCGGCGCATCACCGAGCTGGGGGTCAAGGCCGAGCTGGAGATCTTCGATACCGGCCACCTCTGGTTCGCCAAGCAGATGCTCAAGGAAGGGCTGCTGGAGGATCCGCTGTTCCAGATCTGCCTGGGCATTCCCTGGGGCGCGCCGGCCGATACCACGACCATGAAGGCGATGGCCGACAACCTGCCGCCGGGGGCGACCTGGGCCGGCTTCGGCATCGGCCGCACGCAGATGCCGATGGTCGCCCAGGCCATGTTGCTGGGCGGCAACGTACGGGTCGGCCTGGAGGACAACATCTGGCTGGACAAGGGCGTGCCGGCGAGCAACGGCAGCCTGGTGGAGCGCGCCATCGAGATCATCGAGCGCCTCGGCGGGCGCGCCCTGAGCCCGGCGGAAGGGCGCCGCAGGATGAACCTGAAGCCGCGCTGATTTCTTCCTCCCCGCCCCGTTGGGGGCGGGAACAACATCTGGAGATGTCCATGTCCTTCGTCACCGAGATCAAGACCTTCGCCGCCCTCGGTAGCGGCGTCATCGGCAGCGGCTGGATCGCCCGCGCCCTGGCCCACGGCCTCGACGTCGTCGCCTGGGATCCGGCGCCGGGCGCCGAAGCGGCGTTGCGCGCGCGCGTCGCCAATGCCTGGCCGGCCTTGCGGAAACAGGGCCTGGCGCCCGGCGCGGCGCAGGAGCGCCTGCGCTTCGTCGCGAGCATCGAGGAATGCGTGGGCGACGCCGATTTCATCCAGGAGAGCGCCCCCGAGCGGCTCGACCTGAAGCTCGACCTGCACGCCAGGATCAGCGCCGCGGCGCGGCCCGACGTGCTGATCGGTTCGTCTACCTCGGGCCTGCTGCCCAGCGAGTTCTACGCCGAGGCGAGCCACCCCGAGCGCTGCCTGGTCGGCCACCCCTTCAATCCGGTCTACCTGCTGCCGCTGGTGGAGGTGGTCGGCGGCGAACGCACCGCTGTCGAGGCCGTGCGGGCGGCGATGCGGGTCTACGAGTCGCTGGGCATGCGTCCGCTGCACGTACGCAAGGAAGTGCCCGGCTTCATCGCCGACCGCTTGCTCGAGGCGCTCTGGCGCGAGGCGCTGCACCTGGTCAACGACGGCGTGGCCACGACCGGCGAGATCGACGATGCGATCCGCTTCGGCGCCGGCCTGCGCTGGTCGTTCATGGGCACCTTCCTGACCTACACCCTGGCCGGTGGCAACGCCGGCATGCGCCACTTCATGGCGCAGTTCGGTCCGGCGCTGCAACTGCCCTGGACCTACCTGCCGGCGCCGGAACTCACCGAGGCCCTGATCGACCGGGTGGTGGAGGGCACCGCCGAGCAGCAGGGCGCGCGCAGCATCGCCGAGCTCGAGCGCTACCGCGACGACTGCCTGCTGGCGGTGCTCGGGGCGATCAGGGAAACCAAGGCCCGGCACGGCTTCGCCTTCGCCGAGTGACATGACGCGCCTTCCGTCCCGCCGGGCGGAGCGCAACCACGGAGCCTGCCATGAGCCAAGCCCTGACGACCTACGAAACGCCGGTCCTGTCCGAGTGGGTGGACTACAACGGCCACTTGCGCGATGCCTTCTACCTGCTGGTGTTCAGCTACGCCACCGATGCGCTGATGGCGCATATCGGCCTGGACAGCCAGAACCGTGACGCCAGCGGACACTCGCTGTTCACCCTGGAATGCCACCTGAACTTCCTCCATGAGGTGAAGGAGGGCGCCAGGGTCGAGGTGCGCACGCAACTGCTCGGTCACGATCGCAAGCGCCTGCATATCCACCATGCCCTGTACCTGCCTGGAAACGGGCAGGCGCTGGCGCTGAGCGAGCAGATGCTGCTCCACGTCAGCCTCGACGGCCCGCGCTCGGTACCGTTCGAAGGCGAGGTGCTGGCGCGGGTCGAGGCGCTCGCCGAGACACATCGCGCGCTCCCCGTGCCGGAAGGCGTCGGTCGGGTGATCGGCCTGCCGCCGGTGCGCTGAGCGCGATGGCTGCGAAGTATCCGCTGTCTCCGGCGATGTGGCGCTTCGTCGAGCACAGCCGGGCGTTCGCCAGCGACAGTCCGCGCCTGGATGCGCAACGTGCGGCCTACGCGCGGATGTGCAAGGCGTTCGCGCCGCCGCGGCCGGCCGGTTTGCGGGTGCTCGACTCCTGTTTGCCGGCCGCGCCGCCGGTGCGCGTGCGCCGCTATCGCCCCGACCGCCCGGCACCGCCCGGCGGCTGGCCGGCGCTGCTCTACCTGCACGGTGGCGGCTGGATGCTCGGTGGCCTCGATTCACACGATTTCATCTGCGCCGACCTGGCGGCACGCCTGGGCCTGCTGGTGCTGGCGGTGGATTACCGACTGGCGCCGGAGCATCCGTTCCCGGCGGCATTGCAGGATTGCCTGCGTGCCTGGCAGGCGCTGAGCCTGGGCGAGCTGGACGAAGCGCTGGATGGGCGACGCCTGCTGGTAGCCGGCGACAGCGCCGGCGGCAACCTGGCGGCGGCGCTGTGCCTTGCCCTGCGCGATGGCGGCGCGCCGTCGCCGGCCGCGCAGATATTGCTCTATCCCTTGCTGTCCGCCGCGCCATCGCCCTCGCGGATCGACTGCGTCGACGCCCCGTTGCTCGGCCTCGGCGATGTGCAGGCGTGCCTGGACGCCTACCTGCCGCTGGCGGCGCTGCACCGACAGCCGCTGGCGCTGCCGCTGGAGGCCGCCGATTTCACTGGCCTGCCGCCGGCCTTCGTGGCGGTCGCCGAATTCGATCCGCTGCGCGACGATGGCGAGCGCTATGGCGCAGCGCTACGCGCGGCGGGTGGCGAGGCAGGGTTCTATCCGGGAAGCGGACTGGTCCATGGCTGCCTGCGCGGCCACGGCATCGACGAGGTGGAGGCCCTGCACGAGGCCTTGCGGCGGGCCGTGCAGGGCTTCCTGGCGGAGGACTCAGGCGAGCGCCAGGCGGGTGAGGAATCCACCGCCGAGCACCAGCCAGGCGAATAGCAGTGCGGCCAGCAGCAGCGGCTTGAGGCCGGCGCGGCGGATCGCCGAGAGGTGCGTGCCGAGGCCGAGGCCGGCCATCGCCATGGCCAGGAGGAAGGTGTCGAGGTCGTTGACGTGGCTGACCAGCGCCGGCGGCAGGCTGACCAGCGAGTTGAGCCCGGCGACCAGTACGAAGCCGACGGCGAACCAGGGAATGGCGATCTTGGTCGCGCCGCTGTGCTGCCGGCGGTGCGCCTTGTCGCGTGCCAGCCAGGCCGAGAGCAGGATCAGGAAGGGCGCCAACATCATTACCCGGACCATCTTGGCGATCACCGCGGTATCCGCTGCCTCGATGCCGATCGAGCGACCCGCGGCGACCACCTGGGCCACCTCGTGCACCGTGGCACCGATGTACACGCCCCAGGTGCCAGGGTCGCGCGGTAGCAGCCCCCAGACCTGGTCGAACTGGAACAGCGCCGGATAGAGGAAGATGCCCAGGGTGCCGAACACCACCACGGTGGAGACCGCCACCGCGACCTGTTCGGCACGGCCGCGCACCACCGGCTCGGTGGCCATCACCGCGGCGGCGCCGCAGATCGAACTGCCGGCGCCGATCAGCAGGGTGGTGGTGCGGTCCAGGCCGAACAGCCGGGTGCCGAGCAGGCACGCCAGGCCGAAGGTGCTGGCGAGCATCAGGGCGTCCAGCAGCACGCCGTGCAACCCGACGCCGGCGATGTCCTGGAAGGTCAGGCGCAGGCCGTAGAGGATGATCCCGGCGCGCAGCAGGATCTGCTTGGAGAAGCCGACGCCGGCGGCGCTGCCGGCGGCGATCCGAGGGTACAGGGTGTTGCCGACGACGATGCCGAGCACGATGGCCAGGGTCAGCGCGCTGATGCCGTTGTGCTGCAACCATTGCGAACGACCCAGGAGGATCGCCACGCCGGCCAGGGCGGCGCTGAGCAGCAGGCCGGGGATGAGTTTCTGGACCTGGGCCAGGGGTCTGGTACCGGTCTTGACGGGGAGGGTGTGCATCCTTCGCTCCTCAGGTGAGGTCACGGGACGCAGGTTAGGTAGCGGGCATGAATTTGTGAAACGAATAGTTTCTGTATTAAATACCTGAAAAACAGGTAGGTGAGTCCATGGCCCTCAGTTTCCGTCAACTGCAGATCTTCTGTGCGGTGGCTCGCTGCGGCAGTACCACGGCGGCGGCGGAATCCATCTCGCTGTCGCAGTCGGCCACCAGCGCCGCGCTCAACGAGCTGGAGTCGCAGCTTTCCACGCGCCTGTTCGACCGGGTAGGCAAGCGCCTGCAACTGAACGAAGTCGGCCGCCGCTTCCTGCCCCAGGCATTGCGCCTGCTCGACGGGGTGGCGCAACTGGAGCAGCAGTTCGCGGTTTCCGCCGCGCCCCAGGCGAGCCTGACGGTGGCGGCCAGCAGCACCATCGGCAACTACGTGCTGCCGCGCCTGCTGGCCTCCTTCGAGCGCGAGCAGCCGGGCGTGAGGGTCAACGCCAGCATCGGCAACACCGGTTCGGCGGTGCAGGACGTGGTGACCTTCGCGGCGGACATCGGCCTCATCGAAGGCCCCTGCCACGAGCCGGGCCTGCGGGTGGAGCCCTGGCTCGAGGACAGCCTGATCGTGGTGGCGGCGCCCGGCCACCCGCTGGCCTCGCGCACCCAGGTCTCCCGCGAGGCCCTGCGCCGGGCGCGCTGGTTGCTGCGCGAGCCCGGCTCGGGCACGCGCGAGGAGGTCAGCCACGCCCTGCTGGGCCACCTGCATTACCTGGAAGACAGCCTGGACCTGGGCAGCTCCGAGGCGATCAAGCACAGCGTCGCCGCCGGGCTGGGCATCAGTTGCCTGTCGCGCTGGGTGGTCGAGGAACAGTTGGCCTCCGGCGCGCTGGTCGAACTGCGCAGCAGCCTGCCGCCGTTGTGCCGGCGCTTCTACATGCTGCGCCAGCGCGACAAGTTCCTCTCGCCGGGCTTCGAGCGTTTCTGGGAACACTGTCGGGCGGGACTCGGCGCCGGCTAGCCGGCTTCCGGCAAAAAAATCCCCCTGCCGCGCCCGACGCGCGGAGGGGGATGAAAAAGGAGCCAGGAACGGCCCTCAGTGTGAGTCTGGCGTTTTCCGGAAGCCGTCCGCTGCATTCCGCAAGCCGCTGGAGGCGATTGTGGCGGTGTCGCTGGCGGTCGAATTAGCCGAAAACGACCTGTCCATGCCCAGGCGGGACAGCCCCCTTGCCGGGAGCGGCGCGGGCTCCGCAGAATCGCCGCAGACACCCAGCGAAGGAGCTGCCGCGATGATGCACGCCGATCTGATCGACCAGGACGATTTCCGCGAACGCCTGCAGGCGCTGGGCTTCAGTGTGCCGCCGGAGGCGACCCCGGAGCAGGCCTGCGAATACGCCGTGCGCGGCCTCAGCCCGGAGCGCGCCCAGGCGCTGCGGCGGCTGGTGGAGGACATGCTCGGCGGGCACGCCACGCTGCTCCCGGCGGTACGCGAGGCGATTTCCCGGCAACTGCTGCCGGCGCTGGTGCCGCGGGGCTGATAAGGCCCTGCCCGCTCCCGTGGACGGGGCGGGCAGGGACGCGCCGTCAGATCCGCACGCTGGCGAAGGTCGACTCGCCCTGCGCCTGGCTCAGGGCCGACAGCGCCGAGGAGTTGGGCATCAGCGCCAGGTCCTGCGGGATCGGCATCAACACCACCGGCTGGCCCAGCGGCTGACCCTGGCGCTCGTCGCGCGGCGGGATGCCGAAGTACTCGCGGTAGCACTTGGAGAAGTGCGGGGTGGAGACGAAGCCGCAGACCGAGGCCACCTCGATGATCGACATGGACGTCTGCTTGAGCAACTGGCGGGCGCGGATCAGGCGCAGCTTCAGGTAGTAGCGCGACGGCGAGCAGTGCAGGTACTTCTGGAACAGCCGCTCGAGCTGGCGACGCGAGACGTTGACGTAGACCGCCAGTTCGTCGAGGTCGATCGGTTCCTCCAGGTTGGCCTCCATCAGCGCGACGATCTCCTGCAACTTCGGCTGGTTGGTGCCGAGCATGTGCTTGAGCGGCACGCGCTGGTGGTCCTGCTCGTTGCGGATGCGCTCGTAGATGAACATCTCGGAGATCGCCGCCGACAGCTCGCGGCCATGCTCGCGGCCGATCAGATGCAGCATCATGTCCATCGGCGCGGTGCCGCCGGAAGAGGTGAAGCGGTTGCGGTCGATGGAGAACAGGCGGGTGCTCATGGCCACCCGGGGGAAGGCTTCCTGCATCGCCGCCAGGCATTCCCAGTGCACGCTGCAATCGTAGCCGTCGAGCAGGCCGGCGCGGGCCAGCGCCCAACTGCCGGTGCACACCGCACCGAGGCGCCGACCCTGGCGGGCCTGGGCCTGGAGGAAAGTGACGTGCTCGCGGGTGACGCTGCGCTGGATGCCGACGCCGCCGCAGACGATCACGCAATCCACCGCCGGGGCGTTGTCGGTACCGGCGTCGGGGGTGATCTGCAGGCCGTCGCTGGCCCAGACCTGGCGGCCGTCCAGGCTAAGCGTATGCCAGCGGTAGAGTTCGCGTCCCGAGAGCTGGTTGGCCATGCGCAACGGTTCCACCGCCGAGGCCAGGGAGATCAGGGTGAAGTTGTCCAGCAGCAGGAAGCCGATGGACTGCGGATTTCGGTTCTGTGGCGGGACTCCGGGCGCGTACGTGGTCATGGGTGTATCTCCTCACGCTGAGCAAGCAGGCCTCTCACGAGGCTTTTTTTATGATTGTTGGAATTTCCGGGTGGCTGCTTGGGCCACGCCGTCGGCGTTGCTTGTAACCAGAGCAAGGCAAATGCCATGCCTATATTGATTGGGCGTTCAATCAAAAAAGCCGGAAGGCTTTAGCCCGGTATTTCCACTCGGGCCTGGCACAACGACAGCATGGGCGACGGCTGGCGGCGCGCCGCGCGCCTGGGCATTTCGGTAGCACCAGGGCAGCCCCCGGCGAGAAGGCGGGGCAACGGCCGTGGCGACAAAGGTAACGACGGGCGGCGAGCCGTTACCCCGCAGTGTGACGGATGGCGACCGCTCGGTCACGCGCCATATGCGCCAAAAAGTGGCGTCTCGATCGTTTCGTGAGCAATTCCGGTTCAGCACTCGATGGCGTTCACCGCCAGGCCCCCGCGCGAGGTTTCCTTGTACTTGTCGTGCATGTCGGCGCCGGTGTCGCGCATGGTGCGGATCACCTTGTCCAGCGAGATGAAATGCTGGCCGTCGCCGCGCAAGGCCATTTGCGCCGCGTTGATGGCCTTCACCGCGGCGATCGCGTTGCGCTCGATACAGGGCACCTGGACCAGCCCGCCGACCGGGTCGCAGGTCAGCCCGAGGTTGTGCTCCAGGCCGATCTCGGCGGCGTTCTCGACCTGCGCCGGGGTGGCGCCGAGGACTTCCGCCAGCCCGGCGGCGGCCATCGCGCAGGCCGAGCCGACCTCGCCCTGGCAGCCGACCTCGGCACCGGAGATCGAGGCGTTCTTCTTGCACAGGATGCCCACCGCGGCGGCGGCCAGCAGGTAGTCGACGACGTCGCGGTCCTGGGCGTCGGGATTGAACTTCATATAGTAGTGCAGCACCGCCGGGATGATCCCTGCCGCGCCATTGGTGGGCGCGGTGACCATGCGCCCGCCGGCGGCGTTCTCCTCGTTCACCGCCAGGGCGAACAGGTTGACCCATTCCATGGCGCTGAGGGTCGAGCCGATCACGTTGGGCTTGCCGATCTCCTGCAGGTTGCGGTGCAGGCGCGCGGCGCGGCGTTGCACGTTGAGCCCGCCGGGAAGGATGCCTTCGTTGCGCAACCCGTTGTCGACGCAATCGCGCATCGCCTGCCAGATGCGCCGCAGGCCTTCGCGGATGTCGGTCTCGCTGCGCCAGATGCGTTCGTTGGCCAGCATCAGCTCGGATACCCGCAGGTTGTGGCGCTTGCACAGCAGCAACAGTTCCTCGGCGCTGGAGAAGTCGTAGGGCAGCACCGTGTGGTCCTGGTCGAGCTGCCCCGAGGCGGCCTGTGCCGCATCGACCACGAAGCCGCCGCCCACCGAGTAGTAGGTCTCCTGGTGCAGTTCGTCTTGCTCGCCGTAGGCGACCAGGGTCATGGCGTTGGGGTGGTAGGGCAGGTTCTCGTCGAGCAGGCGCATGTCGCGCACCCAGTCGAACGGTACCGGTACGCGGCCGTCCAGTTGCAGCAGGCCGCTATCGAGCAGCGCGGCCATGCGCGGGGCGATCTGGGTCGGGTCGATACGATCCGGCCATTCGCCCATCAGGCCCATGATCACCGCGCGATCGGTGCCGTGGCCGACGCCGGTGGCGGACAGCGAGCCATACAGGCGCACTTCGAGACGCCGCACCGCCGACAGCGCCTGGCGTTGGCGCAGGGCAGCGGTGAACAGCGCGGCGGCGCGCATGGGGCCGACGGTATGCGAACTGGACGGGCCGATACCGATCTTGAAAAGGTCGAACACACTGATAGCCATGCCGGCCTCCGGGATTGCCGCGGCATCCGTGCCTGCGTAGTGGGGGTGGCGGCTCCTCCGCCCGCGATTCCTGCGCATCATCGGGCTTTCCCTGGGGCGGGCCGCATCCGCCACCGACCCGGCCATGTCCAAAAGCGCCGCGTCCGCGGCCGGATCGGGGAACCTCTGCGGCCGAGGGGCGTCTGCACCTGCACGGCGTCGGAATGAGAACGGGCTCGCGCCGCTCCGAAAACGGCATCCGCTGGTCGCCGGCAAAGACCACTATGATTGAATGCGACACAGCGGGTACTGAATGCGACCCCGCCTGCACTGGTTGCGACCCACCCTGTAGGCGACGGATGCGTCCTGTTTCATGATCGTTCACGAATTGCCCGCTGAGGGCCGCTACCGGTCGGCCCGATACAGACAGACCGCCGCGCCCTTCGGGGTAGCGCCGGCGCCTTACCCTGCAGAGGAGTTCGCTATGAAAGGTTGCAAGTCTTGGCTGCTGGCCGTGTCTCTGTGCGCACCGCTGGCAGCCCAGGCCGCGGAGCCCGAATCCTGTGCGTCGGTGCGTTTCGCCGACGTCGGCTGGACCGACATCACAGTGACCACCGCGGTCACCCGCCAGGTCCTCGAGTCCCTCGGCTACAAGACCAAGGTCAATCTGCTCTCGGTGCCGGTGACCTACCGCTCCCTGGCCAACAACGACCTCGACGTATTCCTGGGCAACTGGATGCCCACCATGACCAACGACATCAAGCAGTACGCCGAGAAAGGCACGGTCGAGACGCTGCGCGCCAACCTGGAGGGCGCCAAGTACACCCTGGCGGTTCCCCAGTACGTCTACGACGGCGGCCTGCGCAGCTTCGCCGATATCGCGAAGTTCTCCGACAAGCTGGGCAACAAGATCTACGGCATCGAACCGGGCAACGACGGCAACCGCGTCGCCCAGAGCATGATCGACAAGAACGCCTTCGAACTGGGCAAGTTCAAGTTGGTGGAATCCAGCGAGGCGGGCATGCTCTCGCAGGTGCAGCGGGCCATCCGGCGCAACCAGTGGGTGGTGTTCCTCGGCTGGGAGCCGCACCCCATGAATACCCGCTTCCAGATGAAGTACCTGGAAGGCGGCGACGACTTCTTCGGCCCCAACTATGGCGGCGCGACCATCTACACCAACGTGCGCAAGGGCTACGCCCAGGAGTGCGCCAACGTCGGCCAACTGCTGAAGAACCTCAGCTTCACCCTCGAGATGGAGAACAAGCTGATGGACGCGGTACTCAACGAAAACAAGAAACCCGAGGAAGCCGCTAAGGCCTGGTTGAAGGATCACCCGGAACAGCTGGATGCCTGGCTGGCCGGTGTCACCACCCGCGACGGGCAGCCTGCCGCAGCCGCGGCCAAGCTGGCGTTCGCCAAGTAGGCGACCGGTCGTTCATTTCCCGCTCTTGATGGACCCTGATTATGTTCCTGACTGATCACAAGCTCCCGCTGGGAGAGCAGATCGCCGGTTTCGTCGACTGGCTGACCCTGCATGGCGCATCGTTCTTCGACAAGATCTCCGACACCCTGGAGTTCCTCATCCATGGCGTCACCAACGGCTTGCTCTGGTTCAACCCGCTGGTGCTGATCGCCTTGCTGGTAGGGCTGGTGCATTTCATCCAGCGCAGCTGGGGGCTGACCGTGTTCGCCCTGGCCTCGTTGCTGCTGATCCTCAACCTGGGCTACTGGCAGGAGACCATGGAAACCCTCGCCCAGGTGATATTCGCCACCCTGGTGTGCATCGCCGTGGGCGTGCCGCTGGGCATCGTCGCCGCGCACAAGCCGTGGTTCTACACCGCGCTGCGGCCGCTGCTGGACCTGATGCAGACGGTGCCGACCTTCGTCTACCTGATCCCGACCCTGACCCTGTTCGGCCTCGGCGTGGTACCGGGCCTGATCTCCACGGTGATCTTCGCCGTCGCCGCGCCGATCCGCCTGACCTGCCTGGGTATCCAGGACGTTCCGGCGGAGCTGCTCGACGCCGGCAAGGCCTTCGGCTGCTCGCGCTGGCAACTGCTGACGCGCATCGAGCTGCCGCACGCGATGCCGAGCATCGCCGCCGGCATCACCCAATGCATCATGCTCTCCCTGTCGATGGTGGTGATCGCCGCGCTGGTCGGCGCCGATGGCCTCGGCAAGCCGGTGGTGAACGCGCTGAACACCGCCGACATCTCCCTCGGCTTCGAAGCCGGCCTGGCCATCGTCCTGCTCGCCATCCTGCTCGACCGGGTGTGCAAGCAGCGCGCCGTGAAGGGGAAATAAGCCATGACCGCGATCCGATTCGACCATGTGGACGTCATCTTCGGTACCCACACCAAGGAAGCCCTGAAGCTCCTCGACCAGGGCCTCGGCCGCGCCGAGATCCTCAAGCGCACCGGCCAGGTGCTCGGCGTCGAGGACGCCTGCCTGGACGTCAACCGCGGCGAGATCTGCGTGCTGATGGGACTTTCCGGCTCCGGCAAGTCGAGCCTGCTGCGCTGCATCAACGGCCTGAACAAGGTCAGCCGCGGCAAGCTGCTGATCGAGCACGAAGGTTCGCAGGTGGACATCGCCAACTGCTCGCCGGCGACCCTCAAGGCCATGCGTACCAAGCGCATCGCCATGGTGTTCCAGAAGTTCGCCCTGATGCCCTGGCTGACGGTGGCCGAGAACGTCGGCTTCGGCCTGGAGATGCAGGGCCGCCCGGCCGCCGAGCGGAAGAAGCTGATCGACGAGAAGCTCGAGCTGGTCGGTCTCTCGCAGTGGCGCGACAAGCGTCCCGACTCGCTCTCCGGTGGCATGCAGCAGCGCGTCGGCCTGGCTCGCGCGCTGGCGATGGATGGCGACATCCTGTTGATGGACGAACCGTTCTCCGCCCTCGACCCGTTGATCCGCCAGCAATTGCAGGACGAACTGCTGGTGCTGCAACGGCAACTGCACAAGACCATCGTGTTCGTCAGCCACGACCTCGACGAGGCGCTGAAGATCGGCACCCGCATCGCGATCATGAAGGACGGCCGGATCATCCAGCACGGCAAGCCGGAAGAGATCGTGCTGAGCCCGGCGGACGACTATGTGCGTACCTTCGTCGCCCATACCAACCCGCTCAACGTGCTGTGCGGCCAGAGCCTGATGCGTGGCCTCGACCAGTGCATCCGGCAGAACGACGAGATCTGCTTCGACCAGGGCCGCGACTGCTGGATCGGTCTCAGCGAAGGCGACGTGCTCAAGGGCGCGCGCCAGGGTAGCAACGTCATCGACCTGCAACGCTGGCGCCAGGGCGACCCGGTGGAGAAGCTGCGCCGCGAACCGACCCTGGTGGATGTCAGCATCCGTATGCGCGATGCCCTGCAGATTCGCTACCAGACCGGCCACAAGCTGGTCCTTCAGGAGCAGGACAGGGTGGTCGGAGTGCTCGGCGACAGCGAGCTGTATCACGCGTTGCTGGGCAAGAACCTCGGCTGATCCCCCACGGCCCACTCGGGACCGCTGCGAATGCCCGGCGCTGCCGGGCATTCGCGTTTACCCTCCGCGCTTTTTCCGTCTGTTCTTCCTTTCGCACGCTCCCGCGCGCCGTTTCCTACGGCATGCGCCGGGCGACCGGGAGGCAGAAAAGAAAGGCCCGGCGTTTCGCCGGGCCAAGTACGCACCTGATTGGAGAGGGCGCCCTGGCGGCGCCGGGTTCAGGCCTGGGGCTGGGTTGGCGCCGGCACCGGCTGGTAGGTGCGGCGGTCGCCGACCTGGGCCTCGTAGTCGGCGCGCATGGCCTTGTGCAGGCCGAACATGAACAGGATCAGCACCGCCGAGAACGGCAGCCCGGCGAGCACCACGACGGTTTGCATCGCCGTGAAGTTGCCGGCGAACAGCAGACCGATGGTGACTAGCGTGACGACGGCCGACCAGAGGATACGCAGCCAGTTCGGCGCGTCCTCGTCCAGTTCGCCGCCGCTGCGAGAGAGATTGGCCAGCATCACCGAGCCGGAATCCGCCGGGGTGAGGAACAGCACGAAGCCGACGAAGATCGACAGGCCGATGACGATCTTCGACAGCGGGTAGTGTTCCAGCAGCAGGTAGATCGACATCGACGGCTGTTCCAGCGCGGCCTTGCCCAGGTCGGTCGCGCCGTGGTTCATCACCAGGTCCAGGGCGCTGTTGCCGAATACCGACAGCCAGGCCAGGGTGAAGCCCAGCGGGATCAGCAGCACCCCGCAGACCAGTTCGCGCACGCTGCGACCGCGGGAGATGCGGGCGATGAACATACCGACGAAGGGCGCCCAGGAAATCCACCAGGCCCAGTAGAACAGGGTCCACAGGCCCAGCCATTCCTCGCTCTTGCCGGCGCCGGCACCGGTGTAGACGTAGAGGTCGAAGGTCTTCAGCACCAGGCCGTCGAGATAATCGCCGAGGTTCTGTACGAAGCCGTTGAGCAGTTCCAGGGTCGAACCGCAGACCAGCACGAACAGCAGCAGCGAGCTGAACAACACGATATTCAGGTTGGACAGCCGGCGGATGCCTTTCTCGACACCGGAGACCGCCGCCAGGGTGGCGACCAGGCTCATCGCCAGGATCACCGCCAGCAGGGTGCCTTTGTTGTGCGGCATGCCGGTCAGGTACTCGAGACCGGACGACACCTGCAAGGCGCCGATGCCCAGGTTGGTCACCAGCCCGAGAAGGGTGACGAAGATGCCGAAGCAATCCACCGCGTGGCCCGCGGCGCCTTTCACCCAGCGCTCGCCGAGGATCGGATAGAGCGCCGAGCGCAACGCCAGCGGCTGGCGATGGCGATAGGCGAAATAACCGACGGCGAGTCCGACCAGGGCATAGATCGCCCAGCCGTGCAGGCCCCAGTGGAGGAAGGTCAGTTGCAGCGCCTGGCGCGCCGCCTGAGGGCTGCCGGGAATGCCTTCGGGCGGGTGGTAGAGGTGGTCGATCGGCTCGGATGCGGCGAAGTAGAGCAGCGAGATGCCGATCCCGGAGGAGAACAGCATGCCGGCCCAGGCGCCGTAGCTGAAGTCCGGCTTTTCATGTTCCTCGCCGAGCTTGAGGGTGCCGAAGCGCGAGAAGGCCACCCAGGCGACGAAGAACAGGTAGGCGCCGATGGCCAGCATGTAGTACCAGCCGAAGCTGTGCGACAGCCACGCCTGGATGCGGCCGAGCAAGGCTCCGGCGCTGTCGGGATAGAGGATGAGGGCGGCGGTCAGAACCAGGATCAGTGCGGTCGAGCCGAAGAACACGATCGGATTCAGACGTACCTGCTCGTTTGTTTTTATTGGCGAAGCAGTACTCATTGGAGGATGACCCCATGGCAGTGAAAGCATGGCGGCTTATGGCCGCGGACTACAGACACAGCATTGCCACCCCACTTGAAGCCCGGATTCTGCGATCCTTGGCGGACTTCGGCGACGAGGTGATGAACGGCGCGGGCCAGGTTGCACGCAGGCTGGGAGCCGCTCATGGACGCCGAGCTTATTCTTAGTTGATTGAACGTTCAATAAAAACAAAATAGACTGGCCACCAATGACGTCGGTCGGTGCCCGCACGCACCCATCGACGAGAGGAGATAGCAATGCCCAAGGTCGGTATGCAGCCCATCCGCCGCTCGCAACTGATTCACGCCACCCTGGAGGCGGTCGATCAGGTCGGCATGGGAGACGCCAGCATCGCCCTGATAGCCCGCCTGGCGGGTGTTTCCAACGGCATCATCAGCCACTACTTCCAGGACAAGAACGGCTTGCTGGAAGCGACCATGCGGCACCTGCTCAGCGCCTTGAGCAAGGCCGTACGCGAACGCCGCGCGGCGCTCTACGACGACAGTCCGAGGGCGCACCTGCGAGCGATCGTCGAAGGCAACTTCGACGACAGCCAGGTCAATGGTCCGGCGATGAAGACCTGGCTGGCGTTCTGGGCGACCAGCATGCACCAGCCGGCACTGCGTCGATTGCAGCGGGTCAACGACCATCGCCTGTATTCGAACCTGTGCTACCAGTTCCGCCGCCAGCTCTCGGCGGACGACGCCCGCGCCGCGGCACGCGGCCTGGCGGCGCTGATCGACGGCCTGTGGTTGCGTGGCGCGCTGACCGGCGACGCCTTCGATACCGACGAGGCCCTGAACATCGCTTACGACTACCTCGACCAGCAGTTGGCAAAACAGTCGGGGTAGGGACGAAAACCCCCGCGGCGCCGCCTTGCGCCTGCGATACCGATAAGAGAGGACTGCAACATGGCCCGATTCGAAGAACAGAAGCTCTACATTGGCGGTCGCTACGTGGAGGCCAGCAGTGGCGCCACCTTCGAGACCATCAACCCGGCCAACGGCGAAGTGCTCGCCAAGGTCCAGCGGGCTTCCAGGGAAGACGTCGAGCGGGCCGTGCAGAGCGCCGTCGAGGGGCAGAAGGTGTGGGCGGCGATGACCGCCATGCAGCGCTCGCGCATTCTCCGTCGCGCCGTCGACATCCTCCGCGAGCGCAACGACGAACTGGCCGCCCTGGAAACCCTGGATACCGGCAAGCCGCTGGCGGAAACCCGCTCGGTGGACATCGTCACCGGCGCCGACGTGCTCGAGTACTACGCCGGCCTGGTCCCGGCCATCGAAGGCGAGCAGATTCCCCTGCGCGAAACCAGTTTCGTCTACCCCCGCCGCGAGCCGCTGGGCGTGGTCGCCGGCATTGGCGCCTGGAACTACCCGGTGCAGATCGCCCTGTGGAAATCCGCCCCGGCCCTCGCTGCCGGCAACGCAATGATCTTCAAGCCCAGCGAGGTCACCCCGCTGACCGCCCTCAAGCTGGCCGAGATCTACACCGAGGCCGGCGTGCCGGACGGCGTGTTCAACGTGCTCACCGGCAGCGGACGCGAAGTCGGCCAGTGGCTGACCGAGCACCCGCTGATCGAGAAGATCTCCTTCACCGGCGGCACCTCCACCGGCAAGAAAGTCATGGCCAGTGCTTCCAGTTCGTCGCTGAAGGAAGTGACCATGGAGCTGGGCGGCAAGTCCCCGCTGATCATCTTCCCCGACGCGGACCTCGACCGCGCCGCCGACATCGCCGTCATGGCCAACTTCTTCAGCTCCGGCCAGGTCTGCACCAACGGCACCCGGGTGTTCATCCACCGTTCCCAGCAGGCCCGCTTCGAAGCCAAGGTACTGGAGCGCGTGCAGCGCATCCGTCTCGGCGACCCGCAGGACGAGAACACCAACTTCGGCCCGCTGGTCAGCTTCCCGCACATGGAAAGCGTGCTCGGCTACATCGAGTCCGGCAAGGCGCAGAAGGCTCGCCTGCTGTGCGGCGGCGAGCGTGTGACCGATGGGGCGTTCGGCAATGGCGCCTACGTCGCGCCGACCGTGTTCACCGATTGCAGCGACGACATGGCCATCGTCCGCGAGGAAATCTTCGGGCCGGTGATGAGCATCCTGGTCTATGACGACGAAGACGAGGCGATCCGCCGTGCCAACGATACCGAGTACGGCCTCGCCGCCGGCGTCGTGACCCAGGACCTGGCCCGCGCCCACCGCGCCATCCATCGCCTGGAAGCCGGCATCTGCTGGATCAATACCTGGGGCGAGTCGCCGGCGGAAATGCCAGTCGGCGGTTACAAGCAATCCGGTGTCGGTCGCGAGAACGGTCTCACCACCCTGGCTCATTACACTCGCATCAAGTCCGTGCAAGTGGAGCTGGGCGACTACGCCTCGGTGTTCTGAGCCTCGACGCAGCGCTCGACCCCCTAACCAGGCCGGTCCCAGGCAACGCTCCCTGACACCGGCCATTCCGAACTTCCAGACACCGGCGCGCCAGCGTCGCGGCCGGTGTCATGCCGAGAAAAGAGGAAGGCCTGCATGTCCCAGGAATTCGACTACATCATCATCGGAGCCGGCTCTGCCGGTAACGTACTCGCTACCCGCCTCACCGAAGACGCCGACGTCAGCGTCCTGCTGCTCGAAGCCGGCGGTCCCGACTACCGCTTCGACTTCCGCACCCAGATGCCGGCCGCCCTTGCCTTCCCGTTGCAGGGACGGCGCTACAACTGGGCCTACGAGACCGACCCCGAGCCCTACATGAACAACCGCCGCATGGAGTGCGGTCGCGGCAAGGGCCTGGGCGGCTCCTCGCTGATCAACGGCATGTGCTACATCCGCGGCAACGCCCTGGACTTCGACGGCTGGGCCAAGGAGCCGGGCCTCGAGGACTGGAGCTACCTCGACTGCCTGCCGTACTTCCGCAAGGCGGAAACCCGGGACATCGGTCCCAACGACTACCATGGCGGCGACGGCCCGGTCAGCGTGACCACGCCGAAGGCCGGCAACAACCCACTGTTCCATGCGATGGTCGAGGCCGGCGTGCAGGCCGGCTACCCGCGAACCGATGACCTCAACGGCTACCAGCAGGAAGGCTTCGGCCCCATGGACCGGACCGTCACCCCGGAAGGCCGTCGCGCCGCCACCGGGCGCGGCTACCTGGACCAGGCCCGCGGCCGGCCCAACCTGACTATCGTCACCCACGCCCTGAGCGACCGCATCCTGTTCAGCGGCAAGCGCGCCATCGGCGTCTCCTATCTGGTGGGCAACGGCGACAACCCGGTCACCGCCCACGCCCGCCGCGAAGTATTGGTATGCAGCGGCGCGATCGCCTCGCCGCAATTGCTGCAACGCTCCGGCGTCGGCCCGGCGGCTCTGCTGCGCGACCTAGACATCCCGGTAGTGCATGACCTGCCGGGCGTTGGCGCCAACCTGCAGGATCACCTGGAGCTCTACCTGCAGTACGCCTGCAAGCAGCCGGTGTCGATCTACCCGGCGACCAAATGGTGGAACCAGCCGGCCATTGGCGCCCAATGGCTGTTCCTCGGCAAGGGGCTCGGCGCCAGCAACCAGTTCGAGGCCGGCGGCTTCATCCGAACCCGCGAAGCGTTCGAATGGCCGAACATCCAGTTCCATTTCCTCCCGGTGGCGATCAACTACAACGGCAGCAAGGGCGTGCAGGAGCACGGCTTCCAGGCGCACATGGGCTCGATGCGCTCGCCGAGCCGCGGGCGCATCCACCTGAAGTCCAGGGACCCGCGCCAGCATCCGAGCATCCTGTTCAACTACATGTCCCACGAGCAGGACTGGCAGGAGTTCCGCGACGGCATCCGGCTGACCCGCGAGATCATGAACCAGCCGGCGCTGGACCCCTATCGGGGCCGCGAGTTGAGCCCAGGGGTGAACGTGCAGTCGGACGCCGAACTCGACGAGTTCATCCGCAACCATGCTGAGACCGCTTTCCACCCATCCTGCTCGTGCAAGATGGGCAGCGACGACATGGCGGTGGTCGATGGCCAGGGACGGGTCCATGGCATGGAAGGACTGCGAGTGGTGGATGCGTCGATCATGCCGCTGATCATCACCGGCAACCTCAATGCCACCACCATCATGATGGCCGAGAAGATCGCCGACAGGATCCGCGGTCGCCAGCCGCTGCCGCGCAGCACGGCGAAGTACTACGTGGCCGGGGATGCGCCGGTACGCGGCAACCCCGTGCGGGCCTGAGGAACGCGCAAACAAGAACGCCGGCGATAGCCGGCGTTCCTGCGTCTAGCCCCGGCGTGGCGGGACCGGGCGGGTGCGCCCGCTGCCATCGATGGCGACGAACACGAACACCGCCTCGGTGACTTTGCGCCATTCGCTGGACAGCGGGTCGTCGCTCCACACCTCGACCAGCATGCGGATCGAGCTGCGGCCGACTTCCAGGGTCTGGGTATAGAAGGAAAGCTGGGCTCCTACCGCGACCGGCACCATGAAGGCCATGCGGTCGATGGCGACGGTGGCGATACGGCCGCCGGCGATCTTGCTGGCCATGGCGGTTCCCGCCAGGTCCATCTGGGATACCAGCCAACCGCCGTAGATATCGCCGAAACCGTTGGTTTCGCGCGGCAGCGCGGTAATCTGCAAGGCCAGGTCTCCCTGGGGAATGGGGTCTTCTTGTTCAAGCTCGATCATAGGTAAGGGCCTCGTGCCCCCCGGATTTCTTGTTCAAGCGCGGTTTAGGGGAAAACTCTCCCAAAACGCCTGCCGGTGCAAGGTCTTGGGACAGCTTTCAGAGGCGCCCGGGCATTATATAGAGGAGTAGGGCGGCCGACGACCGCCCGGTTCTCTCTTCGACCGACTGTGTGGACATTCTTCGATTTGCTATGGTTTCGCTCCTGCGTCCCCGGGTCGCAGGTCGACACGCCTGCCGGTCGAACCCCGCTCATGCTTGCTGAACGAATAAAGAGAACAATCCCGACATGCCATCCGCGAATGCTCCCGAGGCGCCGGCCCAGCGTCCATTGACCCGCAGCGACTACAAGACCCTGTCCCTCTCCGCCCTGGGGGGAGCGCTGGAGTTCTACGACTTCATCATCTTCGTGTTCTTCGCCACCGTGGTCGGCAAGCTGTTCTTCCCGGCGGACATGCCGGAATGGCTGCGTCAGCTGCAAACCTTCGGCCTGTTCGCCGCCGGCTACCTGGCGCGGCCGCTGGGCGGCGTGATCATGGCCCACTTCGGCGACCTGCTCGGGCGCAAGCGCATGTTCACCCTGAGCATCTTCATGATGGCGGTGCCGACCCTGATCATGGGCCTGCTTCCGACCTACGCGCAGATCGGCATCTGGGCGCCCCTGGCGCTGCTCCTGCTGAGGGTGATCCAGGGCGCCGCGATTGGCGGGGAGGTGCCGGGGGCCTGGGTCTTCGTCGCCGAGCATGTACCGGCACGGCATGTCGGTTATGCCTGCGGGACGCTGACTTCCGGCCTGACGGCGGGCATCCTGCTGGGCTCGCTGGTGGCTACTGCGATCAATAGCTTCTATGGCGCGACAGAAGTGCAGGACTATGCCTGGCGGATTCCCTTCCTGCTCGGCGGGGTGTTCGGCCTGTTCTCGGTCTATCTGCGCCGCTGGCTGCACGAGACGCCGGTATTCGCCGAGCTGCAGCAGCGCAAGGCACTGGCAGAGGAAGTGCCGTTGAAAGCGGTGGTCCGCGATCATCGTGGCGCCGTCCTGGTGTCGATGCTGCTGACCTGGGTGCTGTCGGCCGCGATCGTGGTGGTCATCCTGATGACACCTACCGTGCTGCAGAGCGTATACGGCTTCGATGCCGCCACGGCGCTCAAGGCCAACAGCCTGGCGATCGTCTGCCTGACCCTTGGCTGCGTCGTCGCCGGGCGTATGGCGGATCGTTTCGGCGCGGGGCTGACTTTCGTTGCCGGTAGCGTGCTGCTGGCGCTGGTGTCCTGGAGCTTCTACGGCAGCCTCAAGGCCCACCCGGACTGGCTCTTTCCTTTATATGCACTGACCGGCTTCTTCGTCGGCATCGTCGGCGCCGTTCCCTACGTGATGGTCAATGCGTTCCCACCGGTGGTGCGTTTCTCCGGCCTGTCCTTTTCCTACAACCTGGCCTACGCCATCTTCGGTGGGCTGACGCCGATGGCGGTGGCCCTGCTGCTCAAGCAGAGCCCGATGGGGCCGGCTTACTACGTGGTGACTCTGTGCCTGGTCGGCTTCCTCGTCGGGCTCTACCTGCTGGCGCAGAAAAAGCCGGCTGGCGAGGCGGTTTCGGTGGGGTGAAAGCGGTTCCGGCGGTTATTTGAATTATTTTTGAAATAAACGTTGACGCCAGTTTCTATCTCCCTATAATGCGCA